>NZ_JAGTPT010000001.1:0-331943 GCF_018195675.1 Brevibacillus sp. NL20B1
ACCGGTGAAGGACAAGAAGGGGATATGCAGTTCATCAGGGGAAATAAAGCAATTTTAGAGCATGAAAAGGACGGGAAGGATATACACCTCTTTGAGTACGTCCGAACCGGGTATGTGAAGTACGTTGGTCAGATGCTCTGTGTTGGATATAGGGTAAAGGACAAGGACAACAAGGGACAAAATCGGAAAGTAATTGTGTTTGAGTTGATGCCGATCGAAGCGGAGTTACCTCAGAAGGGTTCATTTAAGTGATGACTTAGCGAAATAAGAAGAGAATTGAGATTGAAATTTTACGGAGCAGCAATAGCATTTCTCCAAGGAGTGTTACTCTTGATATCCAAAATACTTGGTCTCTTTCAGTCAAAAAAAGAGGAACCTGCCACGAAAAAGGTGACGCAAAATAAAAATAAACAAGAGCAGCAGAAAAAATCTGTGAGAAAAGGGGAAATCGGTGAGTACAAGGTAAATATTCAGTTGGACCAGATGCCAAAAGAGTATAAGCATCTTGCTGACCTTCTGGTGACAAACCCAGCAGCGAAGTCTGGCTATTCTCAGATTGACCACGTACTCCTTACACCGTATGCCATTTTTGTTATCGAGACGAAGAATTATCAAGGGGAGATCAAAGGAGGGCGAGACGACAAACAGTGGAACGTTAACAATCGATTTACTATGATGAATCCGTTTAACCAAAATTACGGACATATTGAAATCGTACGAAAGATTACAAACGCATCACGAGAAGATATCGTTTCCCTAATCTCATTTACCAGACGGGCTACGTTTAGTGTCGATCCAGCGTTACGGAAGATTTCTTCCAATGACCTGATAGTATATGACATAGAGTTGACGGAATTCATTGAACGAAAGATAAACTACATCAAACTGACAGAGAAGAAAAGCAAATTTACGGCTGAGCAGATTGACGAGATGTATTTGGCGTTAAAACAAGCCAATATCACCGATCCGGCAATTCGAGCATTGCATACTGACAGTCTGAAAGGGAACGGCCTTTTTACTCAAAAGACAATTGTTAATGAACAGGCAAAATGTGCCATATGCGGCAAGCCAGTACCCCAAAAGGTAAAAGAGTACTGCCTGGCCAATCCCGCCCGATTTAAAGGAAAAATTTATTGTTATGATCACCAAAAATAAGTCGCTTGTGCGAAAGGACATGAAGGGTATGTCATAAGAAAAGCCGCCTTTTACTGGCGGCTATTTTGTCTCACGTAAATGTTCAAGAGACTGTTGATGCTATCCACTGCATCGAATCGCTGGTAGAGCCGATACAGGATCTCAATGATTTCTGCAAACCCATACATTAAGATACTGCTGACAATAGAGTAAACCAGAGGGGACACGAGGGTGAGAAAGAAGTGTCTCTCGTCAATCATCCAGAGTACGACTCCACTGATAATTCCAACGGCAAGTACTACACCTGCAAGTACACGAATCCAGCGCGCATATTGATTGGTATAATGATCAAACACCGAATGCCACACTCCTAACAGCAGAAATCCTTGAGAAATCAAGGATTTCTTGATTTTATCGGTAACTTGCTGAACAGGGGAAACCAGAACGGAAAACGATCGAATAACGGCCAATCTTTTTACAAAGTAGGTATAAGCACAAACCTGATAAGGATGAAACCATTAAAAGGCTTCTTCGGAATCCCACAGATTTTGCAGCCGCCCTTGAACCTTTTTATGGAAAGGCAATCGCAGCACGACTTGGCGATTTGTTGAGCCTGACATTTTACGATAGCGGCTGAACTGGTTCAGGCGCTGAAAACAGGCAATACCACAGCAGCTGTAGATGCCCAGAAACGTTGGTTCGCAATGAGGATGAGATTGCTGCCTTCTGGGCAGAATTAATGGTCCACAGAGGAATGGAGAGACATGTTGTATAAACATTTGAGGCTGCTCAGCAGCGAAGTGGCTGCCCGTATCGCCGGAAACTATGTAGAAAAACATTGCATTAAGTGACAGGATTGAAGCACAAGCACTTAAAATGACCGACGTTATGACGAACGGAATTGTTCAACAATTTACGATGGCCTTTGCCTATTAATTGTACAAAATGGTTACACACCCCGGTAAATCGTAATTAACCAATGTGTAGGGAGATTATGGTTGTTTGTTGGATTTAAGATTTTTGTCGAAAGAATCCCAGAGATAATACACTGCCCAGAATACGATTACGACAAGCAATGTAAGTGGTTTTTGTTTTGGAGGTAACCAAAAAGCCAGTATTACTGCAATTGCCAAAAAAGGAGGGAGTAACATCCAATAAATTTTATTTCGGAACATAGGGTAACCTCCTCACAAACATTAAAACTTCCACCTATTTTACCACAATGTGGCTTTGACTGTTTCGAGAATTTCGATTCTAATCACCCCATTTATATTTGCTAAACAAAAACCCCAGGGATTACCCCGGGGACGGCCGAGCGACTCTTGGAGAACATCATTTCCATTGCGTTCAGTCGTTGGGAGTGCTTAATGCTCACCAAAATTTTTTTACCGTATTACCTTGTAAAGCGACATATGTTGCTATACAATGTCTACCAGGAGGTGTAAACATATGGATAAGGAGATATTAAAGGGGAGTATTGATATCCTACTTCTTTCTATTATTGGCCGGCAGGATACATATGGATATGACATTATCCAGCAGCTAAAGGCTCTTAGTAACGGTGAATATTTGATGAGCCAGGGAACGCTATATCCTGCTCTGAAACGGTTGGAGAAAAAGGGATTGTTGAGATCCTATTGGGTAGAGAATGAAGAAACGGGACGGAGGAAATTCTACTCCCTTACGAACGAAGGGAAAGCGGAATTGCAAGAAAAATTACGATCATGGAATCAGATAAATCTTCTTATTCAAGCATGCAGAAAGGTGGAATTCGCATGAATCCTTTCGATTCATATCTTAAAAAAATCATTGCAAACATTGATGTCTCGGAAGAAGAAAAACATGAACTCTACACTGAATTTTTGGATCATCTTACGCAGTTAAAAGCGGAGTATATAGCAAAAGGTTTTTCGGAGTCAGAGTCTATACAAATGGCAATTAACGCTTTTGGTGATACGGAAAAAGTTGGCAAGAGCTTGGAAAATGCCATCTTTCCTTATAAGCAGTGGATTAATGGGTGCGCCTGGATCGGGTTATTGATCTACATTGCGGTGGTACTTCAACTACTCTTTTTTGATGAGTTTAGATTGAGTTCTCGGGAGCATGTAATAACCTCGGGTGTTGAACCCACAAGTCGTTATAACCTGGTTCCATTTAAAAATATCATTACCTATCTCCTGAATTTTGAGCACTATAATTTTAATACGTGGTTTTTCAACACCTTCGGAAATATTTTGATATTCCTGCCTTTCGGTGTGCTGCTGCCAGTACTGTTTTCGAAAGCTAGATCCGCATTAAGAATTCTCGGTTATTCCCTTGCATTTAGCTTGGCGATCGAGATTATCCAAGTTACTACGAAGCTGGGATATTTTGATGTTGATGATCTAATTTTGAACACATTCGGCGGGTATGTTGGGTTTATTCTTTGGATGCTGATGAATAAAGTCATCGCCAAGTTGACGAAAAAAACAAAACCAACGATAGCATGAGGCAATTAACATATTCCAATAGTTGACCAAGAGGCCGAGCAGTGTTAGGGGTTTTACCTGATCACTTGTTCGGCTTTTCTCTTTTCGTATCCTCTGAGAATTTTCTTGGCAAGCTTTCGCTACCGGAACATTAAAGATGAGTATGATAAATCTCTCCAAAATTATCCAGCCTTCAGAGCCGCATAAGCGAGCACGCAAACGTCAATAAGCATGCTCGCCAAACAGCCGTACTTCATCAACAGGAGACGTACTGTCATGTATCACTTCCTCCGCATACCCGCCCCCAATAGCTCAGGGGGAGGGTTGTTTTGTGCAAAATCGTTAAAAAATTCCCACAAAAATCAATTGCGAAACAAAAAACGACCCGGTAAACTGAAGACAGACAGGAGAGCAAGCGCTTTCCCAAATGGCGAATCGCCAAAGTCTGATAGGAAAGTGGATGAGAAATGAAGACGACCATTTACGACGTGGCAAAAAAGGCTGGCGTGTCCATCTCCACGGTATCCCGGGTGATCAACAATACCGGCCGGATCAGCGCGAAGACGAAGAAACGGGTCCTGGACGTGATTGAACAGTTGGGCTATCAGCCCAGCGTGGTCGCATCCGCGTTGACGGGAAAGCGTACGCGCACGATCGGCCTCATCATTCCGGATGTGGCCAATCCTTTTTTTGCGGAGCTTGCGCGGAGGGTGGAGGACCGGGGACGGGAATTGGGCTTTAACCTGTTGATGTGCAACACGGACAACAACCCGGATACGGAAGACATGTACCTGTCCTTGTTGAGGCAGAAAAGTGTCGACGGTATCATCATCGGCACGAACGCGAGAAATCATCGCGTCCTCAGGGAGCTGTTGGAGGAGAATCTGCCGGTGGCGCTGATTGCGCAGGACATCCCCGAATTGATGATCGACGTGGTAGCGGTCGATGACTATCTGGGCGGGTATCAGGCGGCCCAGCATCTGGTATCGCTGGGGCACAAACGGATCGCCATCCTGGTGGGCAACATGAATCGCACGAGTGACAAATATCGGCTGGAGGCGTTTCGGCAGGCGCTGGAGGACCATGGGCTGGAGCTTACGGAAGACCTGGTGATCCGGACGGATTATTCGCGGGAGGACGGGAAGCGGGCGGCGCGTGAACTGCTGACGTCACCCAAACGGCCGACAGCGATTTTTGCTTGTTTTGACTTCCTGGCGATTGGCGTCTACCAGGCAGCCAAAGAGTTGGGGCTGCGCATCCCTGACGATGTGTCTGTCGTTGGGTTTGACAACACGATACTGGCGTCCATTGTTGATCCGCCGCTGACGACCATCGCCCAGCCGATTGACGAGATGGGACGTCAGGTGATGGATTTGCTGGTACGTGAAATCGAAGGTGACAAAAAGACGAAGCAGCGTGTCATTTTACCGCCCGAGCTGATTATTCGCCAGTCCACAAAGCCCATTGCGTAGACGGACCAGCAGTAGGACGGACCGGCGGTAGATTCCCATAAGCATCGCGATGCTGCCCGGAGACAGACGCTCTGCCCCTCTTCACACACGTGAAGGGGATGGCTGCGCGTCTTTTTCTTTCTTTTTTAAATTTTTGAAAAAATGTGTTGCAAGAAAATGGGCAATGGATGTAAAATGAAGGCAAATTAGAGAAAGCGCTTGCGCAAGTATCGGCAGGAAGCCTCCTGCACCATAAACGCAGTGATTTCACGGCATAAACCATCCTCTCAATCGGTTCAGTCTACTAAGAAAAGCGAGCAGGGTGCAATTTTTCGGAGGAAAAGTGTAAGCGCTTTCCACTGACGTTAACCCGGATTTGTGTGGAGAGAGGAGAGACGTTTTGCATGGCACAGGTAAAGGTAGGCATTTTGGGAGCAGGCGGGATCGCCAAGGTACATACCTCGATCCTGAAGCGCGATGAGCGGGTGGAGATTGTGGGCGTGGCCGATATCTCGCAAGAACGGGCGACAGCCCTGGCGGTGGAGGCAGGGAGGGCGAAAGCGGTCGGAAGCCTGGAAGAGCTGTTTGATCTCGGTGTTGACGCGGTCTATGTCACCACCCCCAATACGCTTCACGTGGAGCCGGTGCTTGCGTGTTTGCAGCGCAACATCCACGTGTTTTCTGAAAAACCGATGGCCACGTCGTTGGCGGAAGCGCAGCAAATCAGAGAGGCGGCGGCAGCGTCGAAAGCGGTGTACAATCTGGGGATGAATCGCCGGTATGCGTCCGTGTACAAACGCGTGAAGGAGTTGATTGGCTCCGGCGAGGTCAACCCGTACCTGGCGCACCTCAAGATGAACCGGGGAGAACTGCTGCACCCCGCCTGGACTGCCGACCCGAAGGTTACCGGCGGGTTCCTGTACGAAACGCCTTTTCACCTCCTGGACTTGAGCCGCTACTTGTTTGGAGAAGTGCAATCTGTCTCCTGCGAGGGCAGACAGCATATCTCCCAGTCGGAATTGGACACGTTTGCCATTCTGCTGACGTTTGAATCGGGAACCGTGGCCACGTTTGTCACGTACGCCCATGCCGGTTGGAGCTTTCCGTTTGAGAGCGTGGAGGTGTACGGGACATATGCGACTGTCGCGACACAGGAATTGGAAAAGGTGATGTACGCCCCGGGCTTGAAGCAGGCGGCACACGTCCACGACTTCTTCCAACTGCCGATGGAGGAGAAGTGGGGGTACGCGGAGGAAGATCGGCTGTTCATCGACGCGATTGTCCACGGGACAAAACCGCCCGTGACCGCAGAAGACGGATATCGTTCGATTCAACTGCTGGAAGCCGTGTACGAAAGCGCCAAAACGGGCAGGCGCATCGAGATGCGACAGGCGGCACGGTAGGCGGGCAGGCAGCGGCAGTGATGCTGCGGACGGCATTGCACAAGCAGCAGGTACGGACCGGATGAATTGGTCCGGACAATGAGCAAAATGGTCTGAATATACCGTAAATTCATCAGTCGGAAAGGAGCGTGATTCCATGACGGTTCGCTGTGCAGTTCTGGGATTGGGACGCCTGGGGTATCACCATGCGAAAAATATCGCCACCCATCAGATCAGCGGGGCCAAACTGGTGAGTGTTGTCGACACGATGGAAGGACGGGCGGAACAGGTTGCAAGGGAATTGGGCCTGCAAACGTGGGCGAAGAATCCGGAGGAAGTCATTGCCGATCCCGATGTCGACGCGGTCATTATTGTGACGCCGACCAGCACCCATGCCGAGATGATCAAACAAGCGGCAAAACACGGCAAGCCCGTGTTTGTGGAAAAGCCGCTCACGCAGCATCTCGAAGAGGCGGACGAGATCATCGACATCATCAAGGAGAGCGGGGTGATCTGCCAGGTGGGCTTCATGAGACGGTTTGATCCTGCCTACGCCGAGGCAAAGCGCAGGATCAGCGCAGGAGATATAGGAAAACCCGTTTACTTCAAGGCAATTTCCCGTGACGCCGGATCGCCGCCCGCTTCGTTTATCAAGCACAGCGGACGGATGTTTATGGACGTCTCCATCCACGACTACGACATGGCGCGGTACCTGATGGGGGCGGAAATCACTGCCGTGTCCGCACACGGGCGAGTGCTGGTGCATTCGTTCATGGAAGAGTACAACGATGTGGATCAGGCGCTCACGTATGTCGAATTTGACTCCGGTGCAGCAGGGGATATCGAGGCCAGCCGAAACTCGCCCTACGGTCACGACATCCGCACGGAAATCATTGGCACGGAAGGCTCGCTGTTTATTGGAACACTTCGCAATCAATCGATCACGTATCTGAACCACAAGGGCAGCCACTACGAGATCATCCCCGATTTTCAGACCCGCTTTGACGATGCCTACCGATTGGAACTTGCTCATTTCATCCACTGTGTCCAGCACAAGCAAACACCAAGCGTTACAGAATTAGACGGCAGACGCAATCTGCAAATCGCCATCGCGGCCACTCAATCATTTGACACCGGGAAAAAGATCACAATCGAGGGGGGAAGTCCGGAATAAAGAGCGGATCGGGTCTACCTGTCTACGATGGAACGCGGTGTGCAAACGGGCAGGATCGCCTGCAAATAAGGAGGGGGCTATTCATGAAGGGACAAAAAAAGGGTGCATGGTGGTTGATTGTATGTCTGGTCGCTGTCTTGGTCGCCGGATGCGGAGCCGACCAGGAGACAGCGCAGCAGGCAGGCTTTGACAAGAAGGACAAGATTGTGATCGGCGCAGCGCTTCCCGACTTTGATGACAAGTGGTTGAGCTACCTGCAGGACGGTATGAAACAGTACGAAAAAACGCAGGAGAACGTGGAAGTGATTTACGTCGATGCGATGAATGACGCCAGCAAGCAGCTCTCCCAGGTGGAGAATTTCATCCAGCAGAAAGTGGACGCGATCGTGCTTATTCCCGTCGATACCACGTCCGCGCCCAATCTGGTCGAAAAAGCAAACCAGGCCAATCTGCCGATCGTGGTCGTGAACCGCATATACGACGGGGTGGAAGCGGCCACCGCCTATGTGGGGTCCGAATCCATCAAGGCTGGTCTCATGGAAATGGAGGAAGTGGCAAAACTGCTCGGCGGAAAAGGAAACATCGCGATCATGAACGGACAGATGGGGCACGAGGCGCAGATCAAGCGAACGGAAGGGAACAAGCAGGTCATCGAGCGGTACCCGGACATGCAGGTGGTCATGGAAGGAACGGCAGAATGGGATCGGGCCAAAGGCATGGCCTTGATGGAAAACTGGCTCCAGTCCGGAAAGCAAATCGACGCTGTTGTCTCCAACAATGATGAAATGGCCATCGGCGCGATCATGGCGCTCGAAGCGGCAGGAAAACTGAACGACGTCGTCGTGGCCGGCGTCGATGCCACTCCGGATGCGTTGGAATACGTAAAAGCCGGAAAATTGCAGGTGACGGTGTATCAAAATGCGATCGGCCAGGGACAAGGCGGCCTGGAAGTGGCGATCAAAGCGGCCAAAGGCGAAAAGGTGGAAAAGTTCAACTGGATTCCGTATGAACTGGTAACCAAAGAGAACGTGGACGAGTACATGAAAAAATGGCAGTAAAGCGGGGGGAGTCGTCATGCACAGCACGTACATCCTGGAAATGGAGAATATCTCCAAGGCATTTCCGGGAGTAAAAGCTCTGGACCGCGTACAGCTCAAGGTGAGGAAAGGGACCGTACACGCCCTGCTGGGGGAGAATGGCGCGGGCAAATCAACCCTGATGAAAATCCTGATCGGGATGTACAGTCCGGACAGCGGGCGCATTATCTTTGACGGGGAAGAGCTGAAGCTGTCCAATGTCAAACAGGCGCTCGACAAAGGGATCGCAATGATTCACCAGGAGCTCAGCCCGATCCCCTACATGACCGTGGCCGAGAACATCTTTTTGGGAAGAGAGCCCAGTTACCGGTTTACGGGGTGGGTGAAGCAGAGGGAGATGGAGGAAAACACGAGACGGCTGTTCGAGCGGCTGGAGATTGACATCGACCCGCGAGCAAAGATGATTGACCTCAGCATCGCCCATACGCAAATGGTCGAGATCGCCAAGGCGATTTCCCGCCAAGCCAAGCTGATCATCATGGACGAACCGACGTCCGCGATCACGGAAAAAGAAGTCCAGCATCTGTTTTCCATCATTCGATCGCTGAAAAAGGAAGGCGTGTCCATGATCTACATTACGCACAAAATGGAAGAACTGGCGCAGATCACGGACGAGATAACGGTCCTGCGCGATGGAAAGTACGTGGGCACAAGGCCGAGCGACCGCATCAGCAAGGAGCACCTGATCGAAATGATGGTGGGGCGGGAGCTGCATCACGTGTTTCAGAAAAAGCGTGCGGACATCGGAGAGGTCGTGCTGGCGGTCAACCGTCTGACCAGAGCGGGGAAATTCGCGGACGTCAGCTTCGAAGTCCGCCGGGGAGAGGTTGTCGGCTTTGCAGGGCTGATGGGGTCTGGCAGAACGGAGGTAATGGAGAGCGTATTTGGGATTGTGCCTCCCGATTCCGGTGAGATCGTGGTGAAGGGCAGGAAAACGGCGATTCGTTCGCCGCGCGATGCGATTCGGTGCGGGATGGGATTTTTGACAGAGGATCGGAAGGGAACGGGCCTGTTCCTCCCGCTGTCGGTGCAGGACAACATGATCACGGTGAACATCGATCGCTACACAACCTGCGGCTTTCTCAATGCCGGGCAAATCCAGGCCGATTGTCGGCAGCAGTGTGAGCAGCTGGCCATCAAGACGCCGAGCCTGTCTCAAACGATCAAGTATCTGAGCGGCGGGAATCAGCAAAAAGCGCTGCTTGCCCGCTGGCTGCTTCACGATCCCGACATCTTGATCCTGGATGAGCCGACGCGCGGGATCGATGTGGGGGCCAAATTGGAAATCTACCAACTGATTGCCGATCTGGCCCAAAAGGGCAAAGCCATCGTGGTGATTTCCTCCGAACTTCCGGAAATATTGGGTGTGAGCGACCGGGTCATCGTAATGCACGAAGGACGAAAAATGGGGGAATTGCGCCGGGAGGAGGCGACCCAGGAAAAAATCATGCAGTTGGCGACCGGCGAGCTGATCGCCAGCTAGTCTCATACAAGTCTGGAGGACGTGCGGATGAACAGTGAAGTGACGATCGCAAACAAGCCAAACAAGTCCGAAGCAGTCGGAAAACGCCGCTGGAAAGAAACGGCCTTCCGCCTCTTCGGACGATACGGGATGCTTTTTATTCTGATCGCGCTGATCCTGGTGATGTCGATTCTGTCCCCTACGTTCTTTACATCTGGCAATTTGCTCAATATCGTCAGGCAGATGTCGATCGTCGGCATTGTGGCGATTGGCGTCACGATGGTGATCATCACCACCGGGATCGACCTCTCATCCGGTTCCGTGATCGCGCTCGTGTCCGTAGTTGTCGCAACTTTCGCGCATCCGGACAGCTATCCGCTCGTGGTTCCGATCGCCGTCGGACTGGGGATCGGACTTTTGACAGGAGTGATCAACGGGACGATTATTGCCAAAGGAAAAATTGCCCCGTTTATCGTCACCCTGGGGATGATGACCGGGGCGCGAGGGGCGGCGCTGCTCTTCAGTGACGGAAGACCGATCGGAAATCTGTCCGATTCGTTCAAGTTCATCGGCCAGGGAGCGGTGTTCGGGATACCGCTGCCCATCATCATCTTTGCCCTGGTCGGACTGGTTTCTTATCTCCTGCTGACCAAAACGAAATTTGGCAAGTACGTCTATGCGATGGGCGGGAATGAACAAGCGGCGAGGATCGCGGGGATTCCGGTCGACAGGTATATGATCATGATTTACGCCTATGCCGGTTTGCTCTCTTCGATTGCCGGGATCATCCTGACGTCCCGGATCGCCTCCGGTCAGCCGACGGCGGGCGTGATGTATGAATTGGACGCGATCGCCGCAGCGGTGATTGGCGGCACCAGCCTGTCCGGCGGGATCGGAACGATTGGCGGCACCATTATCGGGGCGCTGATCATCGGCGTGATGAACAACGGTCTCGACCTGCTCAACGTATCCTCGTACTGGCAGCAGATCTTGAAGGGCGGGATCATTGTCACCGCTGTCTTTCTCGACGCCCGGAAAAACAGAAAATCCTGAAACAAAAATCGTGAGTTCCGGCAAGATGCGAAAGGTGGGACACGAACGGAATGAAGACGAGGAGACTGACAACGGCGCAAGCGTTGGTAGCCTTTTTGCAGCAGCAGTATGTGGAATGGGACGGCAGGCAGGAGCGGTTCGTCAAGGGAATCTTCACCATATTTGGCCACGGAAATGTACTGGGACTTGGCCAGGCGCTGGAAGAATATGCGGAAGAGCTGGAAGTGTACCAGGGGCGAAATGAGCAGGGGATGGCACACGCCGCGGTGGCCTTTGCCAAGCAAAAAAACCGTCGGCAGATCATGGCATGCACGTCGTCGGTTGGGCCGGGTGCGGCCAACATGCTGACAGCCGCGGCGACGGCGACCGCCAATCAGATACCGGTCCTGCTGCTGCCTGGCGATACGTTTGCCACCAGGCAGCCGGACCCCGTTTTGCAGCAGATCGAACACGGCCATGACCTGACCATCACCACCAATGACGCTTTCCGCGCTGTCAGCAAGTACTGGGATCGGGTAAACCGACCGGAACAGTTGATGACCGCCATGCTCAACGCCATGCGCGTGCTCACCGATCAGGCTGATACAGGGGCGGTAACCATCTGCCTCCCTCAGGATGTACAGGGAGAAGTGTATGACTTTCCCGAGTCTTTCTTCCAAAAGCGCGTCCACCGGATCGACCGCCGGATTCCGAGCGAATCGGCGCTGCGCGATGCGGTGGAGCTGCTGCGGCACAAGAAAAAGCCGATCATCATCTGCGGCGGGGGCGTTCGTTATTCCGATGCGGCTGATGCCCTGCGGCGCTTTTCCGAAACGTTTCACATTCCGTACGGGGAGACCCAGGCCGGGAAAAGCGCGGTGGACAGCGGTCATGCGTACAATCTGGGAGGCATCGGCGTGACCGGAAACCTCGCGGCCAATCGGATGGCCAAAGAGGCAGATGTCGTCATCGGAATCGGCACCAGATTCACCGACTTTACGACGGGGTCGAAACGCTTGTTTCAACATCCGGATGTGGATGTGCTCACGATCAACGTTTCCGAGTACCACGCGAGCAAGCTGGACGCGGTGAAAATCGTCGCTGACGCCAAATTGGCCCTGCTCGCGCTGGAAACCGAACTGGAACGGATCGGATACCGGTCCGGGTACACGGATGAGATCGAACAGGCCAAACAGGCGTGGCAGCAAGAGCTGGACCGTCTGCGCAGCATTCAGTACCGGAAGCAGGGGTTCACGCCGGAAGTGGCCGGCCAGCTCGATCAGGTGCTGCCCGAATTCGCAGACACCTTCCAATCCTGCCTGACGCAAACCGAGGTGATCGGCCTGGTGAACGCCTTGATTGAGGAGGACGCGATCATCGTCGGGGCCTCGGGAAGCCTCCCCGGCGACCTGCAGCGGATGTGGGAATGCCGCCGGCCGAACACCTATCACATGGAATACGGCTACTCCTGCATGGGGTATGAAATCGCCGGGGCGCTGGGCGTCAAAATGGCCGAACCGGACAAAGAAGTCTATGCCATGGTGGGGGACGGCAGCTACCTGATGCTGCATTCTGAATTGCTGACGAGCATCCAGGAAGGCAAAAAAATCAATGTGCTGCTGTTTGACAACGCTTCGTTCGGGTGCATCAACAACCTGCAAATGGGCAACGGCATGGGCAGCTTCGGGACGGAATTCCGCTACCGGAACCCGGAAACCGGTCGCCTGGACGGCCGCCTGATGACCGTTGATTACGCCGGCAGCGCCGCCGGATACGGCGTAAAAACATACCGTGTGCGGACGACAGATGAACTGCGGGCAGCCATCGCAGACGCGAAACGGCAAACCGTGTCTACCCTGCTCGACATCAAGGTGCTGCCAAAGACGATGACCGGCGGGTACGAAGCATGGTGGCATGTCGGCATCGCGGGGGTTTCGCACAACGCTGCGGTGAGGGCAGCGTATCGGGAAAAGGAAGCGAACCTAAAACACGCACGACCATACTAAACCAAAAACGGGGTGTGCAAGATGAGTCAACCCAATCCCTTTCGCATCGGAATCGCCCCCATCGGCTGGGTGAATGACGATATTCCCGGCCTCGGCGACCATTACACGCAGGATCAGGTTTTGTCCGAAATGTCTGCACTCGGCTATGTTGCCACTGAAATGGGTCGCCTGTTCATGCAGGAACCTGCGGCGCTGAAGGCCAAACTGGACGCGTACGGCATACAGCTGGCCAGCAAGTTTGTGGCGACGCTGTTTTCGGACGCCAACCGTCTGGAAGAGGAATTGCAGATTTTTGGCTCATGGGTGCGTTATCTGAAGGAAATGGGCTGCGAGCATGTGATCGCCTGCGAGATGGGCGGGTCGATGCATTGGGACCCCCGGCGCGCACCGGGCGACACGGCAGTCCGCAAACTGACGGATGACCAGTGGGAGTCGCTGGTGGAGGGACTGCATCGGGCGGCCCGCCTGTGCCGGGAACACGGCATGAAGCTCGTCTATCATTACCACGCCGGCACCGTGGTGGAAACGGCGGACGAGATCGATCGGCTCATGGAGACGACCGACCCGGCCCTGGTGCATTTGCTGTTCGATACCGGGCATGCGCTGTACGGCGGATACGATCCGCTGAAACTGGCAGAGAAGCACGGACAGCGAATCCAGTACGTCCATCTGAAAGACGTCCGCCGGGATGTGCTGGAGCATGTCCGGCAGCAGAACCTGGATTTTCTCACGGCGGTAAAGCTGGGAATGTTCACGGTGCCGGGCGATGGCTGCATTGACTTTGCGCCGATCATACAGAAGCTGCTGGAAAACGGCTACACGGGCTGGCTGATTGTCGAAGCGGAACAGGACCCGGCTGTCGCTCATCCCTACACGTATGCGCAGCGGGCAAAAGAATATCTCGAGGCGACGATTCGGTCAGCGGCGAAGCAGAGATAGGAGGGAGACGATGAGTACGCTGATTGTTCCCGGTTCCCGACCGGACGAAGCAGGGTTGGTGCTGCGCGTTACCCCGGAATCGGCAGGGTGGAAATACATCGGCTTTGAGGTGTACGCGCTGTCAAAAGGGCAGACACTGAAAAAGCATACCGGCGATCAGGAAGTGTGCATCGTGCTGTTGACGGGCATCGCTCATGCCGCCACCGCCCGCGCAGCATGGGAAAGCATCGGCCAGCGCATGAACGTTTTTGAAAAAGTACCGCCGTATGCCGTGTACGTCCCTCCGGGCGACCATTGCGAAGTAACAGCTGTAACGGACGTGGAACTGGCGGTCTGCATAGCGCCGGGGAAAGGAACGTACCCCGCCCGCCTGATTTCTCCCGCCGACGTCGGCGTTGAGCAGCGGGGAGCGGGCAACATCGAGCGAAGAATTCACAACATTCTGCCAGAGCGGCAGCCGGCGGACAGTTTGCTGGTGGTGGAAGTGTTCACACCGGAAGGCCACTGGTCCAGCTATCCGCCGCACAAGCACGATCAGGACAATCTGCCGCATGAATCTTATCTGGAGGAAACGTATTACTACAAAATCAATCCCGGTCACGGTTTCGCCGTACAGCGCGTGTACACGGACGACCGCTCACTGGACGAGACGCTGACCGTGCACGATGGCGATGCGGTGCTGGTCCCCAAAGGGTATCACCCCGTTTCCGCCCCGCCCGGCTATGACGTCTACTATTTAAACGTCATGGCGGGACCGGTACGTACGTGGAAATTTCAGAACGATCCGGCCCATGAGTGGGTAATGGCAAGCAAAATGGCCAGCCGGCAGGATGGAAGGGAAGGGGATGCTCCATGAACAATCTGACCTTTGACAGCCGCAAGCCGATGGATTTCATCGCGATCGGCAGGCTGTGCATCGACCTGAATGCCAATGAGATCAACCGCCCGATGGAAGAAGTGATGACCTTTACCAAATACGTGGGCGGCTCCCCGGCCAACATCGCCATCGGCTTGTCCCGGTTGGGGATGAAAACGGGGTTTATCGGCCGGGTGGCGGATGATCAGATGGGGCGGTTTATCGTCAATTACCTGAAACAGAATCAGATTGACACCTCCCAGGTAATCGTCGACCGGTCGGGCAGCGTAACGGGGCTGACGTTTACCGAAATCAAAAGCCCGACCGATTGCAGCATCCTGATGTATCGGGAGAATACCGCGGATTTGCGGCTGGAACCCAACGACGTGAAGGAAGAGACGATTCAAAATGCCAAAGCGATCCTGATCACCGGCACGGCGCTGGCGAAGAGCCCGTCGCGTGAAGCGGTGTTTCTCGCCCTGGATTACGCCAATAGGCACGGCGTCGTGACGTTTTTTGATCTCGACTACCGTCCGTACACGTGGACTTCTGCGGAAGAAACGGCGATCTACTACAAGCTGGCTGCCGAAAAGTGTGACGTCCTGATCGGCACCCGGGAAGAATTTGACCGGATGGAACACTTCGATCGCATTGACCGGCACGATGACGCCGTCACGGCGAGAAGATGGTTTGACTGCCGGGCTAAAATCGTCTTGATCAAACACGGGAAAAACGGTTCCGTCGCGTACACCAACGACGGCCAGTGTTATACGGGAACGGTTTTTCCGGCCAAGGTGGTCAAGACGTTTGGTGCGGGAGATTCTTATGCCGCCGCTCTGATCTACGGACTGATGCAGGGATGGGACATTGCGAAGGCGATGGAATACGGGGCTGCTGCCGCCGCGATTGTCATTTCCTCCCACAGCTGCTCGGAGGCGATGCCGACGGTGGAGCAGATCGAACGCTATATCCAACAGTGCCGCAGCGGGGAAGGTGTACGCTGACTCAAAGTACGTGGCGCATGGGTGATGGGGGCCTGGATCATGTCCGCTCCAAAACGAGGCGCGGACAAGGGGCAAACATCTGGCCAAAAACAACGGAAACAGCGGAAATCTGCGGGGATCAATGACGTTTGCAGTCCAAACACGGAAAAGGGCGGTTTTTTCCGCGAAGTCGCCGCTTTTTGCGCCTTCCGGCCGTTCGACGCCTCCCCCCTGATTATGGTAAAATGGAGCCATCAAACAGGAAAGGATCTTGATACCGATGGGTCCGTATAAGACCATCTGGAAACGTTATGACCTCTCCTACATCTAGCGACGTAGCTGTTGATCGTCTCTTGGGCGACCCAACCTGCTACGAAAGCGAGATAATGGATATGAAACGAGATCGAATCGTCAGGAGTTCCTCCGTAGCCGGAAGGGCGCCCGCGCCAAAACGGTTTACGATGCGAGGAATCTCAGATGAGGAGAGCAGTTGCGTACGTTCGCCAATTGTGTTGGATTGTGTTCGGCGCGTTTGTATTGGCATTTGCGTATTATCACATCAATGCTCAGAACCATTTGTCGGAGGGCGGGTTTGTCGGGTTGGCCCTGCTGGCCAAGTACGCGTTTGACCTGTCGCCGGCTATCACGACGCTGGCGCTCGACATTCCGCTGTTTCTCGTCGCTTTTCACGTGAAGGGACGTCAGTTTCTGGCCAACACCATCATTGCATCCATCGCCTTTTCCGTCTTTTACGATTTGTTTGAGCGGTTCTCGCCGCTGCACGTTGATCTGAGCGGCCTCATGCCGCTGGCCGCCCTGCTGTCCGGCCTGCTGACCGGTTGGGGGGCGGGGATCGTCTTGCGGTATGGCGGCGCCACTGGCGGGGACGACATCCTGGCCGTGCTGCTCAGCCGTCAGATCGGACTGTCGATTGGAACGGTCTTTCTGCTGCTGGACGCGCTGGTGCTCAGTCTGTCGCTGTGGTACCTGCCGCTTCGCGAAACGCTTTACACGATCCTGGCGGTGACGATTGCCAGCCGGGTGGTCAACTGGACCGCCGCTGCAAGCGGCCGGGCAGATGATGGCGACGAATCGGAAACAAAAAGCATATCGCGTTCGCTTACCCTGCCGGATCATTGATGCCAAACCAGTTTCAGACCGGATGAGGTAAATGCCGGCAGGTCCATCCAACGCGAACCCCTCCTGGTAATACAGCGCGTATCGCTGTTTGCCGCGAGGGGTTTTTTCACGGCAAAACGGCAGCTTGCGTGCGTGCTTGTCTGTCTCACGCCTCGGTCTTGTGAGATAATGAGAAGACAACCGAACAAAGGATCAGGAGGCGCTTTTCATGACATTGCTGCAAGACATCGGGAATACGCTGGTGAAGGTGCGTGAGGCCAACCCCCTCGTCCACAACATCACCAACGTCGTCGTCACCAACTTTACCGCCAACGGCCTGCTGGCCCTGGGCGCTTCGCCTGTCATGGCGTACGCCAAGGAAGAAGTGGCGGACATGGCCAAAATCGCCGGCGCGCTGGTGCTCAATATCGGCACGCTGAATGAGGCAAAGGTGGAGGCCATGCTGATCGCGGGCCGTTCGGCCAATCAGCACGGCGTGCCGGTCATCTTCGACCCGGTGGGAGCGGGGGCGACCGCCTATCGGACGAAAACCGCGCAAACGATCATGCGGGAGGTCCGGGTGTCCGTCATTCGCGGCAACGCTGCGGAAATCGCTCATGTGATCGGCGAGAGCTGGACGATCAAAGGCGTCGATGCGGGGGAAGGGAGCGGCGATGTAGTCTCGCTCGCGCAGTCGGCGGCGAAGCAGTTGGGCACGATCGTCGCGATTACGGGGAAAACGGATGTCATCACGGACGGCTGCACCACCTACCTCATCCGCAACGGCCATCCCATCCTGACCAAGGTAACGGGCACGGGCTGCCTGCTCACATCCGTCCTGGGGGCGTTTGCTGCGGTGGAGAAAGACCTGCTGCTTGCGGGGGCGGCTGCACTCGTCAGCTATGGCGTGGCGGCGGAAGTGGCAGCTGCCGGCAAAGGAGCGGAAGGCCCGGGACAATTTCAGATCGAGTTTTTGAATCAATTGGCGCGGATCACCGCAGACGATGTCCGCAGATACGGAGCGATCGACCGCGTGTAAGCCGGGGAGAAGAGCGCGTATCGGCCGGGTGACGGCGAGACTGCTTTCCCGCTGTTGGGCGAAAAAGGCCCCTTTGTGCTTGTTAGCGAGGGGGCCTTTGCGTTGCCTTTCATAAGCGGAATCGATACAATGAAATAAGCACGAGGCCAACATCTTCTCTTTTAACCAGAAAAAAATTTTAAAATACCACTTGAAAAAGCTTTTGAGATGTGATAGATTAATTCTTGCCGATGAGAGAACGGCAAAAACGATCTGGATGGATGTCCGAGAGGCCGAAGGAGCACGATTGGAAATCGTGTAGACGGGGATGACTCGTCTCGTGGGTTCAAATCCCACTCCATCCGCCATCAATCACCTGGCCCGTTGGTGAAGTGGTTTAACACAGCAGCCTTTCACGCTGTCATTCAGGGGTTCGAATCCCCTACGGGTCACCATAGAAAAATCCCCCTGGACGCTGTCCGGGGGACCCCGCAAAGCATACGGATTCGCTGAGAAGCCTCCGTTCACTTTGCGGACGGAGCGGAGGCTTAGCTCAGCTGGGAGAGCATCTGCCTTACAAGCAGAGGGTCGGCGGTTCGATCCCGTCAGCCTCCACCACCTTTACGGGTACAATGACATATGCGGTCGTGGCGGAATTGGCAGACGCGCTAGATTCAGGTTCTAGTGGTGGCAACACCGTGGAGGTTCAAGTCCTCTCGACCGCACCATACAAAATGTCTTGATTGTTACATCTCAGAAGGTATTAACATGCGGACGTAGCTCAGCTGGTAGAGCGTCGCCTTGCCAAGGCGAAGGCCGCGGGTTCGAGCCCCGTCGTCCGCTCCAGTGCAATCTCTTACATCGTTTTGTGCCCTTAGCTCAGCTGGATAGAGCGTTTGACTACGAATCAAAAGGTCGGGAGTTCGAATCTCTCAGGGCACGCCATAGCAAGAGGTGGGAAGTTGGCACAGCCCGTGTCTCACCTCCACGTCGGGAAGTGGCTCAGCTTGGTAGAGCGCTTGGTTCGGGACCAAGAGGTCGCAGGTTCAAATCCTGTCTTCCCGACCATTCTTATTCTCATCAGCAACGGGCGGCGCAGAGCAGCATCCGATCTGCTGCGCTGGCCGATAACGCGTGCGGGTGTAGTTCAGTGGTAGAACCCCAGCCTTCCAAGCTGGTCGCGTGGGTTCGATTCCCATCACCCGCTCCAAATGTTTCTGGCGGTGTAGCTCAGCTGGCTAGAGCGTTCGGTTCATACCCGAAAGGTCGGGGGTTCAAGCCCCTCCACCGCTACCATATGTACATGGCGATCGTGGCGAAGTGGTTAACGCACCGGATTGTGGCTCCGGCATTCGTGGGTTCGATTCCCATCGATCGCCCCATTTTTTTATTCATCAAAGGACGTCCCCAACCCAGACACATGCGGTCGTGGTGGAATTGGCAGACACACCATCTTGAGGGGGTGGCGGGGCGACCCGTGCGAGTTCGAGTCTCGCCGACCGCACCATCTATGTTCACACAGCCCGGTGAGTGCAGCAAACCGCTGCAAGCGCCGGGCTTTTTGATTTTGAATCGTTTCTGTACCAGGCCGCTTTTCCACGGGCGGACGCCTCTCTCTTTCACTTTCGCAATATTGTGACGAGTAAATGCGCTTAAGTTCGCCGCTTCCTTTTCAAGGCGGCCACGTTTTGGGGTATGGAAGGGCGAAGGCGCACAAAAACAGGCGCGCCAACCTGTTATCCGGTCGACACGCCCGCATGGTGCATGAGGCAAAAGCGCTGAACCGTTCAGCGCCTTGCCGTATCCTTTTTTACATCTTATGCCGGTGAGGCTTTCGGGCAGGATGGAACAGCCGATTCCACTTGATCTGCGGCACGGCAATGGCGGCCAGGATCAACAGCACACCGCTCCACTTGTAGAGGCTGACCTGTTCGTGCAGCACCAGACTGGAGAGCAGCACGACTGCCGGCAGTTCGGCGGCGCTGAGAATGGTCGCCAATCCGTTGCCGATACGCGGCACGCCAATCGACAGACAGAGAATCGGGATGGCTGAGCCGAAGCAGGCCACCAGCAGGGCGTACGGCAGCAATCCGTCCCACAGTCTGCCGTTGATGAGGAAGGTCGGCGGATAGACCAGCGACAGGCAGAGCGCGGCCATGCCAATGGAGACGGCGCTGCGCAGATACGGGTTCACGTCCGGCGCCAGCCGTCCGCTGAGAAAGATCACCATCGCAAACGTAAACCCGGACAATAGACCATAGATGAGACCGGTGGCGCTGACGTCATGCAGGCCGGATTCCATCAGGCCGCTGGCCAGCACGGTGCCGATGCCGAGGAGGACCAGCGAGGCCCATTTTTCCGGTCCGGGCCACTTGCGGTCGGCAATACACTCGATCAGCACGCCAATCCAGGTAAACTGGAACAGCAGCACTATGGCGAGCGAGGCCGGGATTTCGCTGACCGCCCGGTGGTAAAACAGGCTGGTGCCGGCCATCATCAGGCCGGACGGCAGCAGGATCAGCAGGTGGCGCAGCCGAAACCGCTGCCTGGACAGGAACAGCGCGACGCCGGACATGATCAGCGTCCCGAACACAAGCTGCCCGCCGCTTAATTCGACCGGGGTAAAACCGGCGGAAAAGGCGGATTTCATGATGACAGAAAGCACGCCGTAGCTGCACGCGCCGGCCAGGACGAGCAGCACGGATCGCCAGTAACTCATAAGCAAACGTTCCTTTCTTGTGACAAAACATAAGTATGCGAAAATTATTGTACATGAGATTCAGAAATGATACAATAAAATTTTACACATATCTTTATCATACTGCTGTGATGATTCGTTACCATGCTAAACAACTGCCGTGGCGTGCAAGCATGTGCCTTCTCCCGGCCAATATGCTGCATGTTAATAGATAGCTGTTCCGGCCTGCTTCAGCTACACTAGAGATGACAGAGCAAATAATTCATGGAGGCTGGAGAGATGAGAAAGGGTGTCTTCTACGCGGTGGGGGCCTATTTGGCCTGGGGACTGCTGCCGCTCTATTGGAAGGTGTTTCAGGAAATGGCCGCGTGGGAGATTCTCGCCCACCGAATTGTCTGGTCCCTCGTTTTTGTTGCCGTACTGCTGTTTGTGACGAAGCGCTGGCTGCAGATGCGAAAGGCGATTTCGACGGCGAAGGAGAGAGGGGCGCTCCTCCTGTGTTCGCTGTTTATCAGCGCCAACTGGCTGATTTTCATCTGGGCGGTCAACAACGGCAACGTGTTGGAAACCAGCCTCGGGTACTACATCAACCCGCTGCTGAACGTGCTTTTTGGCGTCTTGTTCCTCAAAGAGCGGCTGGGAAAGGGGCAATGGATGGCGATTGCGCTGGCCGCAGCCGGCGTTTCCGTGATGACCGCGCACTACGGCAGGGTACCGTGGGTCGCGATTTCCCTCGCACTGACGTTTGCCTGCTACGGGCTGGTCAAAAAGTTGATAAAAACGGACGCGATCATCAGTCTGGCCTGGGAAACGCTGGTGGTGGCTCCGGTGGCGCTGGGGTACCTGGTGACGCTGCACGTCAGCGGGACGGACACGCTTTCCCACGTGACAGGCTGGCAGATTGCACTGTTGACGCTGTCTGGCGTGGCGACGGCCTTGCCGCTCTTCTGGTTCGCTCAAGCGGCCAAGCTGCTGCCGCTGTCCACGGTGGGGTTTATCCAGTACCTGGCCCCGTCGATCTCGCTGTTCATGGCGGTGTTCCTGTTTGGCGAAACATTTGGCGGCGTTCACCTGGTCAGCTTCGGCTTGATCTGGAGCGCGCTGTTCGTGTACACGGTCAGCTCGATGCGAAAAAAACCGGGTTCTGCACAGCAGCCGGTGGAGCTGGCGATCAAAAAGGAAGCGTAACACAAAAAAACTCCAATCTGTCCGAAGCAGCGGACGGATTGGAGTTTTTTGCTGTCAGTTGTGTTGCAGGCTGCGGTACGCGCCGTGATGTGTCGGTCCGACGTATTGATTGAGCGGGAAAGAATGGCGGATCGCTTCGGTGATGAACGCCTTGGCTACCGCTACCGCCTCGCGCACCGATTTGCCTTTGGCAAGCTCCGCACAGATGGCGGCGGAGTAGGTGCAGCCGGCGCCGTGCGTGTAGGTGGTGTTGATCCGCTCGCCTTCCAGAATGTCAAATGTGTGGCCGTCGTACAGGACGTCAATCGCTTTTTCGTGCGCGAGCTTGCCGCCGCCTTTGACCAGCACGTAGGCCGCCCCTTTGTCGTGAATGCGCTTGGCCGCTTCTTTCATGTCGTCGACGGTTTTGAGCGCCCCCATTTGGCTCAACTGACCGGCTTCAAACAGGTTGGGCGTCACGACAGTAGCCCGGGGAACGAGGACGTCGCGCAGGCTGTCGGCCACTTCCGGGTGAAGCACTTCGTCCGCTCCCTTGCAGACGAGCACCGGGTCGACGACGACGTTCTTCAATTGGTATTGGTCGATTTTCCGGGCCGCCAGCTCGATCAGCTCCGTCGTACCCAGCATGCCGGTTTTCACGGCATCGACGCCGATGCCGGAGAGAACCGTTTCCAACTGCTTCTCCAGAGTGCCGAGGTCGATCGGAAACACCTCGTGAAACCAGGAATTGTGCGGATCTTGGGCTACGATTACGGTCAGGGCGGTCATTCCGTAGACGCCCAGCTCCTGAAACGTCTTCAGGTCAGCCTGGATGCCGGCGCCGCCGCTGGTGTCAGATCCTGCGATGGTTAACGCTTTGCGAATCGTCATGGCAGATGTCTCCCTTTTCCAGCCGCAACTGATGGTGCGGTTCGTTTACGTTCTACCTAAATTGAAGTGGAAAACCAGGGCGGTGTCAATACGTTCGTCCCATGAAAAAACGCCTCTCCGGCGGGGAGAAGCGTTTCGATATCGTGGGCGATTTTCTATGTAGGGTTACTTTTTCAGACAGATGCAATGTGATGGAACGAGAAGGTGATCGGAGTGGACATGGCCTTGGCGCGCTTCGAGGCGAGGCGCTTGGCCTCTTTGGCTGCCTCAAACATGCTGGGTGCCTTGATGATTTCAATCCATTGACGTGACGCCGTTTCAAACAAAAACCGATAGATTCTCATCATCTATCCGCCCTCTCTCGTTTTTCTTCACACCTTTATTGTATCAACGAGCAGCATGTATTAGATCACCGCGGTGTTACATTTTCATGAAGAAAGTATTGCGTTTGCGTGAACAAGAAAATATTTACCAAGTCGCGTTACATTTCTCCAGTTACTGCGTCTATAGATAAAGGATGCCAATTTTACACGTATCGACAAACGAGGTGGAAAACGAGATGGCCAACGGAACAGGCGAATTGACGGTGAACGGCGTCAATCACAGCTACGGGACGGGCAAGATCAAGGTGCCCGTGCTGTTCGACATCAATCTGCACGTCGACAAAGGGGAGTTTGTCGCCCTGTGCGGATCGTCCGGATCGGGCAAGTCGACGCTGTTGAACCTGCTGGCCGGTTTGACCAAACCGGACGAGGGGAGGATTTTCGTCAATGGGGAAGAAATCTCCCGCTTGAACGAGAATGAACTGTGTCTGTTTCGCCGCCGGTGCATGGGCTTTATTTTTCAATCGTACAACCTGCTTCCCAACCTGACCGCGCTGGAAAACGTGGAACTGCCGCTGATTTTTGCCGGCGAAAGCCGCAAAAGCAGACGGGCCAAAGCAAAGGAGATGCTGGAACGCGTCGGGTTGGAAGGGCGGATGGACCACAAGCCAAACGAACTGAGCGGCGGGCAGCAGCAGCGGGTCAGCATCGCCCGCGCCCTGGTCAACCAGCCCAGCATTGTGCTTGCCGACGAACCGACCGGGAATCTGGACAGCAAAACCGAGCAGGAAATCTTGGCGTTGATGAAGCGGATGAACCGCGAAAACGGCACGACGTTTATCATCGTCACGCACGAACAGGAAGTGGCGGAACAGTCCGACCGCGTCATCTATCTGCAGGACGGACGGGTCGTGCAAAAACGGACCAAACCGGCATGAGAGAGGGCATGAGGTGAACCTACTGTGAAACTTCTGGATTCGTTTCGCATCGTCTGGCGAAACTTGTGGCGCATGAAGCTGCGCACGGCGCTGACCTCCGTCGGCGTCATGATCGGGACGGCCGCGATTGTGGCGATGATCGCCCTCAGTCTGGGACTGAAGGAAAATGCCGTCAAAAGCCTGGAGAACTTCGGCAACCTGACGGAGCTGGACGTAGAACCGGCGTATTGGAATTACGAAAAGGACGAGCCTATCCCGGACGACCAGCGGAAAAAGCTGAACATGGAAGCAGTGCGGGTGATCAAGGGCATACCCGGCGTGGCGGCGGTCATGCCGATCAAGCGGATACACGGGGAAACCAAGCTGAAAGTGGGCAGGCGAGAAGGGTATGTCGAGGTAGTCGGAGTGGACGTGCACGAATCGGCCGCCTACCGCAAGGATGACGTGGAAAAAGGCAGCTACCTGAGCGGATCGCCGCAGGAAATCGTCGTGGCCTACCGAGTTCCCACCATTTTGCGGGACGTGGAAAAGGAGCGGCGGGAAGCGCGGCGGAGAAGCGCGGACGCCAAACGGGGCGGGGGAATGGAGATCATGCGCCCTGGTTTTAACGGTGGCGATGCCCCTCAGTCGTTCAATCTCGTCGACAAGACGGCTACGATCGTGCTGACGCGCGAGTACCGGATCGACGACGAGCCGCACTTCGAAAAGAAAGAAATCCGCGTGAGAGTCGTCGGCCAACTGCGGCAGGACGACAACCACCGCTACGGACACGCGGTCTATGCGCCGCTCAGCCTGGTAAAAGAGATCAACGACTGGCTCAACCGCACCCGGGGCGACGAATTTGGCGATGGAGGCGGCAGCACCCGGCGCAACCGCGAGACTGCGAAGCAGGACAGCTTTGAGTTTGACGAGATGACGGTGAAGGTGGAATCGCGCGAAAAAGTGGAGAGCGTTGTGCAGGCGCTAAAGGAGCGCGGGTTTGAAGTCTGGTCGCCGGCTCGCGAACTGGAGCAGATCAACAAGTTCTTCTTCATCATCCAGATCGTGCTGGGCGGAATTGCCGCCGTCTCGCTGTTGGTCGCCACGATCGGCATTGTCAACACGATGATCATGTCCATTCTGGAACGGACCAAGGAAATCGGCATCATGAAGGTGATCGGCGCCACCGTGTACAACATACGCTGGCTGTTCCTGATGGAATCAGGCTTCATCGGATTGATTGGCGGACTGGCCGGCCTCGGCATCGCCTGGGGAGCGGTGGAGCTGGTCAACCACTTTGGAGAAGCGGGCGGCATCATGGACAGCCTCAACATCGGCTTCGGCGGACCCGAGGGAGAGGAGAAACTGCGCCTGGCCATCATTCCGACGTGGCTGTCTCTGTTCGCCATCGGATTTTCGTTTGTCATCGGTTTGCTGGCGGGTATTTTCCCAGCCATCCGCGCCTCCCGGTTGAGCGCGCTGCAAGCGATTCGATCTGATTAAAGAATGTGGGGATAGGGAGTATGAAAAAGAAAACGTGGATCATTCTTTCGGCAGTCATTGTCCTGTTGGGCGGTGGCGGATACGCTGGCTATCACTATCTCGGCTCCAAAGACGCGGCAGCCGAACAGACTCAGGAGGAGCCGCCCTCCTTTCCCACCGCAGTCGTGGACAGGGGGGACGTGAAAAAGACCATTTTTGCCTCTGGTACCGTGGAAGTAAAGGCGCGCGAGGAAGTAAAACCGGAACTGTCCGGCAAGGTGGAGCAGGTCTTCGTGAAAGAAGGGCAGCGCGTGAACAAGGGAGATCCGCTGTTCTCCATCGACAGTTCGGACGCCGCCCTGGAGCTGCAAAAGCAGGAGTTGAGCATTGTCCGCGCCAAGCGGGAATTGAACGATTTGAAAAACCGGAAGGACAAGATTGTCTTTTCCATGGGCGGCAAGGTGAAGGAAGTGCTGGTCAAGGAAGGAGACACGGTGACGCCGGATACCGTGGTCGCCAAACTGGTTGACACCGAACACCTGAAGATTACCGGAAAATTTTCCGCCTTTGAAGCAGAGCACTTCAAGGTGGGCCAAAAGGTGAAAGTGTTTATCTCCTCGTCGATGATCTTTCTCGACGGAACGGTGACCAAGGTCGACCTGGTCGGCAAGAAGGAAAAAGGCGTCGGTGGCGTTCACGACGTGGAAGTGCTGGTGAAAAAGCCGGGAGCTCTGTACGTGGGAGACCTGGGAGAGGTACAGTGGGTCAATCCAAACGGCGTTCTGTTCGCCAGCCAGGTGGCGACGCCGTTTGAAGACCCGGACGACGTGGAGATTGTGGCCGGTACCCACGGCAAGGTCGGCAAGGTGGAAGTGGAAAACGGCGACGAGGTCAAGGCGGGTCAACTGCTGGCGAAAATGGACATGTCCGCCTCCGAACTGGACCTGAAGGAGAAGGAACTGTCCTTGAAAGAGTCGCTTTTGTCCCTCGAGCAGAAGAAGCGGGAGATCGCGAAAAAGCAGGTGACGGCGCCAATCAGCGGGGTAGTCACCAAGGTGGAGGTCAAACCGGGAGAGACGCCGGACTCCAGCAAGCCGGCTATGGTCATCATGGACAGCAGCGCCGTGTATTTTGTGGCGGGTGTGGATGAAATCGACATTCCGTCCATCAAGGTGGGTCAGACGGCCGAGGTGTACGTGACGGCGTTTGGCAACAAGCCGTTTATCGGCAAGGTCGTGGACGTGCCCAAAGAGGGGACGAAAGAGGACAAGTCGGTGCGCTTCGCGGTGAAAATCGAGCTGACTGATGCCGCTGAGATGAAGCACGGCATGACCGGCGACTGCGACATTTACGTCGAGAAAAAGGAAAACGTGCTCCGGCTGCCGCTGCAGGCGGTCGAAGTGCTGGAGGACGGCAAGGGAACGGTCATGGTGAAGGATCCAAAAACCGGAGAGCCAACGCCAAAAGAAGTGGAGATCGGGATCGAAGGAGCAGAGTTCATCGAAATCAAGAGCGGCCTTGAGGAAGGCGAGGAAGTGCTGATGATGAACGGCGGCGACGTCTTCTAGCACGGCCGCGTCGGCACGCCTCCGGCTCAAATGAAACCCGCCTGCTTGTGCCATTGCGGCAGAGCAGGCGGGTTGTTTGTTTGGACGCCCTGCTGTTCAGCCAATCCGCTTTACGGCAGCGGCCTTTGCTCGGGCGGCTTGATGGCGGCGACCCGGATTCGACAGTAGTCCAGGACCCAGGAGCCGTCGCGGAACAAGGCGGGACGCAGCCGTTCGGCGATCATCGCGCAGGTTTCGTCTTTTTCCTGCGGAGGCATGTCGGCAAAAAACGGGCCGCAGAATGCATCCAGCCAGTGGCGCAGCCCCTGTTCCCCGTCCGGGAGCTCTGTGGGCCGTTCAAAGTGCTGCGCCAGTTTGATGACAAAGCCCTGCTGTTCCAAAAGCCAGGTGTAGGCGCCGATGCCGGGGAAGTACCAGGGGTTGCAGCTGTCCGCATCGCGCCCCTTGTCTGCCAGGACGGCGCGGATGGCCTGGACGACCCGTTCCACGTTGCCCGCTCCGCCAAATTCGGCCACGAACCGTCCGCCCGGCTTCAGCGCCAGCCACACCTGGCGGATGACCGCTTCCGGCCGCTTCATCCAGTGCAGGGCGGCGTTGGAAAAGACGGCGTCAAACAACTCCTCCGTCACAAACGTCTCGGCGTTGGCGACGAAAAACCGCAGCGCAGGGTATTTGCTCCGCGCCGTGTCAATCATCTCGGCTGACAGGTCCATTCCTGTCGGCACAGCCCCGGCCTTGGCCATCTCGGCACAGAGATCACCTGTTCCGCAGCCCAGGTCGAGAATCGTTTCCCCCGGCTGCGGCTGAAGCCATTCCAGCACGCCTTTGCCAAACCGGGAGACAAAGTCCAGCTTGCTGTCGTACAGCCGTGCGTTCCAGCGGTTCTCTACATGCATGGAAAATCCCTCCTTGGTATCGTTGTACCAGTGGAGGGGTTATTCGTCAAATCTATAAAAATGATGAAATATATAGTTTTTACCTATTTATGCTCCTATATTCGGTCAAGATACAGCGTGGTTACCGAGGTGGAGTCGCCGTTTTTTATTTCTTCTTCCGTCGCCTTTTCTTCCAACTCGTCCATCTCCATCCCGGGCGCGATGGTCGGTTCGTGCTTCGGATTGCGATTCGGTTTGCGCTCGTCCGTCCGCTTGTCCATCGATCCTGCCTCCTTTCATTTGGGCTGTCCCTAGCGTTTGCCGGCAGCGCCAGCATTATGCCTGTCCCGGCAGCCGCCTTGTGGCGGGATGGTGAAAGCGGTACGATAAAACCAGGGAAAAGATGCCGGATGTCGGCAGGGAGGAGGAACGTATGGAGCCGATTATGCTGCGCGGCCATCATCTACTGTGCGTTCACGGGTTTCAGGGGATGGGGTA
Organism: Brevibacillus sp. NL20B1; assembly: GCF_018195675.1. NCBI lineage: Bacteria > Bacillati > Bacillota > Bacilli > Caryophanales > Paenibacillaceae > Brevibacillus > Brevibacillus sp. NL20B1. The sequence goes on from NZ_JAGTPT010000001.1 coordinate 28,541, forward strand.
CAGCCCCGCGTTTGTCGCCAAAATGGGGGAAATCGTCGAGCGAATCCGCGATCCCCGGCAGGATTTTCCCATCCGGGTTGTGCGGGACTTTGACGACGCGTGCCAGGCGTGTCCCAACAAGGGAGCGGAACGGTGCGAAGCTTCCCCCGATTCGGAAGAGCACGTGCAGACGCTGGACCGAAACGTTCTTACCCATCTGGGCTTGACCGCGGGAGAGGTCTACCTCAAGTCGGAACTGGTGGAGCGCACCCGCCGCCTGGTGGCACCGGACGATCTGGCCTTCCTCTGCGCCGGGTGCTCCTGGTACGAATACGGCGTGTGCCGCGAGGGCATCGCCCGCTTGTGCCAGACAGAGGCCGGCAGGCAGGAGCGGAAAACCGCCCCATAGCCGGAAAGGAGAGAGAAAATCGTGACCGACGAAGAGCGCAGCGTATTGGAAAAGCTGGGGTTCCGGTTGGAGGACGGCGCGGTGAAACATCTCAAGCTGGGGATCGTAGAACGATGTGAGGTCTTTGAGGGATTTGCGTCTCTCGCAGAACTGGAGACCTTTGCAAAAGCGATGCTGCGCACCCGCTGCCGGTTACGTAAAACGGCCGCACAGCCGGGCAGCGAGGGGCAGACGCGCGGGTAAGGAGATGAGTAGAGTCAGCATGGAGACGAGAGAGATGCTCTTGCGGGCGTTGAACGAAGTGGAAGCGTGGGAACGGGATCAGAAGGACCTGTGGTTCTGGGAAAAGCTGGGTCGGCTGCCGTTTGTGCTGTTGGACCGCATTACGCCTGCCGTCGTCAGGGAAAAGCTGGGGACGGCTGTCGATGAAATGGCCGCCTTTTTGGAACAGGGGGGTACCTATCTGGTAAGCGATGAGGCGGTGTATGCGCGGTTTCAGGAGGCCCAGCAGGGGAAGGGACGGCCCAAGCAGGAGGACGTCAAGGGATTGCCGCTGGCCAGCATGGACCAGGTGGCAGCGGAAATAGTGTCATCCCGCGCCGCATTTGCCACGGTGCAGGGAGCGACAACGGGGTTGGGCGGCCTGTTCACCCTGGCGATCGACGTTCCGCTGCTGTTGGGCACCTCGCTCAAGGTGCTGCAGGAGATGGCACTCTGTTACGGATACCGCCCGGAGGAAAAACGGGAGCGGCTGTTCATCGTCAAATGTTTGCAATTTGCCTCTTCCGACATTGTCGGCAAGCGCGCGATCCTGGAGGAGCTCTCCCGCTTTGACGAGCCCGAAAGACAGCGGGATGTCATTGCCCAACTGCAGGGTTGGCGGGAAGTGGTGGTGACGTACACGGAAAACTTTGGATGGAAAAAGCTGTTTCAGATGGTACCGGTGGCGGGCATGCTGTTTGGCGCTTACCTGAACCGCTCCACCGTGCAGGATGTGGCGGAAACGGGCCGGATGCTGTACCGCAAGCGGCGGATTCTGGAGCGGCTGAGGCAGGAAGAAGCCGGAACCTGACGGGCAGGATGTCCCGTGCGCTCCGGCTTTCCCGCTGCCAGGGCGGCACGGGACTGGCCGCTTTACGCCCACTCCTCGCTCGTGATCGCGAAGATCAGGTGGTCTTCCCAGACGCCGTTGATCTGCAGATACCGAAGCGACAGCCCTTCCCGGCGGAAGCCGGTCTTTTCCAGCACGCGGATGGAGGCCGTGTTGCGCGGCATGACCGCCGCCTGTACGCGGTGCAGTTCGGCTTTGGCAAACGCAAAATCCAGCACCTGCCGGACGGCCTGCGTCATACAGCCGCGTCCGCCACATGACTGGTCGAGAAAGTAGCCGATGGTGGCGTTTTGCCAGGCGCCACGCACGATGTTGGTAAGGTTGACGCGGCCGATCAGCTCGTCGCCTTCACGCAGAAAAACGCCAAATGCGTAGGCGGTACCCGCCGCGAAGTCGCGCTCGGCGGACGCCAGCTGCTTCCGCTGTCCCTCCAGGGTAAAAAACGACGCGGGACGGATCGGTTCAAACGGTTGAAGAAACGCCTGATTGCGAACGCGCAGGTCCAACAGGGCCGGTGCGTCATTTGCCGTCAGGGGGCGGATGTACACGCTGGGTGCCTGTGAAGACATGGGGCGGTCCTCCTTATCCTCTTGATAGAATCTGGACCGCCAGTGTATCACGTATGCGTCCTTTTTGAAAAGACGGCTTGGCAGATTGGCCGGAACCGTACGGATGGGGCGCTAGCGCTCTTTTGCTACATCAGCGACTGTGCAAACGAACGTCCGAATTCCCGGCAGGTTTCCTTCTCCTGGGCGGACGGGGACAGTTCCACCTTCAACCCGTTCAACGGGACGTCTGCGCCCAGCGCAGTTACTTTTTCCAGCAGAATGTCGACGGCGGCTCCCACTTTTTCGTAGCCGGAGTCGCAAGAGCCGAATACCGCCGCTTTTTTGCCCCGCAGGTCAAGCCCTTCCATCTCTTCGTAAAAATCCAGAAACTCGTCTGGCAGTTCTCCGTCTCCCCACGTGTAGGCACCAAGCACAATGCCGTCATAGTCGGCCAAATCGGAAGCGGAGCAGTCCAGCACTTCCTTTACCTCCGGTTCGATTCCCGCCGAGCGAATGCCCTCGACGATCGCATCGGCCATCTCCCGGGTGTTTCCTGTCATGCTTGCATAAACGAGAATAATCGTTTTCATAAGCCCTCCGAATAGATAATGGTTATCATTTTCAATTACAAGATAATGAAAATGATTATCGTTGTCAACTATTATGTTTCGCTTCTTCTTCATTCAGATGTTGCCACCCGGGGAGGATTTTGATAGAGTAAAAGGAAATTCCATAACCATTAACAAATAGAGGTGCGCTGCGGAAGAGTACGTCTTGCCATACAAACGCGGGGGGCGTGGAAAGACGGAAAGGCCAAGGCGCCGAAGTTCTGGCCGTACCCCTCGGACGGCGAGGGCTGGGGTTCCCGTGAACAACGGTCGCCCTGTCATGAAAGGCACGGCCTTTCGTGGAGCGCTATTTACGGTTTGCTTTCAGGTATCAAAAAAGCAATGAGGATAGCGTCTGCACTCATTGCTTTTTCTACATTTTCACATACATGTGATGGAGGAGATTCACAGTGAACATGATGGATGCGCATGAAATTATCTCGTTTATTCAAAAAAGCGAAAAGAAAACGCCGGTGAAGGTATACCTGAAAGGGGAGCTGGACGGCATCGACTTCGGCCCAAGCGCCAAAACGTTTATCAGCAACGGCACGGGCGTGGTCTTCGGCGAATGGAAGGAAATCGAGCCGGTGCTGCAACAGCATAAGGATAAAATCGCCGATTACGTGGTGGAAAGCGACCGCCGCAACTCCGCCATTCCGCTGCTGGACACGAAAGGCATCCAGGCGCGCATCGAGCCGGGCGCGATCATCCGCGACCAGGTGAGCATCGGCAACAACGCCGTCATCATGATGGGTGCCGTGATCAACATTGGCGCTGTCATCGGAGAAGGAACGATGATCGACATGAACGTGGTGGTCGGCGGCCGCGGCACTATCGGGAAAAACTGCCACATCGGTGCCGGTGCAGTCATCGCAGGCGTGATCGAACCGCCGTCCGCCCAGCCTGTCGTGATTGAAGACGACGTGGTAGTCGGTGCCAACGCGGTAATTCTGGAAGGCGTTCGCGTCGGCAAAGGTTCCGTCGTGGCTGCTGGTGCGGTCGTCATCGAGGACGTTCCGCCGAACGTGGTCGTGGCTGGCACTCCGGCGCGCATCATCAAGCAGATCGACGAAAAGACACGCTCCAAGACGGAAATCAAGCAGGAGCTGCGGCAACTGTAGGAGCGTGAGTGAGAAGATGGCTACGGACTGGCGTTCACTCGACGAACAGTACATCGTCCCGACGTACAAACGGCTGCCGATCGCAATCGCCAGAGGAGAGGGCAACTACCTGTACGACACCGACGGCCGGGCGTATCTTGACCTGTTTACCGGACTGGCCGTCAATGTTCTCGGCCACTCACATCCGCGGATTGTCCAGGCGCTCCGGGAGCAGGGCGAGCGGTTTTTGCACATCTCCAACATCTTTCTCAACCCGCCGGCGATCCGGCTGGCACAGCGGCTGATCGACAACACCATCCCCGGCAAGGTCTTTTTCTCCAACTCCGGGGCGGAGGCGACGGAAGCGGCGATCAAGCTGATTCACAAATGGACAAAAGCGGAGGGGGCCGGCCGGTCGGGTATCGCCGTCCTGCGCAATAGCTTCCATGGGCGCACGCTGGGAGCGGTGCGGCTGACGCGGCAGCCCCATGTCTATCAGGATTTTCCCCAGCCTGACTTTCCCGTCTACGAGCTGGATGCAGAAGACGCAGAACAGCTTCGCGCCGTCTGCCGCAGCGAAAAGCCAGCCGCCCTCCTGATGGAGCCGGTGCTCGGCTCCGGCGGTGTGGTGCCGCTTTCCGAAGCGTTTCTGCGGGAAGCGGAGGCGATCTGCCGGGAAGAGGGCGTGCTGTTTGCCATGGATGAAATCCAGACCGGCATGGGACGAACGGGTCGTCTGTTCGCGTATCAGCACGCCGGAGTGACGCCTGATTTGATCCTGTTTGCCAAAGGAGTGGGCGGCGGTCTGCCGCTCGGCGGGGTGATCGCCGGCCAACGGCTGATGAATCTGTTCAAGCCGGGGGATCACGGCACCACCTTTGCGCCCTCGCCGCTCTCCGCCGCGCTGGGCAATGCGGTGCTGGACGAATTGCTCGACCCGGCTTTTTGTGACCAGGTGAGCGACGTGATCGGCTACCTGTGGGGCCGTCTGGAAGAGCTGAGACACCGCCTGCCGGAGCAGCTTCATGCACTGCGCGGCAAAGGGATGATGGTGGGCATTCCGCTGAACGTTACACCCGAAGAAGCGGCCCGGCTGCAGCAAAACCTGCTGGCTGCGGGCTTCCTCGTCGACGTGACGCAAAAGACGATCGTCCGCCTGCTGCCTCCGCTTACCTTGAAGCGGGCAGATGTGGACCGGTTTATCGACGAGTTTGCCCGTCAGCTGACGGCGCTCGGCACCGGAAAGGAAGTGTAGAGGGATGACCGATTCTGCGTTTGTGCAGATTCGCCGCGACTTGCATCAAATACCTGAACCCGGTTTTGCGGAGTACAAAACGCAGCGCTACCTGCTGGACTATCTGGAGCGGCTGCCGCAGGAGCGCCTGCAGATCAGGACCTGGCGCACCGGCATTCTCGTCAGGGTGCGCGGGCTTCATCCCAGGCGGACGATCGCCTGGCGGGCGGACATGGATGGTCTGCCGATCCGGGAGGAGACGACCTATCCGTTCCGCTCCAAGCACGAGGGGTACATGCACGCCTGCGGCCACGACATGCACATGGCGATCGGGCTGGGCATTCTGACCCATTTTGTGCACCATCCCGTCGATGACGATCTGCTCTTCGTGTTTCAGCCGGCCGAAGAAGGACCGGGCGGCGCCAAGCCGATGATGGAGAGCGAAGAATTTGCTGAGTGGCGGCCTGACTGCATCTTTGCGCTGCATATCGCGCCGGAGTACCCGGTGGGACACATCGCCACCAAGCCGGGTATCCTGTTTGCCAACACCTCGGAGCTGATGATTGAGCTGACCGGCAAAGGGGGGCACGCGGCCTTTCCCCACAAGGCAAACGACATGGTGGTGGCGGCCAGCCATCTGGTGACGCAGCTGCAGTCGATTGTGGCCCGCAACGTCGATCCGCTCGATGCGGCCGTCGTGACGGTGGGCAAAATCGAAGGGGGCACCCGGCAGAACATCATCGCGGAAACAGCGCGGTTGGAAGGAACAATCCGGACGATGTCGCTGGAGTCGATGGCCCGGGTGAAAAGCCGCATCGAGGCGCTGGTCAAAGGTATCGAAGCGGGTTTTGAGTGCACGGCTGCCATCGATTACGGCTGCGGGTACTGCCAGGTGTACAATCATGAGCTGCTGACGGAGCAGTTCATGGAGTGGGTGGGCACCCAGCGCCCGGACATCACGCCGAATCGCTGCAGCGAAGCGATGACGGGAGAGGACTTCGGCTTTTTCCTGTCAGAAATCCCCGGCTTTTTGTTCTGGCTCGGGGTGAATACCTCCTACGGCCTGCATCATGCAAAGATCGAACCGGACGAGCGGGCGATCGACATCGCAATCAGCCTGGTGACGGACTATCTGACCTGGCTGTCCGGACAGGAGGAATGGCCGATCTGAGCGACCCATTCATCAACCGAAGCCGTAGACAATGTACATCGCATGGAGGGATGGGCCCCGCGTCTCGTTTTGGAGCGGACTTCATCCGCTTCTGTGCTGGGCGTCAAGCGAGCGAGCGGGCCCAATCTCCCATGCGCCTCGGACTTTGTCTGCATGCTGAAGCGACTCCACGCGAGTCGCTTTTTCTTTTATCTGAATAGAGTGTTGATAAGTCCTTCCTCCAGCACGAGATCCGCCTGTGGATATTGTGGATATTGTGAAAAAAGTTTGCGGGGCGACCACAACTATTTGCCGGCTTGGGCGTATAAGTTAATGCAAAAGAAATTGGGAAATTACGCGCTGAGAGAGGCGCAGAACATACTGGAGGATTGTGACATGAAGAAAGCATGGTTGTCTGCCCTGTTGTTGCTGACGATCGCCGGCGTTGGAAGCACGGCCCTGGGCGAAGGCGCGATGCGGGTCTATCTGAGCGGCGAGCGCATCGTCGACAGCTTGCCCGCTTCCACGAGCGCTTCGATGCAGAAACTGGTCAAGCGGATGGGAGGCTTTGTCGAGTACGATCAACGCTCCGGAAAACTGGAGATCGTCAAGCCGAACGTCAATATTCTCGTGCTGGAAGGCATTCAGCAATCCCGCAACAAGAACATCATTTTCAGCAATCCGATCAAAGGGTACAGCGACAAGGACGTGCCCCGGACGTTTAACGTGTTTGTCGAGGTGGATGACGCGCCGGTGACGAAAGACCTGAGGCTGCGCCTGGTGCTGATCGGCCCGGACGGCAAAGAGGTAGACCACGGCAAAGAATGGAAGTACTCGACGCTGAACGCCAACAGCTTCTACTTCTCCGAACCGTTTGTCTCCACCAAATTGGAACTGTACGGAACGTACAAAGTGCAGCTGCAGATGAAGACAGAGAAGTCCAACGAGTACATCACCGTCGGCGAAAACAGCTTTACCGTCGGACGATAGCCCAATGAGAAAATTGGCTTGGTCGCGTTTCCACATGGCTTGTTGTCATGGTATAATGAGTAACAAATGACGTTTTGCGTCACCCTGATGCAAGTACATGAGAGAAAGGAACGATGGGAGCGAATGGAGACAAATCCCGCGCGGTCATCCACAGACATAGAAGGCCCGAGTATACGGATTGCCTGGAAAGATGAGCATTCGATCCTGGCCCAATGGCACATGACAAAGGAGTTCGAACGGGAAGTGGAGCGGAAATTTGCCATCCCGTTTGCCGAACTGCCATTTGTCCTCCGCCTCTTTGATGTGACAGACCGCAACGAGATCCGCAACGACGGCACCGACCTCTACACTGACTTTGACATTAACCACCGCTCATCGGAGTGGATCCTCTACGGCGTCACACAGGGCTTGCGCTACTGTGTGGATTTGGGGATTCGAATGGTTGATGGCAGATTTTATTCGCTGTCCCGATCTCAACCGATTTGATCAACGTACGCATTAAAACGGCTCTCCACTCGGGAGAGCCTTTTTTTGTCGTCCGGCCGCTCACGGTTTGCGCGGCTGGAAGTACTGGATGCGTTTGTTGAACAGGTGCAGCTCCGCCTTGTATTCGCGGGCCAAATAGCGGCAGAATTCATTTGCCTTGTTCATATCGCCGTGCGTGGCCGACTCCGGCAGGGAGACCTGAATGAAAAACTGCTCCTGGCCGTTCTCCTCGCGGGAGCCCACGCCCACGATGATGGCCTTGTAAAGATTGGGATCCTTGCCTTTCAGCAAAAACCAGGAACCCTTCCCTTCCGGCCGCTCCTCGATCACGTACGGAAAGGCGGCGTCCGCGTAGGTCCACCCCAGTTGTTCCCCCGTTTTTTTCGTCATCTCAATGTATCGCTCAAACTTTGCCTTGACGTCGTCGATGTCCGCTTTCGTGGCTGTGGAACCTTCCACGAAATAGATGTAGGCCGATTTCAGGTTCACGATTGCCGTCACTCCTAGTCCCGGGAATCTCTTGCGATTAGTGTAGCATTTCCTGCCACTCATTGGCAATGCGACATGTTATAAGGAAAATAATTGCGCGTCTTTTCTGAAAAGTGTAAAATAAATATCACATTCATTACAGGAAAGAGAAACAATGATAAAGGATCGTGGAGGAATGGACCCGATGCACGAGGTTTCAATTCGAAACGTTTATGAAGCATTAAACACGATGCGCGCCATTGATGTCGTCAACAAGGAAGACTGGGAACGGGCGGCCAAGGAAGCGGAGCTGGATTCGTCCGTGCAATTGAATATTCTCTGGATCATTTACTGCTACGAAGGCGTCCGTGTGACGCAGATCGCTGAATGGACCTTTTGGCATCCGTCTTCCATCGTCATTCATATCAAAAAGCTGGTGGAAAAAGGGATGGTCTCGATCGAAAAGTCGGAGCTGGACGGGCGCGTGGTGCACGTCTACCCGACGCAGAAGGGACGGGAAGTGATCGAAGCGAGCAGGCGGAACGTACCGTCGATATTTCGCCTCACCTATGCGCTGGAAAAGCTGGAGGAGCGGTACAGTTCGGCCGTTGTGGAACTGTTCTTTGAATGTTTGTCGTTTGTCGCCCAATCGTTGCATGGAGCGGAAAAAGTTCGCTGGATTCAGGAAGGGGAGGACCGCGTTCCCAACCTTCGCCATCTGATCAGCTAGGATCACAGCAGGATTGGTGAGCAAAAGAGGCGGCAGAACACCCAGGCGCTTTTGTGCGGCCACGAGGCTGCTGCGAGGGCAGGGGTGGAAATCTGCCGCTTTTTTTGATATACTGATAAACAATCCGAAAATTTCATCAATTTGCTTTTGGACAACAATGCCATGAGGAGGGATTGCTGATGGAACGGTTCGACCACTTGTACGACGTTGCGGAGACTGCTCAGGTGCGCTTCTTCGGTGTTGCGACGGAACTTGCACGGCACGACTTTGGGATCGTCTTCACCAACAAGTTTGATGGTAAGCCGCTGGTCATCTGTATGCAGACGGGGCAATCCACTCTTCTCAGTTCGGAGGACGCGGTCAATCCAGAGTACCTGAAAAAGGTTTTTCGGATCGACTGCCAGAATGAAGCAGAAATGCTGTCGCAGTTTTTCCAGGAGTGTTTGCCATCGGTGCCGTTGGAAGATAACCAGTACTGACATTGGGCAGAAGGATTCCTTCTGCCCGTTTTTGTCTTGGGGAGGGAGGAGAATGGACAGCTATTTCCATGCCTGGACGGTCGCCGATCCGGTCGCGGCGGTCGTGCTGGTGCACGGAACTGGCGAGCATCACGGACGCTACAAGCATGTGGCGGCCTTTTTGAATGACCACCGCGTGGATGTATTCAGCGGGGATCTGCCCGGGTGGGGTCGTTCGCCGGGGAAAAAGGGGCACATTGATTCGTTTTCACAGTATCTGGACGCCGTGGAAACCTGGACGGAGCGGGCGCTCAAGGCAGCTGGAGACGAGCGGCCCGTTTTTCTCCTGGGGCACAGCATGGGCGGTCTGGTGGCGGTGCGGTTTGTCCAGCGGTATGAGAAGCGGCGTCAGCTGGCCGGGGTGATGCTCAGTTCGCCCTGCCTGCAGTTGAAGATCGACGTGCCAGTGTGGAAGGCCAGGCTGGCGCAATGGCTGGATCGCGCCATGCCCAGGCTGGTGATGGCAAACGGGATCACGGCGGACATGGTCTCCCGCGATCCGCAGGTGCAGGCGGAATACGTAAACGATCCGTACATCTATTCCAAAGTGAGCGTCCGCTGGTTCCAGGAGCTCAACCGGGCCATACGGGCCGCCTGGGAAGAGCGGGAGCGGCTTGACCTTCCCGTGCTGGTGCTGCAGGCAGGAGATGACCAACTGGTCGATCCGGACGGAGTGGAACGGTTTGCGTCTGGCTTGCCGGCGGAGGTCACCTTTGTCCGTTTTCCCGGACTGCGCCACGAAGTGCTGAACGAACCCGAGCGGGAGGACGTGCTGCGGCAGATGCTGGAGTGGCTGAAGCGACACGGTGGTCAATGATAAATGTGACATACTAAATTGGCGATGTTGTGTGTGTTTTTCGTATTGACTCTCATTAGTATGTCATATTAATATAAAAGTACCATCACATTTTGATGTCACTTTTGGCTGATCTGCGCTTAGGCAGTACGAACGCGGAGGGATTTCGAATATGGGTACGATTGTTTGTCAGAGTTGTGGGACGATTATCGAGCATTTTGAAAGCAACCAGGTGAAAACGCTGTACGGGATCTGCAACTGCGACTGCTGCCCCAGTGAAAAACAGGAACAGGAGTAACATGCAAATAGTTCGTCAGGCGCTTGTCGATAGCGCCTGATTTTTTTTGACATCCATTGCCATATGTCGGATAATTGGTAAAAGAGGGAGAAACGTCACAAAAGGAGGAATCGTTACAATGAAGAGAACCCCCATCCGAGGTTTGTTGGCGGCGGCGCTGCTGGCCACGACCCTGTGGAGCGGGACTCCGGCTTTTGCGTACTACGTAGGGGAAGAAGTCCGCATCGACTCAGGCAATCCGGTCATTTCCAAAGCCGGTTTTGACATTTCCAAGGATTACGCTGTCTGGATCGCAGAGGGCGAAAAAGTTATCACTCTGTATGATCTCGATGAGCATAAAGAAAGCCAAATCGGGGACAAGCAATCTGCCAAATCCCACCTGCGCGTGGATGGCAAGTACGTGTCCTGGATCGATTCCCGTCACGGCGGTTCGGATGTCTACCTGTACGACATCGCAAAGAAAAAGGAAGTGCGCCTGACGGACGGCTCGACAGAAGCGATGGAACTGGAACTGGCCGGAAACTACGTGGCCTGGAGCGGCAAGCATGGCGGAAAATCCGACATTTACCTCTACAATATCAATACCGGGGAAGAAGTCCGGATCTCCACAAGCGGCCAGGCGAGCAAACCGACGGTAAGCCCCTCGTATGTCGCGTGGGAAGACCGTCGAAACGGCAACGTCGACATTTACTACTACGACATCAAGAGCGGACGGGAACGCGCAGCGGTTACCTCGCTCGGCCATCAGACCAATCCCTCGATCTATGATGACCAGATCATTTACCAGGACGAGCGATACGACGACCTGTACGTCTACATGATCGGCCGCGAGCGAAACAAGCGCCTGACGGACGACTCCAACGAGCAGGCATACCCGCATCTGTACGGAGATACATACGTGTATATCGAAGAGGGTGCACTGATGATCGGCGATGTAGACTACGACGATGCGGAGGAGTTGGACGAAGAGGTCTACGACAAGCTGCCGCCGCGCATTTACGGCGATTACGTGATCTTTGCGAAACAAGACGGCGACAAGAAGGTGCATCTCTATCTGTACGACTTGGACGAAGAAGAGTTGGTCCCAATCGGCGGCTTGTCCGGAGAACCGAGCCAACCGGACGGCGATGACCGCTATGTGGTCTACCTCAATGAAAACAAGAAAGCATCTTCGGTGGTTCTGCACGATCTAAAAACGCAGACCAGTTCCGTGATCAGCAAATCCGGTTCGGAGCCGCGCCGTCCCCTGGTCAGCGACCGTTATGTCGTCTGGTATGACGCTGAGGACGAAGCGTTGATCGCGTACGACATTCGCCGCGGTACCCAGAAGAGGGTGACGAGCAGCAAGGACGAACCTTCCGACACGCTGTACGAACTGGACGGCAGCAAGCTGGCGTGGATCGACGATGACCGCGATCTGTACGTAACCGACTTGTCCACGGAGAAAACCGAGGATATTGCAAGGGTGAGCAACCCCAAGGCTGTTGACATTTACGGCAACTACGTGCTGTGGGTAACGGAACGCTCCGGAAAAGACAGCATTTACCTGTACGACCTGGACGATGAGGACGAGACGGAAGTGCGCACCAATGCTGACATTACCGGGGCCAGCGTGGGCGACAACGTCGTTGTGTGGAGTGAATATTCATCCAAAACCAAATCGTACGATCTGTACTATTACGACATTCGCCGGGACCGTACCGATGTGCTCACGCGCTGGACGGACGGGGATCAGATTGAACCGCAGGCGTCCCGCAACCTGGTCCTGTTCAAGGAAAAGCGCGGTTCGCGCAGTAAAGACTTCAGCTACGAGTTGTACGACATTGAAGACGAATCGTACAGCAGGTACTACTGGTCCGATGATGCGGAAATGGATGAGGTTCGCCTGAGCGGCAACCGCGTGGTGTGGATCGATAACCGCGACGGCAATCCGGCCGTGTACACGCTCGCAGTCACAGACCCGCGGGACGATGAAGACGACGATGAACCGTCGGGCGATTACCGGGATTACAATTTCCTCAAAGTGCTGGAGGACGACTCGTTCTTTGACATTATTGACGAGAACGACTATGAAGACATCTATTTCGTCTTCTTTGTCGGCACAAAGAACGAAGTGTCCCTGAACTTCCTGGATGCGCTGAGTGACGCCGATCTGTTTTTAGACTTGGTGTATGAATCCGGTCTGGACAACGTTGTCATCCGCGTGTACAAATAATTTTTCAGACAAAACAGGCAGGCTGCGAGGGCGTGGTTCCCTCCTGGCCTGCCTGTTTATTTTAATCAAAAAAGCCGCTGCACTCGAGATGAGGCAGCGGCTGTCACTGTCTTTAGCCGGAGATGGCGGCCTGCTGTTTGACCACCTTGACGGTCCGAAGCGTCTCGTCTTCCGGCCCCTGTACCGGGAGACCGACGCGAATGTTTTCCTGAATGTAGGCGATGTTGTCGGCCGTAATCACTTCGCCGGGGAGAAAAATCGGGATGCCCGGCGGGTAGACCATGATGAATTCGGTAATGACGCGGCCCTCCGCTTCCGCCAGCGGGATGACCTCCGTCTCCGCGTAAAACGCGTCGCGCGGCGTCATGGACAGCACGGGGATTCTCGGCAGGACAATTGCCGGCTTTTCCTCCGCCTGCACATGGGCAAATTCCACTGCCAGCTCGCGCAGAGCGTTGACGAGTACCTCAATCGTCTCGTCCGTGTCGCCGGGGGTGATGAGACAGAGCACGTTGTACAGGTCGCTCAATTCCACTTCGATGTTGTACTTGTCCCGCAGCCAGTTTTCCACTTCCCAGCCGGTGATGCCAAGATCCCGCACGTGGATCAGGAGCTTCGTCGGGTCCATTGCATACGTCGCCGGTTTGCCGAGTATTTCCCGGCCGATGCAGTAGATGCGGGGAATCTCGTTGATCATCTTCCGCGCCTTGTCGGCGAGCCGAATCGCTTCGTCCATCATCGCCCGTCCGTTCAGGACCAGATGCTGCCGGGCCATGTCCAGCGACGCCAGCAAAATGTACGATGTGGAAGTGGTGGTCAGCATGCTCATCACCGTTTTCACCCGGTCGATGTCCACCAGTCCTTCCCGCACGTTGAGAATCGAGGTCTGGGTGAGCGACCCGCCCAGCTTGTGTACGCTGGTGGCCGCCATGTCCGCCCCCGCCTGCATCGCGGAAATGGGCAGGTCCTCATGAAAATGGATGTGCACGCCATGGGCCTCGTCCACGAGTACGGGAATGCCGTATTGGTGGGCGATGCGCACAATTTCCCGCAGATCCCCGGCGATGCCGTAATAGGTGGGATTGATCACCAGCAGAGCGGCCGCGTCCGGATGGGTCTGCAGCGCTTTTTGCACGGCCTTGACCGTAATCCCGTGGGAAATCCCCAGGCGTTCGTCCATGGCCGGGTGAATGAACACCGGAACGGCTCCGGCAAAAATAACCGCCGACATGACGGATTTATGCACGTTGCGCGGCACGATGATCTTGTCACCGGGTTTGCAGGTGGCCATGATCATCGCCATGATCGCACCGCTTGTCCCTTGTACGGAAAAGAATGTATGATCAGCACCGAACGCTTCGGCGGCCAATTCCTGAGCCTCTTTGATCATCGCCTTGGGATGATGCAGATCGTCCAGAGGAGCAATGTTGATGAGGTCAATCGAGAGCGCATTCTCCCCGATAAACTCGCGGAATGCCGGGTGCATGCCCATGCCCTTCTTGTGACCCGGAATGTGAAACTGGATGGGATTTTTTCGGGCGTGCTCCACCAACCCGCTGAACAGAGGAGTTTTCATTTGACTCATACGATCGCCTCGCTTTACCAGAAAGATGAATATGCGAAAATGATGGATGCAACGAAACAAACAAAGTTGAGTATAGCAAAAAGCATCGGGAAAGCAAGCGGATTTTTATTCATGTATGCGTTTACAGGCAGGAGTTTTGCCCCTGCACCGAGAAGTTTTGTGATAAGCGAGGTGAAGAGGATGAAAACGAGAGTAACGGAACTGCTTCACATCCGCTATCCCATCGTCCAGGGGGGATTGGCGTACCTGGCCTACGCCGAGCTGGCTGCAGCCGTCTCCAATGCCGGCGGTCTGGGGCAGATCACGGCAATGTCCCTGCCGTCACCCGAGGCCCTGCGCGAACAGATTCACAAGGTACGAGCGCTGACAGACAAGCCGTTCGGCGTCAATTTTGCCATCGGCCAGCACGGTCGTCCGTACGAACACATGCTGGAGGTCGCGCTGGAGGAGGGCGTCAAGGTCATATCAATCACCGGCGGCAACCCGGAACCGCTGATTCGACGAACCGACGGCCATGACGTGAAAAAGCTGGTGCTCGTCGCCTCCGTGCGGCAGGCGCAAAAGGCGGAAGCGATCGGTGCCGATGCGGTTATGGCTGTGGGTCAGGAGGGCGGCGGCCATTTGGGGCGCGACGACATCGGGACGTTTGTGCTCATTCCCCGCGTCGTGGATTCGGTGAAAATTCCCGTCCTGGCCAGCGGCGGCATTGGTGACGGTCGCGGTCTGCTCGCGGCGATGGCGTTGGGAGCGGACGGCGTGGAGATGGGCACCCGATTCATCGCCACGCAGGAATGCGTGCACGCCCATCCTGCCTACAAGGACGCACTGTTAAAAGGCACAGAGCACGATACGGCCGTCATCAAGCGAACGCTTGGCACACCCGCTCGCGTCGTGCGCACCCCTGGCTCCGACCGAATCCTGCAGCTGGAGCAGGAAGGCGCTGACTACGAACGCTTGAAGCCCTACATCAGCGGCGAGCGCAATCGTACCTTCATCTACGAGGGGAACGCTGAGGAAGGCTTTGGCTGGGCCGGGCAGGTGATCGGCTTGATCCACGATGTGCCGACCGTGCAGGAACTCTTCGAGCGGATGTTCCGGGAGGTGGAGGAAAGACTTGCTGCGCTGCGCGCCAGTGTCGAGCGGGAATAGCCGATACCGCTTATTCCCATCTCTCGTCCGGTACGCGAGACAATGAAAAAAGAACAGGCACGCCTCATTTTCGATAGAAAGCGGACCTGTTCTTTTGCATATATTCTCACTACCTTTAGCGAGAAGCAGCCAGCGAACCGGACCTGCACAGGTTGTACAGCCTGGTCAGCACGGCAAATGTATCGTCCATTCGCTGCAGCAGCTTGTCGCCGTCGGCCAGCACCGGATCGTGCCGGTCGATGGTAATGCCGCAGAGAATCTCCGCTTTTTTCACGGCAGCCAGCCTGTCCACCAGCTTGAGGATGCCCTCCCGTCCCAATTCAGCCTGCGGGGTGCTGTCCGGCTGGGTGTGGTCGGGGGACCAGCGGAAATCATCGGGGACGATCTCCAGGATCTCATCCAGATGCTGCTTCATCGATTGACTGATCTCCTCTTTTACGGGCGATTCGTAGATGACGGCGTACCAGACAAACAGGTGCGTGCCCCACAGCCCCACCTGAAAATGCGGGTGCTTTTTATACCCGCGCTTGTCGGGAGCCCAGGCCACCCATGTATCGTTTGGCGGATTGACGGTCCGGCGGGCGTGTTTGGCCACATGGTAAAACATTTCGCTGCCGCACGCCGTGGAGAGCGTCGGGGCGAAATGATGGCCGAGCGCCTCCAGTTTCGGGCGGATGACGGTTTTGATCGCCTCCATCCGGTTATCCAAGCCGTCAATGGCAAATACGTCAAAGTCTTCCTGACGAAAACCTGAAAACGTTTTCATGAAACGGACACCTCGCTTCAGACTGTCTCGCAAGTTGCCCGTGAGAAACGGGCAGGCGTCCCCGTCAAGGGAGCTTGTAATCCCCCATATGATAACATAACAAGCCGGAAAAAAATACATGTCGGGAAATGAATAGCAATCCAAGCCGCAGAATAATATGATATACCACTCGCTCCCGTCTGCAGCAACATTGTCTGAGTATTCTGTGAATGGGGGTGGATGAACTACGATAAGGAATCTGGAGTTTGGGGAGCTGGCAGGTTGGCTTGGCCGGACCACCGGCACGCGATGCCGCACACACTCGAAAGCGGGAGCAGCGTCTCGTGAAGGGAGTCCTACAGGCAGTTTCTTTTCCGCGCGAACACCCCCGACGGCATGGCCGAATGAACGTACCGGCACCTCGTCGGTAAAGCGCATTCGGCAGGAAGAGGCCGTCAGAACAGTCGAAACAAAAGGAGCTGAGAAAACAATGATCCACGAAAAGGCTTGCAATGTAACCATGGATCAGGTGATTGCCGCTCTGAAACGACGCGACGCCGAAGAACGCATACCCGTCCTGCGCCTGGAACTGGACTACGAACTGGCCACGCTGTACGATGCGCTGCAGGAGAATGACAAGGTGCAAATTCGCAAATCAACCGAACGGTTAAAGCAGCTCAGCCGTGAAATGCTGCTGCTGGAAGCGTAACGAACGACTGGAGGAACGTACAGGAAGATGAGTCTCGAACATGTGCATAGAGAATAAAAAAAGCGACATCTCGTCATGGTAGGTGTCGCTTTTTTTGGTCTCGGAATGGGGCGCGGAAGGCGTCTTTTTGCTCGCGGTGTATCTGCTACAATGAAAGGGAAACGCGTCTGCGGGAGGGATGAGCGCATGTGGAAGCGCATATACCACACGTTGGAGCGGACATTCCCGTCGTTTACCGTGGATGAGTGGTGGGGGGTGACCGAGCCGTTCGCCCGCATGGCGGGGAGCGTACTGGTGCAGAATACGACCTGGATCAATGCAAGCAAAGCGCTTGACAGACTGGAAGAGGCGGGATTGCTTGAACCGGCGGCACTGGCTGGCGAGACGGTCGAACGACTGGCGGAGGTGATTCGTCCGGCCGGATTTCAGCGGGCGAAAAGCGCTGCGCTGCTGCGGCTGGCCGGGTGGGTCGTGGAGCATGGCGGAGTGGACAGGCTTCGCCGGTTGACAGACAGCACGGACGAGCTGCGCCGACAGCTTCTGCTCCTGAAAGGAATCGGGCCGGAGACGGCGGACACGATCCTGGCCTACGCATTGACCCGGCCGACCATTTCCGGGGACGCCTATACCCGTCGATTGTGGCAGCGGCTCACCGGCGAAGTGCTTTCCTACGAACAGGTGCGGCGGGCCATTCTGGCGGAGCTGACGGAGGCGGAAGACCTGCGCCGGCTGCACGGTTTGATCGTGGAGCACGGCAAGGCGATTTGCGCAAAGCGCCTTCCCCGCTGTTCGGCCTGTTTGTTTGCAGACGATTGCCGATATTTGCATGATTCCATTTGAATTGCCCGACCGGACGGAGGTACAATAGTAGAGGATTTTGGCATTTACGCACCACCAGAAAGGAAGAAAACATCGCATGGAACCACTCCTATCATTGACGGCCGACACGCCAATCTTGCTGTTGACCGTGCTCGCGTTTAACCTCCTCCTGCTCGTGCTCATCATCATGCAGTCCGTGCGGATCAAACGGCTGCGCAAATCGCTCAACCGGCTGCTGTCGGGGACGGGCGGGGCCAACCTGGAAGAGGGCATGCACCGGCTCATGGACGAAGTGGTCGAGGTGAAGAAGCGGCAGGATGACCAGCAGTTTACGCTGAACCGCCTGGCGCAGCGCGTTGGAAGCCAGTGTGCCAACGTGGCGCTCGTCCGCTACAATGCGTTCGCCGAACTGGGCAGCGACTTGAGCTTTTCGCTTGCCATCGTGGACGACGCGCAGAACGGCGTGGTCATCACCAGCATCTACGGACGGGATGAATCGCGCATGTATGCCAAACCGGTGCAGGGCGGCGAATCTCCTTATCAGCTCTCCGAGGAAGAACGTACCGCCATTCGCAAAGCGATGAACAACAGTGCTGGCCGACTGGATGAGAAAAGCCGGTAAATCCTACAGGAATGGCACGCATTGCACAGATTCAGGGAGTTCTTTTTCCCTCCTCGCCATTTCTTGGGGATATTTGAGCTTTTTGCGAAAATTCATCCGCTTTTCGCTCAAGACTTTTGCCTGCACATCGTGTATAATAAAAGTGTCAAGGACGGTTTAATTACAAAAAGTAGGTGATCCGCCTTCATTACCCAAATCGATTATCGATTCACGGGGCAAGGCCAGATTCTACAACGTTCCTTTGTTGACACGTAGCGTATCTCCTCAATTGGCAGTCGTTATTGTCTGAACGAGCCAGGAATTTACAAGAATTGAGGAGATAGTATGGCACAGCGTTTAGCAACCAATTACGCCAAGGCCTATTTCACGATGAATGAAGAAGAGCTGGACCGATTTGTCGCGCTCTTCGCCAATGAACACATTTCAGTCGATGTTAAAGTATGCGACAACGGTGATCGTGACGTGTTGCTGACGGATCAGAACGGGGAGATCCAACTGACCTTCCACCGGACTGGCAACCGTTATTCGTGTGAAAGTTCCTACCTCATCCGAGACATGCAGTTGGCCAACGCGATGCGAAAAGCCATGAAAACATTTCGCGGTCACGGAATCGTGCACCGAATCTACGACGGATTTACAATCGTCTACCATTACGACGAAGGCTCTGTCGTAAGCATTCAGGAAGTCTCCGGCGACGAAGAGGTGTCCATCTTCGAGAACACCGAGGGAAACGTTGCACGGGAACTGGAATCCCTGTTCCGGCAGATGGGCAGCGAACAGGAGATCGAATCGATTCGGCAAGAGACGGATCGATGGCTTGATTTGCGTAATTGGGCAAAGAGAACGGCCCCGGAAAAGGTCAATGCGATTGATCTTCGACTGGCCGCGTTGTCACGCCGTTTGTTTCAATTGGAAGCATAAGAGCAAGCAAAAAATGGGCGCATCCGCCCATTTTTTGTTTTCCTGGTTTTTCTCCAAAAAAAGTATTGTCATTTGGGCAGAAGCATGGTATGTTTGTTTTCGTTGGAAACAAGATTAGGAACCAGGATTCACTTTAAAGGGTGGATTACATGAGGAAAACCGCCCCCGTTAGTGAATGACGCAGGTCCTAGCGATGTTTAACATTACACTTGCTAGGAAGGGGGAAACCGAAAGATGGAATACTCGACTTTCGGAAGACACGTTGCCGTTGACACATGGGGAGTTCAGTTTGATTTGTTGAACGACGCCGAATATTTGAAGAAAGAAATGATTGAGGCTGCCGAAGCGTGTGGCGCCACCGTATTGGGCGTGCAAGCCAAGCAGTTTTCTCCTCAAGGGGCTACCGTTCTGGTTCTCCTCTCGGAAAGCCACCTGTCCATTCACACCTATCCCGAGCGCGGATTTGCCGCTCTGGACTGCTACACCTGTGGCGAAACTGTCGATCCGCAAGTGGCGATCGACTACCTGATTTCCGTGCTGAAGCCGGAAAAAGTGTACGCGAAGAAACTGGTACGCGGCACCGGCGAACTGCAAGTTTCCGAACCGGAAATCAAGACGTTTGAAGTAGCAAGCAAGTAACAATCGCCAGCAAAGCCAAGAGGTGCGGAATCATCCGCACCTCTTTTACGTCAATCCTGCTCCGGGATTGGCGGCTGAGTGACATCCAATCGTCGTTCATCGCAGGTGTCCATTGTGCCGTTTTTCACAACCTGATAATATGAAAGGTACGCATACCTAGAGGAGGTACACATGAAGCGTCTTGACATCCGCAACATTGCGATTATTGCCCACGTCGACCACGGGAAAACGACGCTGGTTGACAAATTGCTGATCCAATCGGGGACGTTCCGCAGCAACCAGCAGGTGGAGGAGCGGATGATGGACTCCAACGATCTGGAGCGGGAGCGAGGCATTACCATCCTGGCGAAAACGACGTCCGTCAAATACAAGGAGTATACCATCAACATCCTGGACACGCCCGGCCACGCCGACTTCGGCGGTGAGGTGGAGCGGATCATGAGCATGGTGGACGGTGTGCTGCTTATCGTCGACGCATTTGAAGGCTGTATGCCGCAGACCCGTTTCGTGCTGAAGAAGGCGCTGGAAGCGAAGGTGACGCCGATCGTCGTCGTGAACAAGGTGGACCGGGAAAACGCCCGTCCCCAGGAAGTGATCAACGAGGTGTACGATCTGTTCATCGACCTGGACGCGACGGAAGAGCAGCTGGAGTTTCCGATTGTATACGCATCCGGTCTGCAGGGCATTGCGGGGATGGAGCCGGATCAATTGCAGGGCGACCTGGGCCCGCTGTTTGAAACGATCGTCAAGCACATTCCGGCGCCGGAAGCGGATGAAGCGTCTCCGCTGCAGATGCAGGTCACGATGCTGGATTACAACGACTTTTTGGGCCGCATCGGCATCGGCCGGATTTACCGCGGGACGATCAACGTCAACGACATGGTGGCTGTCGTCAAACGGGACGGCTCGATCAAGCGGATGCGCGTGCAGAAGCTGTTCGGCTTTTCCGGCCTGCAGCGCGTGGAGCAAAAGACGGCCAAAGCGGGGGACATTGTGGCGATCGCCGGACTGGAGGACATCAACGTCGGCGAGACCGTCTGCCACGTCGATCATCCCGACCCGCTGCCCCTGTTGAAAATTGACGAGCCGACGCTGCAGATGACCTTCCTCGTCAACAACAGTCCGTTTGCCGGACGGGAGGGCAAGCACGTCACCTCCCGCAAACTGCGCGACCGGTTGATGGCGGAGCTGGAGACAGACGTGTCGCTGCGTGTGGAGGAGACCGATTCGCCCGACGCGTTTATCGTATCCGGCCGGGGCGAACTTCATCTCTCCATCCTGGTGGAAAACATGCGCCGGGAAGGGTTTGAGCTTGCCGTCTCCAAACCGGAAGTGATCGTGCGGGAAATCGACGGCCAAAAAATGGAGCCGGCGGAGCGCCTGATTATCGATGTGCCGGAGGAGTACACGGGTGCCGTCATGGAGACGCTGGGTCAGCGCAAGGCAGAGATGGTCAACATGATCAACAACGGCTTCGGCCAGGTGCGGATGGAGTTCATCATTCCCTCCCGCGGGCTGATCGGCTACCGCACCGAGTTTTTGACCATTACCCGCGGATACGGCATCATGAACCATTCGTTTGACAGCTACCGTCCGTACGTTCCCGGCAGCGTGGGCGGCCGCCGTGCCGGCGTGCTGATCTCCAACGAGACGGGCACAGCGACCACGTACGGTCTGATGTCCGTCGAAGACCGCGGCGTGATGTTTATCACCCCGGGGACAGAGGTGTACGAGGGGATGATCGTAGGCGAGCACAACCGGGACAACGACTTGACCGTCAACGTCTGCAAGGAAAAGCACGCCACCAACGTCCGCTCGGCGACCAAAGAAGAGACGGTGAAGATGAAAACCCCCCGTCTGCTGACGCTGGAGGAAGCGCTGGAGTATCTGAACGACGACGAACTGTGCGAAGTGACGCCGCAGTCTGTCCGCCTGCGCAAGAAGTTCCTGACCAAGTCGGAGCGGGAGCGCTACGAAAAGCAAAAACGCTGGGAAGCGCAGGCACAGGCGTAACGACAACGGAAGAAGCCGTACTGTCTATACAGGCAGCACGGCTTTTCTTTTTTCCGTCATGCGGTTTGCTCGTGGGATTGGCTACAGCTGTTTCAGGATGTTTAGTTCTTCCTCGGCGAGGATGATCTGCTGCAGCGATTCTGTTCCGTTTCGCACGGTGCTTTGCAGGACACGGACTACGCCGTCCTGGTTTTGCACCACAATCGTTCGCACTTGGCCCAGTCCGCTTTTTCTCACCGAGTCGTACATGGTGCGGTAGGCGAACCGCTCCTGCAAAAATTGCACGCTGGCCATCGCTTGTGCATGTTTCACCCGTTTCCCTCCCGCTCTGCTGAATGGTCACTACTTCATAGGTAAGCGGACGGATCGCGTTTTATGATACTGCTGCATGCGCAGGGTTCTCATTTTGACAGGGCACGGGCCAACTGATAAAGTTAAATGGACAGATTTTATCGTAGGAGTGAAACCAGATTGAAAATCGGATGCCATATCAGCGTTGGCAAGGGACTGGAACAAGCAGTCCTGCGCGCCATTGAGCTGGGGGCGGAATCGCTGCAGGTGTTTACGAAGAACCCGCGCGGTCTGCGCCCGAAAAAAATTGACTACCGGGACGCGACCAAAGGGGTGGACCTGCTGCAAAAGCACGATCTCACCCTGGTCTGCCACACCCCCTACATCACCAACCTGTCTACGCCCAAGCCGGATCTGCAGGAAGTGACGATTCGCTCGATTTTGGAAGATTTGCATATTGCCGAAGCCTACGGGGCGGTCGGCGCCGTGGTGCACTGCGGCAAGCACGTCGGCGAAGGGGAAGAATACGGGACAAAACGAATGGTAGAGACGTTGGACCTGATTCTGGAGCAGTACGACGGTCCGGTCAAGCTCCTGCTGGAAAACACGGCTGGCCAAGGCTCCGAACTGGGACTGACGATCCGGGATCTGATGGAGATTCGCGCCGCCACCCGTTTCCCCGAGAAAATCGGGTTCTGCTTTGACACGTGCCACGCCTTTGCCGCCGGGCAGTGGAGAGGAGAGACGTTTGACGACCTGCTGGAAGAGATGGAGCGGACAGGCTATCTGGAGCACCTGGTGGCGATCCACTTCAACGACAGCAAGGCCCCTTTTGCCAGCCGGAAAGACCGCCACGAAAAAATCGGCAAAGGGGAGATTGGCAGTGAAGCGCTGGCCAAATTCCTGGTGAGCGACAAACTCCAGCACCTGCCTGTTGTATTGGAAACCCCAGTGGAAGACGAACGGGAGTACGCAGACGAGATGGTGTACCTGCACGAACTGCGCCGCGAGGGCCTGGACGCTGCGGGGCAGGAGGGGTGACGCATGGAGTGGTTTGAGCTTGCCTCCACCTATTCACCAGCCGCACCGGACCAGCTGTCGGCGTACGACAGCTTCCGCTTGTGGGCGGACCACTACCGCACCTGGATCATTTTTGTCGAGTTGATCATCGTGTACTATCTCGGGTTTGCCACCCGCTGGCGCATGCCGATTCTGAAAACGCTCCTGTTGTATGTGCTGCTCTTTATCGGCGCATTGATTTTTGCCATTCTGGACGTGCAGCTCCCGGTGAAAAGCGCACTTTTGGTCGCCGTTGCCATTCTGGTGATCGTCAAGATGCGGAACAAGCCGGGAGAACGCAGCGGGAAGTGAGGGAACCGTCGTGAAGCGGGAGGATGCGCTCTACAACTGGCTGCAGATTCAAATCGTCGCCGACGCGCGGCCGGATGACCGGTCCGCTCTGGATACGGCAGCATTTTTCGCGGACATCCTGAGAGAGGACCACCAGGCATCGGAATGCGAGTATCGCCGCGAAGGGGACTGGTACGTGGTTCGCTGCGTCTTCCCCGACGAAGTCTGGGAACGCCGCTATCCCTCGGAGGAAGCGGAATCGCTTTTGGCTGCAATCGAAAACGAACCCCGGTATAACGAGTAGAACCGGCATGAGGCTCCGCCGAACGAAAGAACGGTTGGGACTTCGGCATTATCCCCGTCTCCGCCAGAGGCGGGGTTTTTTTGTGTCGTTTGTCCCAATCTGGTCTCGGCATCCCCCGTTTTTGGTCGTAACTGCAACCTTTGCAGGAAACCTGTCGTCTGTTAGGGTGTCCAGGGCAGGAACTACATAGAGAGGAGAAGGCAGCATGAAGAAAATAGGAACCAAGCCCGTATTGGCAGTCGTGACTGCCGCGGCGATCATCGGGGGAGTGACTCCGCTCCTGGCAGATGCGAGCACCCCCGTACCCGCAACAAACAGCACCAAAGTTGTCATGAACGATGAAAGCAAACACGTCACCCGATACAATCTGAAAGAGTTGGCGGCAAACGATCCGGCGACGCTGAACATGCTGTTGAAAACGCAGGCCGACCACCTGTATCTGGTCGTAAAAGAGATCGGGCTGGACGCCAAATTGCGGACGTACATCGAGGAACATCCGGAAGAGTGGGAGCGCGTCTACCGCGAACACTACGCCGACATCTACCTGGAAGTCCGTTTTGACGTCGATGAACAAGGTTTCATCAGCGTGAAACCGGAGACCCGCGACACAATTACGTACCTGAAAGGGAAAGTGTCGGAACATGTGACCAAAGTAGTCGTCGAAAAGCCAAACGGCGGCACGATCGAAGTGATTCCCACCGCGGAGGATACCTTCACGGTCAGCTTTACGGCGATCGTAAGCGCCACGCCGCAGTACGCGACAGTCAAGGCGTACGTGGACGACAAGCTGGTGGACACCCGCAAGGTGCAGGTAAACACGGGAACTGTCGTGCAGGCCGACGTGCTGATTCACACCTTGGCTCTGTTGGATGAGAAGAAACAGGAACTGAAAGTAAACGGCATCATCAGCCAGGAAGCGGACAAGGTGATCGTCACGTACAACGGCAAATCCAAAGAAGCGAACGTGAAAAAACTGTGGCAAGGCGTCGGCTCTTTCTCTGTCAGCCTGAAGGACGTACAGGCCGGCAAAGGCAAGGTGTTGATCGCAGCTTACAAAGACGGCAAGAAAATCGATTCCGAATCCGTGGAGCTGAAGGTAATCAACGACGCTGACAAGCCGCACAGCTACCGCATCGAGGGAACCGCAACGATCAATGCCAAGGAAAAACAGGTTCGCGTGAAAGGAAGCATTGACGGCCTGAACGGCAAGGGCAAGGTGAAGCTGTACGTCGTGGCGCCGGACGGCAAAAAGCACGAGGTGAAAGTGAAAGACGGCCGGTTTGAGGCGAAGCTGAAGTACCACGATCGCTCGTACAGCGCGAAAGCAGTCCACCTCGAGCTGTACCTGGACGGCAAACTTGTGGCCAAAGCCGACATCCCGCACAACAAGCCGGTCAACGGCGATGACGATGAAAAAGGCAAAGACAAGGGGAAAGACAAGGATAAGGGACCGAAAGGCAACGGCAATGGGAAAAAGCACGGTGATGACGACGATCACAAATAAGGCTTACTGTCGATAGGCCTGCACGTAATCGATCAATTGGCGGATGTAATCGCCGATAATCGGGACGGACAGGAACTGGCTGAGAAAAGAGCCGAGCAGCACCAGGACGATGGCCGTACCGATCGTCAATCCCAGGCCTCGGGCAAGACCTGCGAGGAAGTTGATCCACAGCAGCTTGCTCGGGGCTGTATAATTTTGAATCACGTCGGCGAGGCGGATATCCTCCAGAAAGAGGGCGATTTTGTCCATCCGTTCGTTCAGTTTGCGCACTTCCTGCAGCTCTGCCAGCAGCTTGTCGATCTTGGCCAGCAAGCGGTCGGTGGGGGATGGGGGCATGCGGCTCTCCTCCTGTCTTGCATTCGTTCCCGTTACGTATCAGTGTAGGAAAAAAACGGGTGAGAAGCAAGGTGTTGGACGGAAAGGTTTGCCTATCGCCAGGCGGGTAGGTACAATAGACGTACATTCCCTTTTCAAGGAGGCATCGGAATGGCTGAAACCGTTTCCCAAACGCTTTCGGAGGAACTGTTCGCGCTTTTGCAGCAGGAGCGTTTTGTCACACTCGGAACGATTGACCACGAGTCCGGCGCTCCGTCGCTCAGTTCCCTTTCCTGGACGTTTGCGCCGACGCCGCAGTTGATCCGTTTCGCCGTAGACAACCGCTCTCGTATTTTGGCCAACATTGCCAAGGAACCGCAGGTCGTGCTGCACTTGATCGGGGCCGGTTCCTCCTATGCCATCAACGGCAGGGCGACGATCAAGACGGAACGGATGGAGAATGTCCCGCTGAAGCTGGCGATGGTGGAAGTGGCCATCGAGGCCGTTCGCGACGTGATGTTCTACGGCTCCCGCATCTCGGTCGAGCCCCAATATGAAAAGACGTACGACAAAAATGCGGCCAGCAAACTGGACAACCAGGTGATGACCGCATTGAAAAACGCAACGTGATCGGGTTACCAGCATAATGAAAAACAGGTTGACAGGTACTGCCGATTTCGGTAGTATAAGGTCAACCAATTGCAAATTGCATAGCAAACTTCTTATCCAGAGAGGCGGAGGGACTGGCCCGATGATGCCCGGCAACCAATCACCTGTACAAGGGGATACTGGTGCTAATTCCTGCAGAGTGTAACGCTCTGAAAGATGAGAAGGATTTGCTTACGTACGCGTAAACAAAGCCTTCTTTTCAGAGAAAAGAGGGCTTTTTTTAATGCCCTCGGTCATTTTGTTGGAGGGAGAGATCCATATGCATCTGGAGACAAAATTGGTGCAGGCGGGCGTCGCCAAAGACGAGCGGACCGGCGCAATCAGCTTTCCCGTTTACAACGCCACCGCGTATCGCCATCCCGCCCTCGGGCAGAGCACGGGGTACGATTACACGCGCACAGCCAACCCGACCCGGACCGTGCTGGAGCAGACGATTGCCGAAGCGGAAGGGGGAGACGCCGGGTTTGCCTGTGCTTCCGGCATGGCCGCGATACATACGGTCATGGGACTGTTCTCCCAGGGAGATCACCTGGTCGTATCGCTCGATCTGTACGGCGGGACGTACCGGTTGTTCGAGCAGGTGCTCTCACGTTACGGACTTCGCTTCAGCTATGTCGACCTGCGTGACGTGAAGAATCTGGAAGAAGCAATCCGCCCGGAGACGCGGGCTGTTTTTGTGGAAACGCCGACCAATCCCCTGATGCAGATCACCGACATCGCGGCGGTGGCAGAGGTGGCCAAGCGAAACGGGCTGTTGACCATTGTGGACAACACGTTCATGACGCCGTACTGTCAGCGGCCGCTGGAGTTGGGGGCTGACCTGGTGCTGCACAGCGCGACCAAATACCTCGGCGGCCACAACGACGTCCTCGCTGGATTGATCGTCACAAAGGGTGAAGAGTTGTCCGAAAAAATCCGGTTTTTGCACAATTCGATCGGAGCGGTGCTGGGGCCGCAGGACTGTTGGCTGCTGCTGCGGGGGATGAAGACGCTGGCTCTGCGAATGGAACGCCATCAGGCAAATGCCTTGGCGATTGTAAAGACATTGCGGGAACACCCTGCCGTGACGGACGTTTATTATCCCGGTTTGCCGGAGCATCCCGGTTATGAGGTGCAGTGCAGGCAGGCCAGCGGGTTCAGCGGGATGGTTTCGTTCCGCCTGCGCTCGGCTGAACAGGTGGCGCCGTTTCTGGAGAGCTTACGGATCATATCGTTTGCGGAAAGCCTGGGCGGCGTGGAGTCGCTGTGCACCTATCCGGCGACGCAGACGCATGCCGACATCCCGCAAGAGATTCGCGAGTACGTGGGTGTGTGCGACCGGCTGCTGCGGCTGTCGGTCGGGATCGAACATCCCGACGACCTGATCGCTGACGTGTGTCAGGCTCTGGATGCAAGTCTCTCACTGACGGGAGGGAGCGTACGATGAAGTTTGCCACCAAACTGCTGCACGGCACCAGTTGTATCGACCCGGTGACAGGGGCGGCCTCGGTGCCCATTTATCAGGCGTCCACCTTTCACCAGGCTGATCTGGACCGGCCCGTCGTTTACGATTACGCCCGTTCGGGCAATCCCACACGGCATGCGTTGGAAGAGGCAATCGCCGTTTTGGAGGGAGGCGAGCGCGGATTCGCCTTTGCTTCCGGTATGGCGGCCATCTCCAGTGTGTTCATGCTGTTCTCCGCCGGAGATCACGTCGTGGTGGCGGAGGACGTATACGGCGGCACCTACCGCTTCTTGACCAATGTTCTGTCCCGCATGGGGATCGCCGTCAGCTTTGTCGATACCACGTCGTTGGAGCAGGTGGAAGCAGCCATCCGTCCCGAGACCAAGGGCATCTACCTGGAAACTCCGTCCAACCCGACGCTGAAAGTGACGGACATCGCCGCTGTCTGCGCGCTGGCGAAACAGCGGGGACTGCTGGTGATCGTGGACAATACGTTTATGACGCCGTACTATCAGCGGCCTCTGGAGCTGGGCGCGGACGTGGTGATCCACAGCGCGACCAAGTTCATCGGCGGCCACAGTGACGTCGTGGCCGGGTTGGCCGTGACCAAGGAGGCGGCATTGGGTGAGCAGCTCTACATGATCCAAAACGGCATGGGAGCGATCCTCGGCGTGCAGGATTCCTGGCTGGTGCTGCGCGGCTTGAAGTCCTTGAAAGCGCGTCTGGACGTCAGCACGCAGACGGCGGAAAAGCTGGCCCACTGGCTTTCCACACACCCGGCGGTCAGCCGCGTCTACTACACCGGATTGCCGGAACACGACGGTCATGACCTGCAAAACCGGCAGGCGAGCGGACACGGGGCGGTACTCTCCTTTGACGTGGGCAGCCGCGAGCGGGCCAAAGCGCTGTTTGACCGCGTCAAGCTGCCGATTGTCGCCGTCAGTCTGGGTGCGGTCGAAACGATTCTTTCCTATCCGGCGATGATGTCCCATGCCGCCATGCCGCCCGCAGAGCGTAAGCGGCGTGGAATTACGGACGGACTGATCCGTCTCTCCGCGGGCCTGGAGGACGCTGTCGACCTGCTTCAAGACCTGGAGCAGGCATTGGACGCGCTTGGACCCGCAGAGCAGGCGGCAGACGACAAACAGGCATTTTCCTGGGCGTAAGCCCGGAAAATGCCTGTATTGTTTCGGACGATGGTCAGCGGTTCACCGGGATTTTTTCATTTCCCTGCGGTTTGGAGTTGCCGCTTTTGTTGATCCGCTGTTCGTTTTCCCTGGTTGGCGTCTCTTCCCGTTTTTGCACGTCGCGCGGCAGCTGCGGCATGAGCCTCCCGACGATGTCCGCCAGTTCTTCGGCCAAGCCGGTCACGGGACGACCGCGTTGGATGTCAGCAGCCATTTCCCGCAGCCGCTGCACGATGTCGGGGTCGGCCGTGACGATGGCGTTCGCCCCTTGGGGGTCTTCTTTCAGCGCTTCCGCCACCGAGTATTTGATCACGCCCACTTCCGGCCGATCCAGATGGGCGTTGACATCAATGCCGACGACCGCCCACTTGCCCAGGACCACCGCCGTCGCGTCATTGACGTTTTTCACCCGCGTGGCCAGGCGCACCAGCCGTTCAGCGGTTGCCTGCGGCGACTGGTTGTAGGTTGGGGACGGGGCGGTTTGCTGGACGCGCTGCGTTTCCGGCACAGTTTGGCCGGGCTGCGGAGCCGCCTGGTTGGCCGGAGGCTTGTTGTTCGTCATGCAGGCGGAGAGGAGCAGGCTGACGCTCAGTACATAGATCGCTGTCCGTTTCACGGTCATACTTCCTTTCCCTGGATTGCTGCGGTACAGGTGATGGTTAGTCGTATTGTGTTCTGCCTGCCCCGTTTTCATTCTTCTGCCTCTCGTCTATCCGTCCACCCCTTGTCATACACTGTAATACATCGCGTTCGGACAGCAGAGCATCCGGTCCCCAACTGCATATAATAGAGAAGATGGGTAATAGGAGGCGAGACTTTGAAGAAAATCTACGTACTGGACACCAACGTACTCCTGCAAGATCCGCGGGCGATGTTCTCCTTTGCGGACAATGAGATCGTCCTACCCGCCGTGGTATTGGAAGAAATTGATTCCAAAAAGCGCTATATGGATGAAATTGGCCGTAATGCCCGTTACGTGTCGAGATTGTTGGACAGTTTTCGCGAACTGGGCCATCTGCATCAGGGCATTACGCTGGAGACAGGCGGTCTGTTTCGCGTAGAGTTGAATCACTCATCGCTTCACAAGCTGCAGAAGCAATTTACAGAATTTACAAACGACAACCGGATTTTGGCCGTAGCGCTAAATCTGCAGGAAGAGGAAAACCTGTCCCCAAGCCCTCGTCCCGTCATTCTCGTCAGCAAAGATGCCCTGATGCGGGTAAAGGCGGACGCGCTCGGCCTGAAAGCGGAAGATTTCCTGTCCGACCGCGTCGTCGAGCACTCCAGTATTTATGCTGGTTGCGAAAAGCTGACAGTGGCTTCCCACATCATTCAAACGTACTACGCCTCCCGCAAGCTGAACCTGTCAGCCTGTTTTCCCAATACCCGGTTTTTTCCGCACCAGTTCCTGATTTTAAAAGACGAGATCAATCCCTCGATCTCCGCGATCGGCAAAGTGGACGCAGAAGGCAGGACGCTGGAGATGTTGGTGACGAGCGACGATCCGGTCTGGGGCATTCGCGCCCGCAACGTGCAGCAGCGCATGGCCATGGAACTGCTGCTGCGGGAGGAGATTCCGCTTGTCACCATGACGGGCAAGGCTGGTACCGGCAAAACACTCCTGGCGCTGGCGG
Organism: Brevibacillus sp. NL20B1; assembly: GCF_018195675.1. Lineage (NCBI taxonomy): Bacteria > Bacillati > Bacillota > Bacilli > Caryophanales > Paenibacillaceae > Brevibacillus > Brevibacillus sp. NL20B1. The sequence goes on from NZ_JAGTPT010000001.1 coordinate 59,081, forward strand.
CGGGGCTGTTGCAGATCGAGGACCTGCAGACGTACAAGAAGCTGCTGGTGGCCAGACCCATTGTCCCACTGGGAAAAGATATTGGCTTTCTCCCCGGGGAAAAGGAAGAGAAACTGCGGCCGTGGATGCAGCCGATTTACGATAATTTGGAATATTTGTTTAATACCAAGCACCCGGGTGATCTGGACAAGATCCTCGCCGGCATGGGAAGCATCCAGGTGGAGGCACTGACGTACATTCGCGGACGCTCCATTCCCGGTCAGTTCATCATTATCGACGAGGCGCAGAACTTGACCAAACACGAGGTGAAGACGATCCTGACCCGGGTCGGCGAAGGGTCAAAAATTGTGCTCATGGGAGACCCGGAGCAGATCGACCACCCCTATCTGGACGAGAGCAACAACGGACTGACCTACGTGGTGGAGATGTTCAAGACGCAAAAGCTGGCGGGCCATATCAAGCTGGAAAAAGGGGAACGCAGCGTGCTGGCGCAGTTGGCGGCCGATCTGCTGTAGGGATGCATAGAAACCAAAAATCAGCGCATACTGTAAAACGTCGAGCCCGATGATTGATGGATCAACGGCGACAAGCCTTCTTGGGAGGCGAAAAAGCGTGGTTATTTATGATCATGCAGTCGATCTTGGTCAAAGTGGCGGAACCCGAGCTCTTTAGGTAACAGACTCTATGGATGGAGGCTGACGTGCCAAAGAGAATAACCGGTAGTACCCCAGAGCAGAAGGGCTCGACACAACCGCTCCTTGTTGGAGCGGTTTTTCATTTTTCAGCTTACAGCGGCCGATTGGACGGGGCGGATGATTTGAGAAGGGGAACTTCGGGAAAAGAAAAAAGCCCGGGCTGCAAGAGCCGGGCAAAAGGGGTTTATGAATGCGTTATGGCCAGCGCCTTTTTCAGTGTGTTGATTGTACTGATGTGCATCCCCTCGTGAAAGAGCGAAAAAACGAACATCTCGCCCAGTGTGGTCATCTGCGTGTTTCGCAAGACGAACGGCTGCGGCAATTCCTGGTTGAGCCGTTCACGGAAGGTTCGCTTGATTCGCTCCTTTTGCTCTTCCAACTGTTCGGCCAACGTGGACAGGGATGGCACCTCTCCCTGCCAGTCCGCCGGTTTCGTGCCCGGTCCGAACAGCGTTTTGTACGAGGCAGGCAGGTGTGTAAATTCGAGACCGTACATACAGCTTTCCTGAACGGTCAGAATATGTCCCAGATTCCAGCGGATGTTGTTGGAAAATCCTTCCGGAACGATATCCGCCTGCTCTGTGGGCAGATCCTTCAATACCGCCAGAGTGATGCCGCGAACCAGATCGTACTGCTTCCAGACAAACGCGTAATCGTGCACGGGTGACTACCACCTTTCCCTAAATTTTGCCATACGTGTGATTGTATTCGCTTTCGGCGGGCAAACACCTGCCAATGATGGCACATCGAGACGGTTTCATCGAAGGTCATGCGTCGGGCTTATCCCCCATACACATGAATGAGGGGGGAGTAGACATGGTCAGTCTGGATTCATCCATTTCCTTTATGATTTACATCACGGCGGTGTCCAGCGCGGCCGCCGGGGTGACGGAAGCAGTCAAGTCGGTGGTACCCTTCCTCGCCACTGATTACGAGGCCGAACAAGACCGGTTGGAAGACCACAACCACGCCGCTCGGCTGACACATTACAAAAAGTTTTGCAATCTGATCATCTCCGTCGTGTCCGCAGGCGTCATTTTCGCACTGCTCGGCCTTGATCCCGCGCTGATTCTCGTCGGGGCGCCATCCGCCTTTGTCGACAATCCGTGGAAAGTGGGCACCTGGATCTGGGGGATTGTCGCTGTCTTTGGATCGCCGTTGTTTGCCTCCGTCTTGAAGATTCTGGAAGGGTGGAAACAAAACGTCAACGGCGACAACTTTCCGCACAAGCCAAGACAAAAGGTCAGAGGACCAAGAAACTGACGAGGCGATTCATGCGGCTTTCACTCGAGTGGAAAGCCGCATGGTTTTTTCATGAGATGGGCTTGTCTCACTCGTTCCACCACGTGACGGCCGTCCGGTAGGCGCGGGCAATTCCTTCGATCAGGTCAGTCTGGTTGGCGTCCACGAGGTACAGCGTGGGGCGGGATGACGATGCGTGCAGCGTTCCGATCACGTGTTCCCGGCACTGCTCCAGAGCGGCCCAGCGGTCGCGTTCCTCGCCGGCGGCAGCGTCCAGTGAAAACGCGGCGACGCGGTCAGCGTAGAGATACACGTGTTCGTTCTGACTGACGAATCCGACGTCGTCCAGGTGGGCGATGTCCGCTCCCTCGGGGAGTAGCCAGAGCGTAAATTCTTCGCCCAGCATTCCCGCCTTTTGCAAGATGTCCCGCAAGGTGTCCCGTTCGTGCGGGCTTTCTACAATAAACAGTCGGCCGTCGCGGTCAAACACATTGACATGATCCCCGATTTTATGTATGACTTGAGCATAGAAGCCGGGCCGTTTGCCGTCCGGCACCTGCATGTCCACACCGTACATGCGCTTCAACAGTCTCACTCCGTTTCACGTTGAGTATTATCCATATCGTATCATAAAAAAAGGAGGTTCACCCATGAACGAACCACAATTGACCATTGAGAAATACGTACTGGGGCCGTTTCAAACCAACGCCTACATTTTGACCAACCCGGAAACCGGGCAGAGCATCGTGATCGACCCGGGGATGGAACCGGCGGCGCTCCTTCGCGCTCTGAAGGGAAAAAACATCGTCGCCATCCTGCTGACCCATGCGCATCTGGACCACATCGGCGGGCTGGATCAGGTGCGTGCCCTGACCGGCGCACCGGTCTACATCCATCCGCTGGAGCAGAGCTGGCTGACCGATCCCGATCTGAACGGCTCGACCCGCTGGAACTTGTCAGAACCCATTGTCTGCGAGCCGGCCGAGCACGAGCTGGCCGACGGGCAAACGCTGGAGCTGGCCGGACTGACCATCCGCGTCCTGCACACGCCCGGACACTCGCCGGGGAGCTGCTCGTTTGTGGTGGGACAGCATTGCTTCGGCGGCGACGTCCTGTTTGCCCAAAGCATCGGGCGGACAGACCTGCCGGGAGGAAATTTCGAGACACTGATGATCAGCATTCAGGACAAACTGTTTGAGCTGGATGACGACACGATCGTCTACCCGGGGCACGGTCCGAAAACCACGATCGAAGCGGAAAAGCTGTACAACCCGTTTGTGACGGGCTTGCTGCGGTAACCGAGCGTCGCCGGCTGTCATCCGCATCCCCAGCGGACGAGCGGCCGAATAAGGAAAAAGCCAGTGCAAAACGCTGGCTTTTTCATCTGCCAAATGCGGCCCAAATAGACGAAAGCGTGTTTGGAACGGGGCGTCCCGGCGGCCATCCCTATTTTTTGAACCCAAACGGCAGGTTGATCTTCAACTGCAGCTTTAATTCCTGGTTGGCCAGCGTAATCCCCTCCACCTGGATGTTGGAGGAGATCAGCTCCGGGTAAAAACCGAGGTCGTACGTTTTCTGCAACTCTTCAATCGTCGAGGCAGGCAGGGCGAATCCGTCATAGTACAGCTCGTTGATGTGAAATTTCAAGGCTTTCGTCGAAACCAGCTCGTACGTGCCGACCAGCCGCATGTGTACCTGGTCGTACGAGCCTTCCACAATCAATTGGTTGTTGTCAAAGGAAAACTGCGTATGTTTGAACAATTCGTCCTTGGAGACCAGGAAGCGGTTAAACTCATCCTGCCGGATCGTCAGCGTGTGCGTGAACAGCCCGTTGGATTGGATGCGATCCGGCGTCGCCAACTCGGAGATCTGGAACATTACATTGGACAGCTCGTTGAAAAACGTTTGAAAAGCGGGCAGTCCCCGTTCCCGCCAATCGGTGACGAGGTGGTCCATCAGTGCCTGAACGCTGGTCGGGTCGCTCAGCATCTGCACGTTTTTCTCCTTTTCCGCCTGGATTGCCAGCATGTCCGCCAACTGCTTCTCGTACTGCTGCCGCAAATTCTGCAGCAACGTCAGCCGGTTTTGCCGCTCCGCCTGCAACGACGTCATCGCGGCACGTTCCTTCTGGTATGCTTCCAGCTTCGTCAGATCCCGTTCGTAGAGGATTTGCAGAAAATCAAACAACAACAGAAAATCATTGAAATTTTTCGTATCAAACAGCAGCGTCAGCAGGTTGGCCCGCTCTCCCGTGTAGTACGCTTTGGCAACCTCTCCTGCGTGGCGGCGCATCGCGTCCATCACCAGTTTCTTACGCTGCAGATCCAGATCCAGCTGGGCGATCTCCCCGTGCAGCCGGTTTTCTTCCTGCCTGATCAGCGTCAGTGTGCGCTCCAGTTCTTTTTGGGTAAAGTGCTGCTGCAAGATCAGCTGTTCCAGGGGCAGCTGCTCTTGGGCCAGGGCTGTCGCGGTCAACGGCAGCGCCAGCAGCAGCAAGCAAAGCATGAGTGTACGCATGGCTTCACCTTTTGTTTTTGTGAGGTGGAGAAATACGTAAAAAACAATTTCTCTCCACATTCTATGACTTCTTTTCGTATTATAGCCTTATACGGTTAAATTTGGATAGCGGGAGAACAGAAATGACGATTACATCCATCATTCGGGACCAAATACGCAATCATCCGCGGCGGGCGATTCCGTTTGCGCGGTTCATGGAGCTGGCACTCTACCATCCGGAAGGCGGGTACTACATGTCGGAGCGCCCCAAGGTGGGCAGAGACGGTGATTTTTTTACCAGTGCGACGGTTCATCCCGTCTTTGCCGAGACGTTGGCTGACGTGGTGGCCGAGATGTGGCAGTCGGGTGGCTGGACCGCCCCGGCGCTGGTGGAGATCGGCGGAGGTACGGGCGCGCTTTCGGGCAGCATGCTTCGCCGGCTGCGCGAGACGGTGCCCGAGCTGTATCGGGACATGCGCCTCGTATTGATCGAGACAAGCCCGTATCATCGGCAGCTTCAGCAGGAGGTGCTGCGCGATGCAGAGGTGGAGACGCGTTGGTATTCCAGTCTTCGGGAGGCGGCAGCAGAAGGCGTCGAAGGGGTGATCCTCTCCAACGAATGGCTCGATGCCTTTCCCGTGCATGTGGTGGAGAAGACGGCTGACGGCTGGCGGGAGGTGTGGGTGACGGAGACAGACGGCGGTTTTGCCGAAGTGCTCGGCGAATTGACGTTTGCCCTGGAGGATAGTCTGCAAGAGATGGACGAGTCGCTGCCGCGGGGGATGCGGATCGAGGTCAATACGGCGATGGAGGAGACAGCCGCCGACCTGTCCCGCCTGCTGAGGCAGGGGTATGTCCTGACCGTGGATTACGGTGACGTGCAGGAGGAGCTGTACCATCCCGCCCGGAAGCGGGGGACGCTGATGTGCTACCACCGCCATCAGGCGCACGACAATCCCTATGTGCACGTGGGGGAACAGGACATTACGGCGCACGTCAATTTTTCTGCATGGATGCGCGCGGGCGAGCGGGCTGGGCTGAAGACGCTTGCCTACATGCGGCAGGACCGTTTTTTGATCAAATGCGGCCTGTTGGAAAAGGCGGTCGCCCATGCGGACACGGACCCGTTCACAAGTGAAGCGATGAAGCGGAACCGGGCGATTCAACAGCTGATCTACCCGGGCGGCCTGGGCGGCCTCTTTCGCGTGCTGGTCCAGGCAAAAGCGATGCCGGACGGAGTGCCGCTCAGCTTTTTGCGCTAGCTCTACAGGAAATAAAAAAAGATGCTCACCCAGAGCATCTTTTTTTACATGATCAAGTTCAGCATGGAGTGCTCTTGCGGACCCACCGGCATGACGAAGAACGTGTAATAGGTGAAGCCCACGAAAGAGACAAACATAAAACAGAAGAAAATGTTCAAGTACGCCCGTTCTGTCAGATTCATGTAGCTGAGAGATACGAAGAAGGCGGTCAGTCCGAAAAACAAGAGAGCCATCGGGTACAGGTGCCCCCAGAACGCCATCAGCGCGATCGCCAGCGTCCAGAAGCCGAGTACGCGATACATGCGATCCATCTGTTTCCCTCCTTTTTCCAGCAAGTCGGCAAGATTTACAAGATTCCTCCCCCATTATAAAGGACTGGAAGAGGCCTGTAAACGGGAAGGTATGACGGTTTTTTGACGCAGCCGTTCCCACGCATCCGAATCGCTCCCGACATACCATCCAGCCGGATGGGGGAGATTCGGGTTGTACCGCTGCCGACCGCGCCGTTGGGCGAAACGTCGACGTCAACGAGGGATACGCGCTACGGTATAGTTGCAGGACCTGCAACCTTTGATCATGGACTCGTCTTCTTGTAATTCAATGTGTCCAAAGTAAGTCTCAAATATCCCCGACAACAGAGCGTTGTGCATCTTGCAAATGGCGTCGGGGAAACGCTTGGCTGTCTCGGAAAACGTGCAGTTGTTCACTCGAAAGCGCAAACTTCCGTCCGAAAGGGGTTCGATCTCCGGTTTGAGTCCTTGCGCCACCAATAGCCGGTGGATGTGGGACAACTTTGCGTCCAACGTTGCGTTATTCATGTCGATCGGCACTTCCGCCAGCGCCCGTTTGGCCATTTCCGTTCCCATGCGGTGTCCCATTTTGACGAGGGCAACTTCCCCCATCTCTCCCAAGGACAGCAGACTTTCGATGGCGATGTCGGCCAACAGCCGGTAATCACGAGGAGGAAACTGCAGGCTGACTACCTGATCGGAAAGGGCGTACAGACGGCAGGGACGCCCCCCCTTGCCGCTTTTGTCGGAGAAAGAGGTAAGCAAATGGACGTCTTCCAGCTTGGTCAAATGCAGCCGCGCCACGTTTGGATGGATGGAAAACTGCTCGGCCACCTCTTGCACGGTCACAGGCTCTTTGCTGTTGGAGACAAACTGGTAAATGGAAAAACGGGTGGAATCAGCCAAGGCGCTTGTTAACTTTTGAGCGTCGCAATCCACGCTGGTCCCCCCTTTCTCAGTACAAATCACCATTAGTTTAGCCGATTTTCGCGCCGTTGTTAAGGTTGGAGTGTGCCAGGCATTCGTCGTATTTTATATATTTAATACTATTGACATAGTGTTAACACCGCATTTATAATCCAGAGTAGAAAAGGATTTTTTATTACCTAACTTTTGTATAGTTAAATAAGAAAATAGAGCAAGATGGAGGGGAACACGATGGCGGTCGCTGAACGTACTCGTCCACAAACATTGACGTTTTTCACCTATCCGAGCTGTACATCCTGTCGCAAGGCCAAGGCGTGGCTGGCGGAACACGGAGTAAAATACGAGGAGCGGCACCTGTTCAAAAATCCGCCGACGCCGGAAGAACTGATGGAGATCATCAAAAAGACCACCAACGGCTTGGACGAAATCCTGTCCACGCGCAGCCAGCGTTTCAAAAACCTGGAGGTGGACATCAATGAAATGACCGTCAGCCAGCTGTTGGAGATGCTGAGCGAAGAGCCGCAGCTCCTGAAGCGACCGATTCTGACCGACGGGGAAAACATCATCATCGGGTATAACCAATCGGCGATGCAAAAACTGCTGGCCTAAGCGAACGAGGAGGGAATATTCCGCCTCTCAGCGTGTAGACAAAGTCCGAGGCGCATGGGTGATCGGGCCTGCTCGCTCGCTTGACGACCAGCAAAGAAGTAGATAGCGTACGCTCCAAAACGCGACGCGGGCAGGGGGCAAACATCTGGGTGTTTCGAGGAAGTGAGACTTGTGCCCCCTGTTTTCCCCGCGTCTTTCGTTTTTCCGCTGAGCCGGTCGTCAAAGGAGCTCGCTTGGCCCATCACTCCATGCCATGTCCTTTATCTCCACCTTCGGTTGATCGGTGTTCAGGCCTTTCGGCCTGACAACGATGGAAAGATCGTTTCCTTGCGGAACCTCAATGAAAAAGTACAGTTTGTCTTCTGTCTGCGAGGAGGGGATATCCCTCCTCTTTTTTCGTTTGGCGGGCCCGTTTACAATGTAGGAAAGCGGTTCGTGAAGTCTGATTCGCGAAGTCTGATTAGAACAAGCGGGCTGCTTCGATGGCGTTGACCTGCCTGGACGGGCGTTCACCATGGGTACTGCTGTGCTCTGGAATATCAGCGAAAGGGTTGGAGAAGAATGGACACAATCTTGGTGGAAAAACGGGTGGGGGTGGCCTGCATCACGCTGAACAGGCCCCACGTCCGCAACGCGATCAGCCTGGAGATGGCGGAGGAACTGCGCCAGACGGTGAGCGCGTGCGAGGAGGACGACGCGGTCAAGGTGCTGGTATTTACCGGCATGGGCGACAGTTTCATCTCCGGCGGCGACCTGCGGCAGTTCATGCAGGCAAGGGGGAGGGAACAGGCGCAGCCGATTCTCGACCGCGTGGCCGGGCTGCTCCGCGCGATCGACAACTGCAGCAAACCGACCATCGCGATGATCAACGGACACGCCATCGGGGGCGGCTGCGAGTTTGCGATCTCCTGTCACTTTCGCTTCGCCGCCGAGACGGCCGTGCTCGGCTTTGTCCAGATTGGCCTCTCGATCACGACCGGATGGGGCGGAGGGTCGCGCTTGCTGGACAAGCTGCCGGAGTCCAAGGCGCTGGCGCTTTTGCTGACGGGTAAGCGGGTCAGTGCGCAAGAGGCGGAGCGCTATGGGCTGGTGGATGCGGTGTATCCCGCAGATCGCCTGCGTGAGGAGACGGAACGCTTTGCCGCCAAGATCGCCGCGCAGCCGCTTTCCGGTATCCGGGCGTACATGCAGCTGTTGCGCTGGAAGCGGGACGGGTTGAGCCTGGACGAGCGCATCCGCCGCGAGGTCAGCCAGTGCGCCGAGTTGTGGGGCAGCGACGATCACGTTTCCGCGGTGCAGCGGGTTCTGCGAAAAAACTAGCGGTTTGACCAAGCAAATCCCTCCCGTTTAAACCCTTTTGTGTCTGGACATACTTTTTCTAGTAGAAAGCGATTCTACCAGAGTAGGGAAAAGCATAGGATGAATTACATCATCATCCTATCAAGGTAACGGGAGGGACATTTTTTATGGCAGCTTCCAGACAAGATGCATGGACGGAAGACGACGATCTGGTGCTGGCGGAAGTCACCTTACGCCATATTCGCGAGGGCGGGACACAACTCGCCGCATTTGAAGAAGTGGGACAGCGGCTGGGCCGAACTGCCGCCGCCTGCGGGTTTCGTTGGAACAGCTGCGTGCGCAAGCGGTATGACGCGGCGATTCAGATCGCCAAGAGCCAACGCCAGCAGTTGAAAAAAATGGGGCGGTTGAACGCGCGAAACAACGCGCTTGACTCGGCCAACACTGCCAAGTCGGGAGGTCAGCTCCTGCTGGGAGAGGGCGCAGCTGCGGCAGACGACGAGCAGCACATCGAGGCCGTCATAAGGCTGTTGACCAACCAGAAGGAGATCGTGCGCCGCTTGAAGCAGCTGGAACAAGAATTGGAAGGAAAGAATGCGGAGATAAAAGAGTTGAAAGAGGCCAACGAACGGATGAAACAAGAGCTGGAGCAGGTGCGCGGGGTCAATGAGGACTACAAGGCACTCGTGCAGATTATGGACCGCGCCCGCAAACTCGCTTTCTTGCAGGAAGAGGAGGCGCCCAAGGCGATTTTCAGGATGGATGAAAACGGCAACCTGGAGCGCGTGGAAAAGTGAGCGTGCAAACGTGCCAACAAAAAAGAAGCGGACAAAACCGCTTCTTTTTTTGACGCGTGGACGGTGCAAAAGCCCTCAGTCCTGCAGGCCGACACCTTCGGGCAGCCAGACGTACGGGTTCTCGCCGCGGTCGCGAATCGGGTTGTACTTGACCGGAGTGAAGCCCATCTTCAGCCAGAATTGGTCAGCGCGACAGCGGGAGTTGGTCTTGATGGGGGCACCAAAGCTCTTGGCGTGGTTGACCAGAGCCGTGCCGTAATCCTTGCCGCGGTAATCGGGCAGCACTTCCAGTTTCCACAATTCGTAATAATCTTGAGCCGGTTTGAAGTAGCGGTCGTACTTGCCGTCGATTTTGTACAGGCTCATCCGTGCCACCAGCAGGCCGTTGTCGTAGATTCCGTAAAAAGGAGATTCCGAATCGTTTTCCACGATGTTCGCCTCCAGGTCTTCCTTCATGGAAAGCTCCTCCAGGCCAAATTCGCGGAATTTTTGAAACTCCTCCAGAGTCTTGTAATTGATCCGTAAACGTTTTACTTCATACATCGCTTGCCACTCCTCTCACGCGCATTGCCTAACCTTCATGGGCTACCTACATTATACACCAAAAACCTCCTTCCCGAGCGATTTTCTCGTGTTGATTTCTTGGGTATCCCAGAAATTGGATAGGCTATCATGGAAGAAATTTAAATTTCAACTAGAACTATGGACGGTCTCATGGCAAAATAGAGAGTAGCAAAACAATTTCGAACAATCGCACCGCATGCAATGAAAGCGTTTTCGAGCAGCGGACGATTGATCGCCGAAAGGAGCGTTGCCATGCGCAAAGTACTGATTGCCAATCGCGGGGAAATCGCGCGGCGGATCATCCGCACCTGCAAAGCCCAGGGAGTGGCGACAGTGGCCGTATATTCGGAGGCGGATCGCAACCTGCCGTTTGTCAGGGAAGCGGACGAGGCCGTCCACATCGGACCTCCCCCTGTGCCGCACAGCTATCTCAACGTGGAGGCGATCATCGCGGCCGCCAAAGAGACCGGAGCGGATGCCGTCCATCCGGGCTACGGCCTGTTGTCGGAAAACGCCGCGTTTGCACGGCGCTGCCGCGACGAAGGACTGGTCTTCATCGGGCCGTCGCCGGAGGTGATTGCGCAGATGGGGGATAAATTGACGGCCCGCCGCGTGATGCGGGAAGCAGGTGTACCCGTGGTGCCCGGCTGCGAGGAACCAGTGAACACGCCGGATGAAGCGGCCAGGGTGGCGGCCGAGATTGGCTATCCAGTCATGCTCAAGGCCAGCGCGGGCGGCGGCGGCATCGGCATGCAGATATGCCGCGACGAAGCGGAGCTGCGCCAGGCGTTCCAGTCGGCCAGGGGCAGGGCCAAGGCGTATTTTGGTAGCGACGCCATGTACGTGGAAGCGTATGTGGACAGCCCTCGCCACATCGAGGTGCAGATCGCGGGAGACGCGCATGGCACCGTCATTCACCTGCTGGAGCGGGAGTGCTCCATCCAGCGCCGCCACCAGAAGGTGCTGGAAGAAAGCCCGTCCCCGTTCCTCGACGAGCTTGCGAGACAGCGGCTTTGCGAAGCTGCGGTGACGGCTGCCAGGGCGGTCGGGTATACCGGCGTCGGCACGGTGGAGTTTATCATGGACGGGAACAAGAATTTCTATTTCCTGGAAATGAATACCCGGCTGCAGGTAGAGCATCCTGTCACTGAAGAGATGACCGGTCTCGACCTGGTCGCGCTGCAGTTGGAGATCGCCCGCGGCAACGCTCTGCCCGTCGCGCAGGGGGATGTCAAGGCGCTGCGCCATGCGATCGAGCTGCGGGTGTACGCCGAGGATCCCGTCACCTTTTTGCCGTCTCCCGGAACGATTACGTACTACCGGCCGCCGCAAATGGACGGGGTACGGGTGGACGACGGCGTGGAGACCGGCACGCAGGTAACGCCGTTCTACGACCCGATGATTGCCAAGGTGATCGCCTCCGGCACAACCCGCGAAGAAGCGATACAGCGGGCACGGGAAGCGATGCGGCAGTTTGAGGTTACCGGGATCAAGACCAACATTCCGTTTTTGCTGGAGGTCTTGGGCGACGAGGCATTCCGGCGAGGCGTGTACACCACGCGCTTTGTAGAAGAGCGAAAAGAAAAAACAACGTAAGGAGAGCATGATGATGAAAAACGTGACAGCATCCATGGCAGGAACCGTTATCAACGTGCTGGTGCAGGCAGGCGACCAGGTGAACCAAGGTCAGGACGTGGTCGTGCTGGAGTCGATGAAGATGGAAGTGCCGATCCAGGCGGAAGCGGACGGCAAAGTGGTTGAAGTAAAAGTAAATGTCGGGGACTTCGTCAATGACGGAGATGTCATCCTCGTACTGGAGTAGTTTTTAGAATGATTCCAAACTGAGCGCCCGCTAGGAAAGGCAGGTGGCCTGCATGCAGGTGCAGATTGTAGAAGTAGGGCCGCGTGACGGCCTGCAAAACGAATCTCAAATGGTGCCGACCGAGGCGAAAATCCGGCTGATCGGCCTGCTGGCCGAGGCGGGACTGCGCCGGATCGAAGCCGGCTCATTCGTCCATCCGCGCTGGATTCCCCAATTGGCCGACACGGCGGACGTCTTTCGCCAACTGCCGCGCAACCCGGACGTGACGTACAGCGCGCTCGTGCCCAATCTGCGCGGGCTGGAGCGAGCCAGGGAGTGCGGGGTGACGGAGGTGGCGGTATTCATGTCCGCCTCGGAGACGCACAACCGCAAAAACATCAACAAAAGCATCAGCGAAACCTTCCCCGTCCTCAGGGAAGTAGTCCAAGAGGCGCTGACGCTGGGCATGCGCGTGCGGGGATACGTCTCCACCGTGTTCGGCTGCCCGTATGAAGGGGCCGTCCCGCTGGATAACAGCCGGCGGGTGACGGACGAACTGCTCAAAATGGGCGTCTACGAAGTCTCCATCGGCGACACCATCGGGGTGGCCACGCCCCGTCAGGTGCAGGAGACGTTTTCAGTGCTTGTGAACGATGTTACGAGCGAGCGCTTGGCCGGTCATTTTCACGATACCCGTGGAACGGGCCTGGCCAACGTGGCGGCTGCCCTGGCCGAAGGAATCCGCACATTTGACAGCTCGATCGGCGGTTTGGGGGGATGCCCGTACGCGCCGGGGGCGAGCGGTAACATTTCCAGCGAAGATTTGGTTTACATGCTGCACGGCATGGGCTATGAGACTGGCGTGGATCTGCAGAAGCTGATCGAGGCGGGCAGTTACATTCAGCGGCAGTTGGGGCGCCCTCTGCCGTCCAAGGTGCTTGCGGCCAGTCTGGCGCAGGCGGAAACCTGCGCAAAGAATGAGGCGGAAGGGGATACGGCATGAGCGTACTGCTGCGAAAAGAGGGGGCCGTCGGCGTGCTGACGCTGAATCGGCCCGAGGTGTACAACTGTCTGAACCTGGAGACGCTGTTCACGCTGCGTCGGCTGATTGCCGAGATCGACGCGGACAGGGAAATTCGCGCCGTCGTAGTGACCGGTGTGGGGGAGAAGGCGTTCTGCTCCGGCGCCGACTTAAAGGAGCGGCGGACGATGACGGAGCTTCAAGTGCAGCTCTACATCCGCACCATCCGGGATACGTTCAGTGAGCTGGAGCGTCTGCCCAAGCCGGTCATCGCCGCGATCAACGGCGTTGCGCTGGGCGGCGGAACGGAGCTGGCCCTGGCCTGCGATCTCAGGGTGATGAGCGAGACGGCCCAGATGGGGCTGACGGAGACGTCGCTTGGCATCATTCCCGGAGCGGGCGGGACGCAGCGGCTGCCGCGCTTGATCGGCAAGGGGAAGGCCAAGGAGCTGATTTTTACCGCCCGCCGCGTCAACGCCGAGGAGGCGCTGGCGATCGGGCTGGTCAACCGCACGGTTCCGCGCGATCAGGTGATGACGTCCGCGCTTCAGCTGGCTGAGGAGATTGCCGCCAACGCGCCGCTTGCGCTGGCCCAGGCGAAGTTCGCCATTGATTACGGGATGGAGGCCGATCTGGCGACGGGGTTGGCGATCGAGAGCAGCGCCTACCAGGTGCTAATCCCCACCCGCGACCGGCTGGAAGGGCTGGAAGCGTTCAGGGAAAAGCGAAAACCGGTATATCGCGGAGAATGACGGGAGGAACGGCAGATGAGCAAGCAGTTGGAACAGACGCTGAAAGAACGGATTGTCAAGGTGAAGCAGGGAGGAGAGGAAAAGTACCACGCCAAGCTGAAGGAGCAGAACAAGCTGTTCGTCCGCGACAGATTGAAGCTGTTGTTTGACGATGAGTTCATGGTGGAAGACGGCTTGTTTGCCAATTTCACCGCGGGTGACCTGCCGGCAGACGGGGTCGTGACCGCCATCGGCAAAGTGAATGGGCGGACCGTCTGCGTGATGGCCAACGACGCGACGGTCAAGGCCGGTTCGTGGGGAGCGCGGACGGTGGAAAAGATCATCCGCATCCAGGAGACGGCGGAGAAAATGCGCGTGCCGCTGATCTACCTGGTTGATTCCGCCGGCGCACGCATCACCGATCAACTGGAGATGTTCCCCGGCAGGCGGGGAGCGGGCCGGATCTTTTACAACCAGGTGAAGCTCTCCGGCAAAATTCCGCAGGTGTGCGTCCTGTTTGGCCCTTCCGCCGCTGGAGGAGCGTACATTCCGGCGTTTTGCGACGTGGTCATCATGGTGGACAAAAACGCCAGCATGTACCTCGGGTCTCCCCGCATGGCGGAAATGGTAATCGGCGAAAAGGTGACGCTGGAGGAACTGGGCGGCGCGCGCATGCACTGCTCGGTGAGCGGCTGCGGCGACATTCTGGCGGCCAATGAAGAGGAAGCGATTCAGGCAGCCCGTCGCTACCTCAGCTATTTGCCGGACGACTACACGAAAGAGCTCCCTGTGGAAGCGGCCCGGCCACCCAAACCGGATGCGCGGGACATCAACGAGATCGTGCCGGAAAACCAGAACACGCCCTTTAACATGTACGACTTGATTGATGCACTGGTGGACGAGGGTTCGTTCTTTGAGATCAAGAAGCTGTTCGCCCAGGAACTGATCACCGGTTTTGCCCGGCTGGAAGGAAAACCGGTCGGCATTGTTGCCAACCAGCCTCGGGTGAAAGGGGGCGTGCTGTTCGTCGATTCGGCCGACAAGGCGGCCCGCTTCATTACCTTGTGCGACGCGTTTCGCATCCCGCTGCTGTTTCTCGCTGATGTCCCGGGCTTCATGATTGGCACCGCCGTAGAGCGGGCCGGCATCATCCGGCACGGCGCGAAAATGATCGCGGCCATGGCGGAGGCGACTGTGCCGAAAATCTCCGTGATCGTGCGCAAGGCGTACGGCGCCGGCCTGTACGCGATGGCCAGCTCGGCGTTTGAACCCGACGCCTGCCTGGCACTGCCCGGCGCGCAGATCGCCGTGATGGGGCCGGAAGCGGCGGTTAACGCCGTCTACAGCAACAAGATTCAGGCGATTGAAGACCCGCAGGAGCGGCAAGCGTTTATTATGGAAAAACGACGTGAGTACCAGCAGGATATCGACATCTACCTGCTCGCCTCCAACCTGATCGTGGATGCGATCGTGCCGCCGAGCGAACTGCGCGGCGAGCTGATCCGCCGTTTCGAGATTTACAAGAGCAAGCAGCAAATCTTCTCGGAGCGCAAGCACCCGGTATACCCGGTGTAGATGTGCCAGACAGACTGTCTTCGGCGAGGAGGCAGTCTGTTTTTTTTGTGAAAAACAGGCTGTGGCGCTGCTTGGCAGCCAACGGGAGGTATGCCTTTACAAATAAGAAGGTTTAACCTGAAGCGATGGCGTTGCGTTTTGTTCATTCAGATTGACCGCTGCTGCCGGCACGTGTGCTGACGGACCGCTCGGGCGGAAAATGTTTCGATAATTTCGACCTTTTGCGCACATTTCATTGAACATTGATCGCAAACCTGCTATTCTTGAAATAAGTATTGATTAATGTAGGTGAACAAATGCAGTCGGAAGCGATAACGTTCCACCCGGTGGTAATCGGCGGCGGTTCCGTAGGATTGCTGTACGCGGCCCGTTTTTTGCTGAACGGCCAGTCGGTCGAGTTGGTTACCCGCACCCGTGAGCAGGCCGCGCTGATCGGCGACCGGGGGCTGTCCCTGTTCACGCTGGACGGCCGACGGGAAACAGTCGCGGTCAACGCTTCTCCGATAGACGACGGATTGCCGGAGGGCGATCTCTACCTGTTGGCCGTGAAGCAGACTGCCATCGCCGAGCTGCTGCCGCTGCTGCGCCAACTCCCCCGCTCGGCGCGGGTGCTGGCCCTGCAAAACGGCATGGGTCATCACGAACAATTGGCGGAAGGGCTGGAGCCTGGGCAGCATTTTTACGCGATCAATACAGAGGGGGCGCGCCGCCTGTCGCCGTTCGAGGTGGAACACACCGGCACCGGCCTGCTGCGCGTCGGACCCTGGACGGCTGAGCCTGTGCGCGATCCGCTGATTGCCGCGTTTGTCGCCTGGGCCAACCGCTGCGGCATCCGCGCCGAATACGTGGACGCCGTCGAGCCTTACGCCTGGCGCAAACTGCTGGCCAACGCGCTGATTAATCCCTTGACCGCGTTGTTCGAGATTCCCAACGGCATGCTGCTCGATTCACCGCACACGCTCAGGCTGATGCGGGAATTGTTTGACGAAGCGGCCGCCGTGGCCAAACGCTGCGGTCAAAAAATTGATGAAGCAGATTGGCAGGAAATTGTATCCATTTGCCGAAATACTTCCCGGAATCTTTCCTCCATGCTGCAGGATATCAGACGGCACCACCGGACGGAAGTGGACGCGATCAACGGGTACCTCGTGGACAAGGGAAAACGGACCGGCACGCCCGTTCCGCTGCACGAAACGCTGTTGCGCGCCGTACATCTCAAATCAGGCATGGAAACCGCGAAAGGAGAGGCGGCACATGACCGTTTTGGGTAATCTCTGGTCGTTTGTTTGGGCAGTGCTGACCCATGTGTGGGCTCTGTTGACCGTTTTTCCATTTCTCGGGTTTCCGCTGGCGTATCTGATCGTGCACGCGTGGAAACGGGACCGGCGGCTGGCCGGCCGCTGGGCGGTTAATATCACGAATTTTTTGTTCATTCGCGCTGTCGTGGCCGCCTATGGCGTGATCTGGCCGGATGCGCTTTCCGCTTGGTGGTGGGTGATCGTGTTTTTCCTCGTGACTGTAGGCTTGCTGAGTTGGCTGCAGGTGAAGTGGAAGAGAAAACTCTCCCTGCGGAAGGCCGGTTTTTCCGCGTGGCGGTTGTCGTTTCCCCTGTTTGGACTGGTTTACGTGGTGCTCTTTGCGATGGGGATCGTCAAGACGATGAGCGTCGTCTGAATCCACCGGCGGTATCAATACATATCCTGAAAAGAAAGAAGGTAGGACAATGATGCGGCTTCCCATCGAGTCGATCGGACACAAGATTCGAACGATTCGGAAAGAACGCGGCTTCACGCTCGAAGTCATGGCCAACAAGACAGGACTGAGCAAGGGCTTGCTCAGCCAGGTGGAGCGCGGCATTTCCCAGCCCTCGCTGGATTCGCTGTGGAAAATTACGAAAGCGCTTGAATCGTCGATCATTCACTTTTTCGAGGACATCGACCAGAAGCAGGTACACGTCACCCGCAAAGAGAAGCGCAGACAGATGATCTTCCCTGAATCGACCGGCACGTACAGTCTGCTTTCCACCGGCGGCAGCGGCAAATTGGGCATGCTGGAAGTCAGGCTGCAGCCGGGACAGATGGCGGCAGACCGGTTTGTGCAGGCAGAGGGCGAAGAGTGTTTTGTCGTCATCCAGGGACGCGTGACGGCGCGTTTTCATGACGAGGAGCATGAACTGGAAGCGGGTGACAGCATTTCGTTTGACTGTTCCAAACCCCACACCATCGAAAATACTGGCGACGGCGAGGCCGTGCTGATTTGGTCGATGACACCGTCGCAATTTTAAGACAGCACATTTGACTGCACTTAGACAACCCATTCAGCGGGTTGTCTTGTTTTTTTACGGAAAGGGGGCATGGTATAATTTGCAGTGACATGGCGTAAGAAAGGTGAGCATTAATGAAAATTGAATGCGTTGCGCTTCCTTTGGCGAACCCGCTGTCCAATGCGTACCAGCAGGGAAAAGCCGATGCGCTGCAATTCTTTGCGTACCATCCCTACCGTTCCGATTCGTACCGGGAGCGGATCGCGTGGCTCACAGAACGGCCAATCCCGCACCGGAATGAACTGGCGGACGGATTGTATGCCTACAACAGTCAGATCGGCAATCATCCGGAGGCGCTGGCGCAGATTGAACGGCTGCGATGTACGCAGACGCTGGTCGTCGTTGGCGGCCAGCAGGCCGGAGTGCTGACAGGACCGCTGTATACGATCTACAAGGCTGTCCACCTGGTACAGGCAGCAAAACGGCTGTCAAAGGAACTCCAGACGGAAGTCGTCCCGGTGTTTTGGATTGCCGGTGAAGATCACGATATTGACGAAATCGACCACCTCTACTGGCTGGCGGAAGGGGGAACGGCTCTGCGCAAAGGACGGCTGGCGCTGCCGCGCAAAGGGCGCCCGTCGGCCAGCATGCTGCCCTTCGACCCGGATGAGTGCCGCCGCTTTCTGGCCGATTTTTTTGCCGACCAGACGGAAACGGAGTATACGGCCGTGATTCGGGATCTGTTGGAAGAAACGCAGGCTTCCTCCAAGACGTTGGCGGACTGGTTTGCCCGCCTGATGGCCCGCCTGTTCGGCAAGCACGGTCTGGTGCTGGTGGAGTCCAGCCTGCCGTTTGTGCGCAAACTGGAACAGCCGATGTTCCGCGCGATCCTCGAACAAAACGAACAGCTGGCCGGCCTGCTGATGGATGCCGCCGAACGGATCGAAGCCGCCGGATACCCGCAGCAGCTTCAGGTGAAGGCGCATCAAGCCAACCTGTTTCTCTACGAGGACCAAGACCGTTTGCTACTGGAACGCCACGGCGAACGGTTCGTGACGCGGCGTCGCAGCTACACTCGTGAGGAGTTGCTGCGGCTGGCGGAGATGGAACCGGAGCGCTTCAGCGCCAATGTAGTGACTCGCCCGCTGATGCAGGAGTATCTGTTCCCCACGCTGGCCTTTGTGGCCGGACCGGGTGAAGTGGCGTACTGGGCGTATTTAAAAGAAGTGTTTGAACTCTTTGGGCTTCGCCTGCCGATCGTGCTGCCCCGCCTGTCGGTCACCCTGGTCGAAGGGGCGATGGAGCGGCTGATGCGCGAGTGCGGCATTACCATTGAGCAGATGTTAAGGGATTTTGCCGGGTGGAAAGCCGAATGGGAGGCGCGGCGGGCACCGCACCCCCTGGCCGGGCGCTTCACGGAGGTGCGGGAAGGTTTGCTCGACATCTACCGTCCGCTCGTGGACGAGGTCATCCGCCTGGAACCGGGCATGCGTAAATTGGCCGAAAAAAATGTGGGCATGCTGATGGCCCAGGTGGACTTTTTGGAGAAGCGGCTGCTCCGCTTGCTGGACCAGCGGGAAGATGTGGGCCGGGTGCGGGTGCAGCGGCTGGAGGCTGCGCTTGCTCCCGAGGGAGCATGGCAGGAGCGGAAGCTGTCGTATGTTTCCTTTGCCAACAAGCACGGACTCGATCTGGTCGACCGTCTGATCGAAGCGCCGCTTGCCCACGACGGCAGGCATCACGTCATCTATCTGTAAATCATACAATTTCCTCTAAGATACAAGCACCCGCAGCAGTGCTTCTGACTGATGGCCAATCGATTGCAGCGAACGAGACACATGTTTCCAGGCTTCTTTGTCAGTGTTGACTGAGCCACGCTGAACCACGAGCGTCCGCTCCTGTCCGCGCAAGACCATTTTTGGTTTGAACAGGAAAAAAGGATGAAGCCTGCGAATGCGTATGATAAGATAATGATGGTGTTGCAGAGAAGAAGGAGGTTCGTCAAACCCATGAACATGGTTTCGGAAAGCATTGTAAAAGACATGTCATTGGCACCCAACGGTCACTTGAAGATCGACTGGGTGAAAGAACATATGCCCGTGTTGAACCGGATCCGGGAGCGCTTTGAACGGGAAAAACCGTTTGCCGGCCTGAAAGTGGCGATTTCCCTGCACCTGGAAGCAAAAACGGCATACCTGGCAAAAGTGATTCAAGCAGGCGGCGCCGAAGTGACGATTACCGGTTCCAACCCGCTCTCCACGCAGGACGACGTCTGCGCGGCCCTGGTGGAAGACGGCATCCGCGTATTTGCCAAGTACAATCCGGATCCGGCGGAGTACAAGGAGCACCTGATCAAAACGCTGGAGACCCGTCCGGACCTGATCATTGACGATGGCGGCGACCTGGTGTCCATCCTGCACAGCGAACGTCGCGATCTGCTCGGCCAGATTCGCGGCGGCGCGGAAGAGACGACCACCGGGATTCTGCGCCTGAAAGCGCTGGAAAAAGAGGGCAAGCTGGAGTTCCCGATGGTGGCGGTCAACGACGCGTTCTGCAAATACCTGTTTGACAACCGCTACGGCACCGGGCAGTCCGTCTGGGACGGCATCAACCGCACGACGAACCTGGTCGTCGCCGGAAAAACCGTGGTCGTGGTCGGCTACGGCTGGTGCGGCAAAGGCGTGGCGATGCGCGCCAAAGGCCTCGGGGCGAAAGTGATCGTGACCGAAGTGGACGCGATCAAGGCGGTCGAAGCGTACATGGACGGCTTTGAAGTGATGGCGATGAGCGAAGCGGCCAAACACGGCGACTACTTCGTCACCGTTACCGGCAACCGCGACGTGATCCGCAAAGAGCACTTTGAAGTGATGAAAGACGGAGCGATCCTCTCCAATGCCGGCCACTTTGATGTCGAAGTGAACAAGGTGGAGCTGGAAGCACTGTCGAAATCGAAGCGCACGGTTCGCAAGGACATCGAGGAATTTGTCATGGCGGACGGTCGAAAACTGTACCTTCTGGCGGAAGGCCGCCTCGTCAACCTGGCGGCGGGCGACGGCCACCCGGCGGAAATCATGGACATGACGTTTGCCCTCCAGGCAGTCTCTCTGGAATACGTCAACAAACACTACCAGTCGATCGGCAAGCGCGTGCTGAACGTGCCGTACGAGCTGGACGAAATGGTGGCGCGCTACAAGCTGGAGGCGCTGGGCATCGGCATCGACAAATTGACCGACGAACAAAAAGCGTATCTGGACAGCTGGGTCGAATAAGCGGCGAAACCCGTCCAAGTCCGGCGAGAAAATCAGCGAAAAAATCCTGCTTACAAAAGCAGGATTTTTTTTTATAATAACAACTAGGCAGCGAGTGGGGAAAAGTGGGGGAAAGTGGAGTCTAGTGGAAGGAAAGTGGGGGAAACGGCCGTGTTCATGGGTGAATATCAGCACAGCATCGATGAAAAAGGCCGACTGACCATCCCTGCCAAATTCCGCGAAGGGCTCGGCTCGTCCTTTGTTATAACCCGCGGCCTCGATCAATGTTTGTTTGTCTACCCGATGGAAGAGTGGAAAGTGCTGGAGGAGCGGCTGAAGACGCTCCCCTTTACCAAGGCTGACGCCCGCGCCTTCACGCGGTTCTTCTTTTCCGGCGCGACCGAATGCGAATGGGACAAGCAGGGCAGGGTAAACATACCGCCCACTTTGCGCCAGTACGCTGACATCCAAAAGGAGTGCGTCTGCATCGGCGTCTCCAACCGCGTGGAGATCTGGAGCAAAGAGCGCTGGGAAGAGTACTTCGCTCAGTCGGAGGGTTCGTTTGGGGACATTGCCGAAAAGCTGGTGGATTTCAACTTGTAACTGCATGAGTCCAGGCAGCGCAAAATATCCGGTTTGAAAAGGCAGACAACCCTTTTCTTACGCGTTTGAATCGGGAGTGACAACCTTTGTCGTTTCATCATGTGACCGTACTCAGGGAAGAAGCCGTAGACGGGCTGAATATCCGGCCGGATGGCGTCTATGTGGACTGTACGCTGGGCGGCGCGGGGCACAGCAGCTTGATCGCGTCCCGGTTGGGCGCAGGCGGACGCCTGATCGCCATTGACCAGGACGACTGGGCGCTGGACAACGCCCGCGAACGGCTGGCTCCCTACATGAATAAGGTGACGCTGGTCAAGAGCAATTTTCGCCGAATCCGTGACATTGCAAGCGATCTCGGTCTGGACGGTGTGGACGGCGTGCTGTTTGACCTGGGAGTCTCCTCCCCCCAGTTGGACGAGGGGGAGCGCGGCTTCAGCTACAACGCCGATGCGCCGCTGGACATGCGGATGGATCAGGATGCACCGTTGTCCGCCTACGACATCGTAAACGGGTGGGATGAGGAAGAGTTGGCCCGGATCATCTGGGAGTATGGTGAGGAAAAGTTTTCTCGGCGGATTGCCCGTCAAATCGTACAGCGGCGCCGGCATGCACCTGTGCGGACGACCGGGGAGCTGGTGGAGCTGATCAAGGAAGCGATTCCGGCGGCGGCACGCCGGAGCGGCCCGCACCCGGCGAAACGCACGTTTCAGGCCATTCGGATCGCAGTCAACGACGAGCTGGATGCATTCCGCGAGGCGGTCGTGGACGCGATCGATCTGCTCCGTCCACAGGGTAGAGTGAGCGTCATCACGTTTCATTCGCTGGAGGACCGGATCTGCAAGCAGGTATTTCAGGATTTTGCCAAAGGCTGCACTTGTCCGCCGTCGTTTCCCGTCTGCACGTGCGGGAACCAGGCGTCTGTCAAAATCATCACGAGAAAGCCGATTCTGCCTTCGGAAGCGGAATTGACGGCCAACCCGCGCGCCCGTTCGGCCAAGCTGCGGGTGGCGGAAAAACTGTAAGGCCCCGCGAGCCTGCACGCAAAGGAGGGAGACCGAGTTGAGCTACTACTACCGGGGAAATCTTGCGGTGGAACTGGAAAAGTCGCACACCGTGACCAAAACCAAGCGCACCATTCGCATCAAACCGTCCATTCCAACCAAGGAAAAGCTGCTGTACCTGCTGTTGATCTCGCTGATCGTGACGGGAGTGGGTCTGGTCGGCGTCCGTTACTCGGAAATTTCACAGTACAACTACGAAATCCAGCGCCTGAAAAAAGAGATCAAGGAGACGAAGGAGCAAAACGCCTCGCTGCTGCTGCAAGTCGAGCAGTTGAGCAACAGCGACCGGATTCTCAGAGAAGCGCAAAACATGGGGATGGTTTACAATCCGGAAGCGGTACACTTCATCGGTCAACCCAAGGGGAAATCCGCGTCACAGGGATCGGCGCAGACGAATCCGGCGAAAACTCCCAAGCAAAATCAAAATGACAACAATGCCAAGACGAAACAGCCCGCTCAGTCGAAAACGAATTCCTGACGGGAACTTGCGAATAATGCCGTAATCACAGGTTCAACATGCTGACATCAGCTTCACCGACAGGGATCGGAGAAGCTTTTCTTTTTTGCCGTCCCCTGCAAGGGGGCGGTCATCATCCGTCGAGTTGGAGGGAAGAGGGCATGGACACGAAACGACGCGTCAACTGGCGGATCCTGATTCTGGCGCTTTGCACCATCGTGCTGTTTTCCGGCCTGACGGTGCGACTCTGGTGGCTTCAGACCGTAGAAGCGGCAAAGCTCATGGACTACGCCAAAATCCAATGGGACGACATGGAAAAAACGCTGCAGCCCAAGCGGGGAGAGATTCTCGACCGCAACGGCGAGAAGCTGGCCTTCGAAGCCAAGGCGTACACGGTAAACGCCAGGCTGAAGCCCATGGACGACAAGGACCAGGATTACGTCAAAGACCCGTACTACACGGCCACCAAACTGGCACCCATTTTGAACGCGCCGGTGGACAAACTGTATAAATACCTGACGAATCCTACCGCCAAAGTGGTGGAATTGGGCCGCTGGGGCAACAAGATTACGGAAGAACAGCGTAACCGCATTCTTGAGCTGCAGCATCCGACGCTGCCAAACGGGCAGAAGGTGGAGGATAACCAGCTTCCCGGCATCACGCTGATCGAAACCACCCGCCGCTATTACCCCAACGGCAGCTTTGCCACCCACGTCCTCGGCTATGTGGACTACGAGGGCACGCCGCGCATGGGGATCGAACTGCAGTTGGACAAGGAGCTGCGCGGCGAAAAAGGTGAGATGCAGATTCTGACGGACAGGCTGGGGTATCAGCTCCCGGACGGGGAGCGCAAGTACAAACCGGCCAAGGACGGTCTCAACGTCTACCTGACGATCGACCGGACCATCCAGGGCTATGTGGAGCAGGCGCTGGAACAGGCGGAGCAGGAATTCAAGCCCAAGGCCATGACTGTGGTCGTAAGCGATCCCAACACGGGCGAAATCCTGGCCATGGGCAACCGGTCCCAGTTCAACCCCAACGAGTACTACAAGGGGATTTCCAACTACACCAACCACGCGGTCACGAGCATGTTTGAACCGGGCTCCACGTTCAAGATCATCACGTTGGCAGCCTCCATCGAAGAGGGGTTGTTCAACCCGAATGAGACCTACCAGTCGGGTACATACACGAAAATTCCCGGTCCGGCGATTCGCGACCACAACAACGGGGTCGGCTGGGGCAGGATCACCTTTCTCAAAGGCGTGCAGCGCTCCAGCAACGTCGCCTTCGTCATCCTGGGGTACGACCGGCTGAAGCAGGACCGGCTGAAAAAGTACTTCAAGGACTTCGGGATGGGCCAGCTTACCGGCATCGAGCTGCCCTACGAAAAGGCCGGCAACCTGAACAACCTGGATAATCCGCGTTCGCCACGCGATATCGCCGTTACCACGTTTGGCCAAGGGGTGACCGTGACGGCGATCCAGCAGGTGATGGCGGTAGGAGCGATTGCCAACGGCGGCGAGCTTTTGAAACCGCACATCGTCAAGGAAATGCGCGATCCCAATACCGGTGAGGTGGTCAAGCGCAACGAGCGGGAAGTGGTTCGCCGGGTGGTCAAGGAATCGACCGCCAAGCAGGTGCGTGACATACTGGAGACGGTGGTCACAGACGAAGAAGGTACGGGGAAAGCGTACAGGATCGACGGCTATCACGTTGCCGGCAAGACCGGGACGGCGCAGAAGTACAACCCGGAAAACGGTGAAGTCATGAAGGGCCACTACATCGTCTCTTTCATCGGTTTTGCGCCCAAGGACAATCCGCGTCTGCTCGTCTACGTGGTGGTGGATGACCCGCAGGTGGGCGAGTCGTATCAGACATGGGGCAGAAAGGTAGTGGCGCCGATCTTTACGTCCGTCATGGGGCGCAGCCTGCAGTACCTGCAGCTAAAACCCGACATGCAGCAGGTGCAGCAGGCGTCGTACAAGGCAAACACAGCCACATCCCAGAAGCCGGTTATGACCGACAAGGAAGTGACGGTGCCCAAGCTGGTCGGCATGTCCACGACGACCGCGCAACTTCGGGCCCAGCAGGAGCAGTTGAACGTGAACGTGGTCGGAACCGGCACAAAGATCGTCAGCCAGATTCCGGCCGCGAATGAGACAGTGCCCTCCGGCACCCGCGTGATCCTCGTGACGGATCGGGTCAAAGGGGCGAAAATGCCGGACTTTACCGGCAGGTCGCTGCGTGACGTAATGGAATTCGCCTCGCTGTTGAACATCCAGGTTGCGCAGGTCGGGACCGGTTTTGTCACCCAGCAAAGCATCAAGCCGGGCACCGTGCTCAATGGAGGCGAAAAGCTGCAGGTAACGCTTCAGCCTGCGTCCAAGCTGCCGCAGGCGTCTGACGAGACCAATCCGACGACAGGAGGCGCCCCTCCCGGCGCTACATCGGGATCCGAGACAACAGCGCAGGGTTCCGCGGAAGCGGGCACAGCAGGATCGGCGAATCAGCCGCCGTCAACACCGTAAGTTCTAACCCGTCCCCCCCGCGAATAGGGTAGGAAAGAGACAACCTACTCCGTGAGGGGGGACTCGCTTTGCGGGTATCCAATGTAACTGTGCGGCGCCGCATTTTTGTCGCCTTGGTGATCGGCATCGTCCTGTACACCGCACTGATCACCCGTCTCGGATACGTTCAACTGGTGCAGGGGCACTGGCTGCAGGACAAGGCGTTGAAGTTGTGGAACCGCAACATTCCGTTCGAAGCCAAGCGAGGGCGCATTCTCGACCGCAACGGCAACGAACTGGTCACCAACATCAGCGTTCCCTCGGTCATGGCGATTCCGGTGCAGCTGGAAGATGCGCGTGAGACGGCGCGGAAGCTGGCGGTCATACTGGAGCAGGACGAAGAAACGGTCTACCAGGGCATTACCAAACGAGCGATGATTAACCGCGTGCCGGGCGGACGGAAAATCTCTGCGGAGAAAGCCAAGCAGATTCAGGAGCTGAACCTGCCCGGCATCGAGGTGGTGGAAGACACCCAGCGATTCTATCCGCATGGTACGATGGCCGCCCATCTGCTCGGTTTTACCGGGATCGACAACCAGGGGCTGACCGGTCTGGAACGCTTGTACGACGACTATCTCAAAGGGCAGCCCGGTTACGTTTCGTACCTGGCCGACGCGCGGGGAAAGTCGATGCCCGGCGGAGGAGAGCAATATGTCGCACCAATCGACGGGATGGACATGTACCTGACCATCGACAGCACGATTCAGTCGTTTATCGAGCGGGAACTGGATCAGGCGATGGTGGCGTATCAGCCTGACGACGTGCTGGCGATAGCCATGAACCCGAAGACGGGCGAGATTCTCGGCATGGGCAGTCGCCCCACCTTTCAGCCTGACCGCTACCGGGACTACCCCGAAGAGGTGTACAACCGCAACCTGCCAATCTGGAAGACGTACGAGCCCGGTTCGACGTTTAAGATCGTGACCCTGGCCGCTGCGCTGAACGAAGGCGTGGTCAGCCTGGACGAAGGGTTTTACGATCCGGGTTACATCCTCGTCGCCGGCAAGCGGCTGCGCTGCTGGAAACGGCAGGGACACGGCCAGGAAACGATGCTGGAAGTGGTGGAAAACTCCTGCAACCCGGGGTTTGTGACGATGGGGCAGCGGCTGCAAAAGGAGCGGCTGTTTGACTACATCAAAAAGTTTGGCTTTGGACAAAAGACAGGCATTGATCTGATTGGTGAGGAAAACGGCCTATTGTTCAACTTGGACCGGGTGGGACCGGTGGAATTGGGCACCACGTCGTTCGGCCAGGGGGTGTCGGTCACGCCGATCCAGCAGATGGCCGCCGTGGCTGCGGCGATCAACGGCGGAAAGCTGATGAAGCCGTATGTAGCCAAAGAGTGGCGTGACAGCGTAACCCATGACGTGGTGGGCAGGGCGCTTCCCACCGAAGTGCGTCAGGTGATTACGCCGGAGACGTCCGCCAAGGTTCGCTACGCGCTGGAGAGTGTCGTGGCGCGCGGAACGGGGAACAAGGCGTACATCGAGGGCTACCGCGTCGGCGGCAAGACCGGTACGGCCCAGAAGGTAAAAAACGGCAGGTACGTAAACGGGGAGTACATCGTCTCCTTTATCGGTTTCGCGCCGGCAGACGACCCGCAGATACTGGTCTACTTCGCCGTCGACAACCCCAAGGCGCTGGCCTTCGGGGGGCTGATCGCCGCGCCGAGCGTCAAAAACATCATCGAATCGTCCCTGCAGTACATGGGCGTGCCGAAACGAAAGGACGGCATCCCGCGGGAGTACAATCCCGCCCTCGGCCAGAAGCGTTACGTGGAAGTGCCCAACATGGTGGGGCTTTCGATGCGGGAAATAGTCACTACGTACGACACGCTGCCGTTGGTCGTCTCCGGCAAGGGCACTCACGTCATCAGCCAGTCGCCTGCCCCGGGAGTCAAAATCGAGGAAGGATCAAAAATTCGTATCCATCTGGGTGACAAATCAGCCGATTAGCTATACAATGAGATTTCGGAAGCGGGGTGGGGAGGCATGATCGAAAGCCTCACCCGCCGCGTTTTGTAGAAATCGCAACGCATTTGTCTATAATAGGGAGAGAATGGGGTGCCTGTTTTATGCTGTTACGAGATCTGCTTGCTCCTCTGTTGCCGGTGCAGGTAACGGGAGATGACAGCTTGGAGATTACAGGATTGACGGCAGACTCACGCAAAGTTCAGCCCGGCTGCTTGTTTGTCTGTCTGACAGGCTTCACCGTGGATGGTCATGCCTTCGCGGCACAGGCGGTGGAAAACGGAGCCGTCGCCGTGCTTGCGGAGCAGGATGTGGACGTGCCAGCGACCGTTGTCCGGGTGCCGGATACCCGCCGGGCAATGGCAATGCTGGCTGACCGTTTTTACGGGTCGCCTACGCGGGAATTGAAGCTGATCGGGGTGACCGGAACCAACGGCAAGACGACCACCACCCATCTGATTGACAAGATTTTGCGCGACCAGAACAAGCGCACGGGGCTGATTGGCACCATTCACATGCGGATCGGCGATGTCACCGAAGAGGTGAAAAACACCACGCCGGACGCGCTGGAACTGCAGCACGCGTTTCGCCGGATGCGCGACGTCGACACGGAATACGCGATCATCGAGGTGTCTTCCCACGCTCTGGAGCAGGGGCGCGTACGCGGCTGCGATGTACATACCGCAGTCTTTACCAACCTGACGCAGGATCATCTGGATTACCACGAGACGATGGAGAATTACCGTGACGCCAAGTCGCTCCTGTTCTCCCAACTGGGAAACAGCTACGATCCCGACAGGTTGAAAACGGCCGTGCTCAATGCCGACGACGAGGCGTCGAACCTGTACGCCAAAGTCACGCCCGCCCGGGTGATCACGTACGGCATCGACAATCCGGCCGACGTGCGGGCCGCCGAGATTGAGATCACCAGCCGCGGCACGTCGTTTACTGCCCACACCTTCGCCGGTTCCATCCGGCTCAATCTGAAGCTGATGGGCAAATTCAACGTCTACAACGCGTTGGCCGCCATTGCCGTCGCGCTGGCCGAAGGTGTGCCGCTTGATGAGATCAAGGCGAGCCTGGAAGCCGTGCCGGGCGTAAACGGCCGGTTTGAACCGGTCGACGCGGGCCAGCCGTTTGCCGTGCTGGTTGACTACTCGCATACGCCGGACAGCCTGGAAAACGCGCTGGCGACCGTCAAGGAGTTTGCCAAGGGACGGATTTTCTGTGTGGTCGGCTGCGGCGGAGACCGAGACAGGACAAAGCGCCCAATTATGGCGCGGATTGCAACAAAATACGCTGACCTGACCGTCTTAACGTCTGATAACCCTCGCTCCGAGGATCCGCAGGCGATCATTGACGACATGTTGGCGGGCCTCACGGAAGTGGCTGCGGAGCGATACGTCTCCATCGTGGACAGAAGGGAAGCGATCCGCTACGCCGTGGCGCAGGCCAAGCAGGATGACGTCATCCTGATCGCCGGAAAGGGACACGAAACCTATCAAATCATCAAGGGACAGGTGCTGCCGTTTGACGACCGTGAAGTGGCCCGGGAGGCCATCGCCGAACGGCGGAACGAATAGAGGCACGCGTCCGTGAATAGCATCAGAGAAAGGAGGGTCGGGCATGTTCGCTGACAATGTACTACTCGTCACGATCGTCGCCGCGTTTCTCATTGCCGTACTAATCGGTCCCCTGTTCATCCCCGTGCTGCGCCGCCTGAAATTCGGGCAGGCGATCCGGGAGGAAGGGCCGCAATCTCACCAAAAAAAGGCAGGAACTCCCACCATGGGTGGGACAATCATCCTGATGGCACTTATTTTTACCGTGCTGAAGTTTGCCAACATCAATGCAGAAATCCTGTTTTTGATGCTGGTGACACTTGGCTACGGATTGATCGGATTTTTGGATGACTACATCAAAATCATCCGGAAGCGGAATCTCGGCCTGACGGCCAAGCAGAAATTTACCGGCCAACTCCTTCTGGCCGTCGGCGCGTATTACCTATTGGTGCAAATGGGACACGATACGACGCTGCACCTGCCGGGGACACCGTGGAAGCTGGAGCTCGGCCTCTTGTACTTCCCGTTTCTGCTGTTTCTCCTGGTAGGCACGACCAATGCCGTCAACATCACCGACGGTTTGGACGGCCTGCTCGCCGGGACGGGCGCGATCGCCTTCGGGGCGTACGCCATCATCGCCTGGATCAGCCAGGACTATGACACGGCCATCTTCAGCGCAGCCGTCGTCGGGGCTGTGCTCGGCTTTCTCGTCTTCAACGCGCATCCCGCCCGCGTCTTTATGGGGGACACCGGGTCGCTGGCACTCGGCGGTGCCCTGGCGGGAATCGCGATCATGACCAAGACAGAGCTGCTGTTGGCCGTCATCGGCGGCGTATTTGTCGTCGAGACGCTCTCCGTCATTCTGCAGGTTGTCTCCTTTAAAACGAGAGGGAAGCGCATTTTCCGGATGAGTCCGCTTCACCATCACTTTGAACTGACCGGATGGTCGGAGTGGCGCGTTGTCGTCACCTTCTGGCTG
Organism: Brevibacillus sp. NL20B1; assembly: GCF_018195675.1. NCBI lineage: Bacteria > Bacillati > Bacillota > Bacilli > Caryophanales > Paenibacillaceae > Brevibacillus > Brevibacillus sp. NL20B1. The sequence goes on from NZ_JAGTPT010000001.1 coordinate 89,100, forward strand.
GTGGGCATCATCTTTGCCGGATTGGGCGTGTACCTAGAGGTGGTGGCAATGCGATGAAACGTTATCACAATCAGCACGTAGTCGTGTTGGGCATGGCAAAAAGCGGTGTGGCAGTGGCAAAACTGCTGCACCGCTTTGGTGCGCATGTTGTCGTCAACGACAAGAAGCCGCGCGAGGAAACGGCTGGCGCCGACGAACTGGAAGCGCTCGGCATTCCGGTCATCTGCGGGCATCACCCCGATTACCTGATCCATGAAGGCGTGACCCTGGTGGTGAAAAACCCGGGCATCCCTTACGAAGCGGCGCCGGTGGCCAAAGCGCTGGCGCTCGGCATCCCGGTGGTGACGGAGGTGGAGCTGGCCTACCTCATCTCGCAGGCGCCGATCATCGGCATCACCGGCTCCAACGGCAAAACGACCACGACCACGCTGGTCGGTCTGATCCTCAAGGAAGCGGGCATGGATGCCCTGGTAGGAGGCAATATCGGCACGGTGCTGTGTTCGCTTGCGGAAACGGCCCGGCCCGACCAGCGCCTGGTGGCGGAATTGAGCAGCTTTCAACTGCTGGGGACGCAGGCGTTCAGGCCGCAAATCGGCGTGCTGCTCAACCTGTATCCGGCCCATCTCGACTACCATCACACAATGGACGAGTATTTGGCAGCCAAGCTGAAGCTGTTTGCCAACCAGACGGCTGACGACATCGCCATCCTGCCGTACGACCAGCCGGACGTGCTGGCCAAATGCGGGGAACTGAAGGCGGCCACCTACTACTTCAGCAAGTGGCAGTCGGTGCCGCAGGGCGTCTATGTGGACGGCGGTGACATCGTCTTCGTCGGGCCGCAGGGGGAGCGGGATGTGCTCATGGCTGTGGCCGATCTGTCCGTCGCCCATCTGGACAACGCCCTGGCAGCCGCGCTGGTGACCAGGCTGGCAGGCGCGGACAAGCAGTCCATCGCCAAGGTGCTCTCCACCTTTCCGGGCGTGGAGCACCGCATGGAGTACGTGGCGACGATTGACGGTGTCAAATACTACAACGACTCCAAGGCGACCAACCCGGAAGCGGCTTCGCGGGCGCTGCAGGCGCTGGACGAACCGATCGTCTGGATTTGCGGCGGACTGGATCGGGGCGTGGATTTTCGCGAGCTGGTGCCTGTCATCGGGCCGCGGGTAAAAGCGGTGGTCGCGCTCGGGCAGACTGCCCCGATTTTGCTGGAGCGGGCAAAAGAAGCAGGAATTAGCAGGCTCATCCATGTCGATACTGTGGAAAAAGCCGTCCTTGCCGCCAGCGGCGAGGCTGCGCCGGGCGACGTGGTGCTGCTCAGTCCGGCGTGCGCAAGCTGGGACATGTTCCCGTCGTTCGAAGTGCGGGGGAGCATGTTTAAGGACGCTGTGCATAGACTTAAAACAAGCCTAGCATAACGTCCGTCCCGTACAGCAGGAGTGCTGCATCAGCGAAGGACGGCGCGAGAAAGGATGACCTGTCACAATGAGCAAGTCCCGCTCCGCTCCCGACTTCGTAATTATTTTTGCAACACTTTTTTTATTGGGAATAGGCATCGTGATGGTGTACAGCGCCAGCGCGATCGTGGCGCAGAAGTTCAACGACCCGTTTTTCTTTGCCAAGCGGCAGTTGATTTTTGCCCTGCTGGGGATCACCTCCATGTACCTGACGATGAACATGGACTACTGGATCTGGAAGCGGTGGGCCAAAGTCGCGTTTTACGCCAGCATCGGCCTCTTGATCCTGGTGCTGGTCATCGGCATCGAGGTGAACGGCTCCAAGAGCTGGCTGGGCATCGGCGCGTTCGGGATTCAGCCGGGTGAATTCGCCAAGCTGGGAGTCGTCGCCTTTTTGGCCCGCTGGCTCTCCGACAATCAAAAGCTGATCGTGCAGTTTCGCAAAGGGCTGGTGCCCGCTCTGGCGATCCCGACCGTATGTTTCGCCCTGATCATGCTGCAGCCTGATCTGGGGACGGGTACCGTGCTGATGGGTACCGCGCTGGTGATGATTTTCGCCGCCGGGGCAAAGATCAGCCACTTCATCGGCTTGGGCGTGCTTGGCCTGGCCGGGTTTGTCGGACTGATTCTGTCCGCACCGTACCGGATCAAGCGGATCACCTCGTTCCTCGACCCATGGCAGGACCCGCTGAACACCGGGTACCAGATCATCCAGTCCCTGTACGCCATCGGTCCCGGCGGGCTGTTTGGCCTGGGGCTGGGGCAGAGCCGGCAGAAGCACTTCTACCTGCCGGAGCCCTACAACGACTTTATTTTCTCGGTGATTGCCGAGGAGCTTGGCTTTGTCGGCGGATCACTGGTGCTCCTGCTGTTCCTGTTGCTGTTGTGGCGGGGCATGCGCACGGCGATTACAGCGCCGGATCTGTTCGGCAGTCTGCTGGCGCTGGGCATCATCGGAATGATTGCGATCCAGGTGGTCATCAACGTCGGTGTGGTGACCGGCATGTTTCCGGTTACCGGAATCACCCTGCCGTTTTTAAGCTACGGCGGCTCGTCGCTGACGCTGATGCTGACCGGGGTCGGTGTGCTGTTAAACATTTCGCGTTTTTCCAGATAGAATAGAAGGTGATCGTATGCGTGTCGTCCTCACAGGTGGAGGCACAGGTGGACATATATACCCGGCGCTTGCGGTGGCGAAAGAAGTGTCCCGCCAGGAACCGCAGGCGGCCTTTTTGTATATCGGCAGCAAGCACGGCCTGGAGGCCCAGATTGTGCCGCGGGCCGGGATTCCGTTTGAATCGGTGGAAATTGTCGGCTTGAAGCGGAAGCTCACCCTGGACAACGTCAAGACCCTGTGGAAGTTTTTCCGCGCCGTCTCCGCGTCGAAACAGATGCTGCAGCGTTTTCGGCCGGACGTGGTCATCGGCACGGGAGGGTACGTCTGCGGCCCGGTGGTCTACGCGGCGGCCCGGCTGGGGATTCCCACCATCATCCACGAGCAAAACGTGGTGCCCGGCCTGACCAACAAATTTCTTACCCGGTTCGTCGACAAGGTGGCGGTGTCGTTTCCCGAGTCCCTGTCGTTTTTCCCCCGGTCAAAAAGCGTGCTGACCGGCAATCCCCGGGCGACGGAAGTGATGCACGGAGACGAGCGGGCGGGCCGTTCGTTTTTGGGCATCGGCGGGGACAAGCGTATCGTCCTCATGTTTGGCGGCAGCCGCGGGGCGAAAGCGATCAACGAAGCGGTGCTGTCCATCGTGCCGGAGTTGGAACAATTTGAAGATACCCACTTTGTCTACGTGACCGGCGAAGTTCACTACGAGGCAATTACCGCCGCTCTGCGGGAAAAGGGAGACCTGCCGCGCAACATTTCCCTCCTGCCGTTCGTCCACAATATGCCGGATGTTCTGGCGGCTACGCATGTGCTGGTCAGCCGGGCAGGCGCATCCACGTTGGCGGAAATCACTGCCTTGGGCATCCCCGCCATTCTCATCCCGTCCCCGTACGTGACCAACAACCATCAGGAGAAAAACGCACGCGGACTGGAGAAGGAGGGAGCGGCTGAAGTCATCCTGGAGCGGGAGCTGACCGGCGAGCGGCTGCGTCAGTCGCTAACCAGACTGTTGAGCGACCGGAAGCGCTGGGCGTCCATGCGGGAGGCCTCGCTCAAGTTGGGGATGCCGCAGGCGGCAACGGAAATCTATCGGTTGATGAAAAGCCTTTAGAGGCAAAAAACGGACGTCTGGGCGATTGTCACGCCGTTATGGGCGATCGCATAGGATGAAGCAAACACGTGATAAGACATAGGTCCGACCTAGCATGTGTATCAGGAGGTTCACAGATGAAACAAATCGCAGATGAGTTGAGGCAAGCAGGTATTGGAAAAGTGTGGACCAATGAACCTCTCGCCAACCATACGACGTGGCGGATCGGGGGTCCTGCTGACTTGTTAATCCAACCCAAGGATAAAGCATCCTTGCAGAAAGCCTTGCAAATCATCCATCGTCACGAAATTCCTTGGAGTGTTATTGGGCGCGGTTCCAACCTTCTGGTGAGGGACGGAGGGATTCGCGGAGCCGTGCTCAAGGTGGCTGAGGGCTTGAGTCACTGCGAGTTCAGGGGCGAAGAGGTGTGTGTGGGTGCCGGATATTCCATGATCCGCCTGGCGGTGGAGGCAGGCAAGATGGGGTTAACAGGCATGGAGTTTGCGGGAGGCATTCCTGGTACAGTAGGCGGAGCCGTCTACATGAATGCGGGGGCTCACGGATCTGATCTTTCACGTATTCTACTAGAAGCCGAGATACTCTTCGAAAATGGCGAGGTAAAGGTGTTGAGCAATGAAGAGCTGAGCTTCAGCTATCGTACGTCTCTTCTGCAAAAGCGCAAGGGAATCGTGCTTGAGGCGCGCTTCCGTCTGCGCAAGGGCGACCGCAAGGAGATTGCGGCCACACTGGCTGCGTACAAGGATCGCCGCCGGCAGACGCAGCCCCTGCAGATGCCGTGCGCCGGCAGCGTGTTCCGCAATCCGCCGGGAGATCACGCCGGACGGCTGATCGAAGCGGCCGGATTAAAAGGCTTTCAGATTGGAGGAGCTCAGGTCTCTGAGATACACGCCAACTTTATCGTCAATCGCGGAGGGGCCACGGCTGCCGACGTCCTCACCCTGATGGATCACATCAGATGTACGATCAAAGAAAAATTCGGCGTCGAGATGCATCCGGAAGTGTTGGTGGTGGGCGAGGGGTAACACGGAGGTGAAAGTTTGGAGACTTTTACGATCGATGGCGGAAGACCTCTGTCCGGCACGCTTCGGATCCAAGGAGCAAAGAACGCTGCCCTACCCATCCTTGCCGCATCCGTTTTGACGGAAGGGCAATTTTATATCTACGACGTTCCCCATCTCAAAGACATCGAGGTGATGTTGAAGATCCTGACGGCCTTGGGGGCCAAGGCGAAGCATGCGGACGGATGTGTTGATCTGGATACAACGTCTGTCTCTGTACCGCACGTGCCAGATGAGCTGATGGGCCAGATGCGTTCTTCCATATTTCTGGCGGGGCCGCTCCTCGCTCGCCTGGGCGAGGTAACCATATCCAGACCGGGCGGATGCGATATCGGGGAGCGCCGGATTGATCTGCACCTCGCGGGATTGTCCGCACTGGGTGCAAAAATCGAAGAAGCGGAAGGCTACATCACGTTTCGGGCGGAGCAGTTGCGCGGGACCAACATCTTTCTGTCCTTCCCCAGCGTGGGAGCGACGGAAAACATCATGATGGCGGCAGTGCTCGCCAAGGGGACGACGCGCATCTGCAACGCGGCGCGTGAACCGGAGATTGTTGACCTGCAGAATTTCCTGAACGCCATGGGAGCGCGGATTCGCGGCGCCGGCACCGATACGATCGAGATCACCGGCGTTACGCGTCTGCGTTCGGTCAGCTACCGGATCATTCCGGACCGGATTGTGACGGGCACCTTTCTGCTGGCGGCAGGTATCGCCCAGGGTCATATCGAGCTGACCAACACCATTCCCGAACACCTCACCGCCCTGATCGAGGTAGCCCGTAGCTGTGGTGTTGAAATCAAGACCCACCATGATATAATGGAAATCAAGAGTACGACTCGACCCCGCGCTTACGAACGGATCATCACCTCTCCCTTCCCGGGGTTTCCGACGGATTTGCAGGCGCAATTGATGGTGTTTTTGGCGCAGGCCAGGGGAACGAGCGTCATCAAGGAAACCATATTTGAGGGAAGGTTCAAACATGTAAACGAATTGGCGCGAATGGGCGCCTCCGTATACGTCGACCTGGGTTCTGCGATCATTCGCGGCGTCAACAAACTGACGGCTGCGAACGTGGAAGCAACCGATTTACGGGCAGGTGCCGCACTTGTGCTCGCCGGCTTGGCCGCGGAAGGCACCACAACGGTAACGCAGATTCATCACATCGACCGCGGGTACGAACGGCTGGAATTGCAGCTTCGCCAGCTTGGGGCAGAGATTACCCGCACGTCGACATAGTTCAGGTGGTTGTAGAGTGACAAGCGGCATAAGGATATGCCGCTTTCCCTGTTTTGTACGGTGTCAGATAATCCATGAACATCCATTTTTTGTGTAAACCATATGTACGCAGTCGCCGCGCATTTCATGTTCTTGCGCGTGCGACAGCTTATTGAGGAAGGGTAGGCTCATGGCGGTATACGAAGAACGCATTCCGCATGTCAAGGAACAGCGCCCCAAGCGCAGAGTCAACCGCAAGCTGGTGTTTCTGCTCGGCTTGTTTTTTCTGATCATCCTTGTCATCGTGTTTATTCGCTCACCATACAGCAAGGTTCAGCAGATTCAAGTGTACGGAAACGATATCTACCCTGCCGAGCAAGTTGTGAAGAACTCCGGTCTGGTCATCGGGATGCAGTTTCTCAACGTGTGGGAATCCGATGTGCGGACAAGCCTGAAGCCGCTGGAGGGAATCAAGGACGTGTCCGTCGAGCGTTCCTTTCCCGGCGTGATTCGACTGCATGTTGAGGAGTATCGGCGTGTGGCATTCTGGAACGGACCGGACGGCAGCCGTTATCCGCTGCTGGAAAACGGGCGGGTGCTCAAGCAGGTCAATTTTGCCAATCGCGTGGTGGACAGGCCGCTGATCAGCTCCTGGTCGGCACCGGAACTGCTCCCGCAGCTCGCGAAGGCGCTGGCCAAGTTGTCGCCGGGTGTGCTTGGTGAAATCTCCGACATCACGCTGACGCCCACGGCGTACGACAAGCAGCGCGTGACGCTCTACATGCGCGACGGCAACGAAGTGCGCAGCGTGCTGCACAAACTGGACTCCATGCTCAACTGGTATCCGACGATTGCCAAGGAACTGCCGCAGGGCGTCAAGGGAGTGCTCTCGCTGTTTGAGCAGCCGTGGTTTGTGCCGTACGGAACGCCGGATGCGCCCATCCCGCTGCAGTCCGGTGATACACAGCCTCCACAGTCGTAGTGTCTTAGTACTGTATAAAAGGGGAAGCAGCCAATGGGTCGTCACAAGTTTCAGTTGTATTTAACCATCGTCACGTTCTGTACCGGGTTTCTCATCGCCACTTCGATCGAAACGACCAAACTGCTGCGGACGGAACGCATGAACGACCAGCAGTTTCAGCAGGAGACACAGCTCAACGAGCGCATCCTGGCGGAGAAGGAGCAGAACCGCCAGCTTGAGGACCAGCTCTTGGACCTGCAGCGTCAGGTGGGCAAGGTGGAGGAGGCGATGGCTCAGCGCAAGTCGGAAGCGGCGGCGATTCTCAGCGAGTTGGAAGCGGCGGCGATTCTCAGCGAGTTGGAAGCGGCGCGGATGATGGCCGGCGTCGTGCCGGTCGAGGGACCGGGCGTCGTCGTGACGATGCAGGACAGTCAAAATGCGGCCAGCAGCGCTGATGTGACCAATTACATCGTCCACGAGCAGGATGTGCGCCTGGTGGTCAACGAACTGCGCGCTGCCGGAGCCGAAGCAATCAGCATCAACGGCCAGCGACTGGTCAGCAACTCGTCCATCCGCTGTGTCGGCCCCACGATCATCGTCAACGGCATCAAGTCAGCCGCTCCGTTCGTCATTACCGCCATTGGCGATCCGAACACGCTGGAAAGCGCACTTAATCTGCCGGGCGGCGTCCTCAGCACCTTGCGGGATTTCGTGCAGATCGAGGTGGCAAAAAAGGACAAGGTGGTCCTGCCTGCCTTTGTCGGTGACGCCAAAACCAAACACTCCTGACGGGGGAAGCATTTTCCATGTCGCAAAAAAACCGTAAAATCACGTTTATTCTCGCCTTTATTAGTGCTATCATAGGTGTTATGTTGACGGTACAGCTTCGCAGCAACCTGCATCCGGTGCAGAAGGAGTCCCGCAGCATCGCAGAACTGCGCACGACGCTGCAAAAAGAGCTAGAAAGACACAAGAATCTGCTGGCCGATATTTCCAAATACAATCAGCTCTACTATCAGTACGAGACGGCTCTCAACGAAAACGAAAGCATCTCCGTCATGAAGGAAGAGTTGGAACGCAACCGCCGCATGGCGGGCATGGTCAGCGTGGAGGGAGAAGGGATTGAGCTGCGTATCGTGGAAGCAGAGCAGCCGCCGGCCGATCCGGCGGTGGACATGTCCTCTCACGAAGCGGTTGCAGGCGGCTATACGGTCGACGACGAGGATTTGCGCTGGCTTGTCAACATCCTTTTTGCCAACGGCGCTCAAGCGGTTTCCATCAACGGACACCGTCTGATCGCCACAACGTCCATCCGCTTGGTCGGCGACGCCATTCAGGTCGACACGAAGACGATTCAGCCGCCGTATGAATTGAAGGCGCTGGGGGAGCCGGATGTGCTCCTGTCCGCCTTGAAGCTGGAGGGCGTGGAAGAGAATTTCAAGCTCGCCAACAAGACCATTGTGGCCGAGAAGCGGGACAAGCTTGTCATTCCCGCCAATCGTGAGCCGCACGTCATCCAATACATGAAACCTGTCAAAGAAAAAGGAGATTCGTAACATGTGGCTCCCGCTCGTCGGTTTGATTGTCGGCATCGCTGTCGGCTTGCTGCTGGATTGGCGCGTGCCGCAGGAATACTCTAGCTACCTCTCCATCGCCCTCCTGGCCGGATTGGACACGATTTTCGGCGGCATCCGCTCGTATCTGGAACGTACGTTCAACGTGCGCATCTTCATGTCCGGTTTCTTTTTCAACACGCTGTTTGCGGCCGGGCTGGCCTTTATGGGCGGTTTTCTCGGCATTGACCTGTACCTGGCAGCCATCGTTGCGTTTGGGGTCCGCTTGTTCAACAATCTGGCGGTCATCCGCCGGATCGTATTGTCTCGCTGGATCAACGAGCAGGAGTAGGGTGGTTCTTGGGAGGAAGGTCATATTTTTACAAAAATTCATGATGAAAAAAAGGGAATGGTAGTCCTGTGTGGAATAAATTACGCAGATGGATTCACTACTCGATGACGAAAGTCGTAGCAGGGGAGGTGTCACAGGTTTGGTAAGTAATGAACTTATCGTCAGCCTAGATATAGGAACGTCCAAAGTTCGCGTCATGATTGGCGAGGTCAACAACGGTTCCATCAACATCATCGGTGTCGGCCAGGCCCACTCCGAAGGAATCAAAAAGGGCGTGATCGTCGACATCGACCAAACCGTGCATGCCATCCGGGAAGCTGTTGACCATGCAGAACGCATGGTAGGAGTATCGATAGACGAAGTGTATGTCGGTATAACCGGGAACCACATTGAGCTGCATGAAACTCAAGGGGTTGTCGCTGTTTCCAGCGAGGACCGTGAAATACGAGAGGAAGACATTCAACGCGTCATTCAGGCAGCGAAAGTTGTTGCCATTCCGCCTGACCGAGAAATAATCGAGGTCGTACCGAATGAATACATCGTGGACGGACAAGGCAGCATCAAGGACCCGCGCGGCATGATCGGCGTCCGGCTGGAAATGGAAGGAACAATTGTAACCGGCCTGAAAACGGTCGTACATAACATTGTGCGCTGCGCCGAACGCACCAACCTGCGTGTGGCGGGAATTTTCCTGCAGCCGCTTGCTTCCAGCACCGTGGCGCTTTCCAAGGACGACAAGAACATGGGTGTCGTCCTCGTCGACATCGGTGCCGGTTCCACAACCATCGGTGTCTTCAAACATGGGAAACTGGCGGCCACCACCGTCATTGGCATCGGTGGAGACCATATCACCCATGACATTGCGCTTGGCCTGCGCACGCATACCGACGTGGCAGACCGCGTCAAGATGAAGCACGGCTGTGCCCTGATTGATGAAGCTTCCGACGACGTCACCTTTAAAGTGACCCGCATCGGCAGCGATGTGGAAAAACAGTTTACCCAGGTGGATCTGGCCACAATCATCGAACCGCGTGCGGCGGAGATTTTCAACCTCGTGGATGAGGCCGTGTACAAGCTGGGCTTTCGTGATCAAATCGCCGGCGGATACGTGCTTACGGGGGGGACCGTGGCGATGCCGGGCATGCTGGAGCTGGCCAAGGAAGAACTGGACGCGCCGGTTCGCATCGCCATCCCGGATTACATCGGGGTGCGGGACCCCGCCTATACCACCGGCGTGGGTCTGATTCAGTACGCCCTGCAGCAGTTGGAGCGGCGCAACATAAACAACACCGCTCCGATTAAAGCGGTGCAGAAGCAGGCCGTTTCCAAGCCGAAGGAAGGCGGCGGCTTCATGGAGAAAGTGAAAAACTGGTTCAGCGAGTTTATCTAACCGACTGCAACCGCAAAACATTTTAAATCGGGCGAATCGGCAGAGGATTGACAATGTCCCGCTGCGGCCAACTAATACGGCCGTCTGCCGCATTCCCCGCAGGCTTCATCAGCCAAAGCTTTTCTCATGTTGAATTGGGGAGGACTAGCAAGATGCTGGAATTTGATATGGAGATGGAATCCTTTGCGCGAATTAAAGTAATCGGTTGCGGCGGTGGCGGAAGCAACGCGGTGAACCGTATGATTGCTGGCGGCGTCAAAGGAGTGGAATTCATCACCCTGAATACGGATGCGCAAGCGCTTCAACTGTCCAATGCAGAAATCAAACTGCAGATCGGGGAGAAGCTGACGCGCGGCCTGGGTGCCGGGGCCAACCCGGAAATCGGTAAAAAAGCGGCAGAAGAGAGCCGCGAGATGATCGAGAACGCCTTGCGCGGCGCAGACATGGTGTTTGTGACCGCAGGGATGGGCGGCGGTACCGGCACCGGTGCCGCTCCCGTCGTTGCTGAAATCGCGAAGGAACTTGGCGCATTGACTGTCGGCGTGGTTACCCGTCCGTTCTCGTTTGAAGGGCGCAAGCGTGCCATGCAGGGCGAAATGGGGATTGCCGCACTGAAGGAAAAAGTGGACACGCTGATCGTGATTCCAAACGACCGTTTGTTGGAAATCGTGGATAAAAACACACCGATGCTGGAAGCGTTCCGCGAGGCGGACAACATTTTGCGCCAAGGTGTGCAGGGCATTTCCGACCTGATCGCGGTGCCCGGTCTGATCAACCTGGACTTTGCCGACGTGAAGACGATCATGACCGAACGCGGCTCCGCCCTGATGGGCATCGGGGTGGGTAGCGGAGAAAATCGTGCGGCCGAGGCAGCTCGCCGTGCCATTTCCAGCCCGCTGCTGGAAACGTCAATCGATGGTGCTCGCGGCGTGCTGATGAACATTACGGGCGGTACCAATCTCAGCCTGTATGAGGTGAACGAAGCTGCCGACATCGTGTCGTCCGCTGCCGATCCGGACGTCAACATGATCTTCGGTGCCGTCATCAACGAGGAATTGAAGAACGAGATTGTCGTGACGGTTATCGCCACCGGTTTTGAAGACAACCAAAAACAGGCGGCTGCAGCCCGTCGTACGCAACAGCAGCCGATTGCGACCAACCGTCCGACGCCGATCTCCAATACCAATACGGTCCGCAGCAAGGAGGAGGAAGAAGAAAAATCGTTCTTCTCCATGAGCAATCTGGACAACCTGGACATCCCGGCGTTTCTGCGCAACCGCCGTCGCAACAAAAAATAGGGACGGACGTAAAAAAACCTTGTTCCTCTTGGGGAACAAGGTTTTTTTGATTGTCTGCGCCGGACGGCAGACGGGTCAGTGGCAGCCTTCGTCGATGTGTCAGCGGTAGCCTTCGCTGGTGCGTCCCCGGTAAGAATGGATATGCCGATCGTTGAGCGTCGTTTCACCAGCAAATGTGTGATAATGGCCGCCGCCGGGAAGCGGAATGGGCGGACTGGTCCATCCGCGAAAATAGTGAACGTGACCGTCGTCAAACGAGGTGACGCCTTCGTAGTAGTGGACGTGACCCCTGCCCGGGACCGGGTAGGGCCCCGACGTTCGTCCCCGCACCTGGTGGCGATGACCGTGGTTGAAGCTGGTGCGGGTCGAATACGCATGAATGTGTCCCGGAGTGTCGGAGAAGCGAATGAAATCGATGGCATGGGTGTGCTGATCGGAGCGTTTTTTTCGCAAGAGAATACCGCCTTTCAAAAGAATGACGTTTCTACATAACATGCCATCCGGGGAAATCTGGAAACGGTAGATGCCTATCGCATCACGACAAATTCTGCGAGAACGTACGGAATCTCGTCTCCGGGAGGGATCACGGCAGCTTTTCCCTTGCCGTGTATCTTCTTTTTTTGCCGCCTCAATGATATAATGACAGACGGGTTTGACGCATACCTATCGAATCGTATTCCGGCAGCGGGTGCTTGCTGACCCTTTGTTTCCCGGCGGATGCAAAGGGTTTTTTCGCTTTACGGTGGGCTGCCAGAAAGTTTTTATACATTTATACATATGGAAAGGAAGAGTGAACGATGAAACGATCCCTGTGGCTTGTAACGGGTGCGCTGGTCGTGGCGCTGCTTGGCGGCTGCGGCGGCAGCGGACCGACCACGGGCGGTTCGGACCAGGCGCCTGCGCCGGCGACGGTCGGCACAGATCAGAATACAGGCCAGAAAACGACTGCCGGCACCAAACAGACGAGTTATCCCCTCACGCTGAAAGATGCGACCGGCACCGCCTATACGTTTGCCAAGGCGCCGGAGCGGATTGTCTCCACGTCCCCGGCTGAAACGGAAATCTTGTTTGCATTGGGGTTGGGCGACCGTGTGGTGGCCGTCTCTGATTATGACGATTACCCGGAGGAAGCCAAAGCCAAGCCGAAAGTAGGGGGCATCGTCAATCCCAATGAGGAGGCGATCATTGCCCAGCAGCCCGACCTGGTGATTACGGGTATTTCCATGCAGGATCAAGTGGCGGAAAAACTGCGTTCGCTTGGCCTGGTCGTCTGGAAGACCAACCCCCGCACGACGGAGGACATCCTGAACAACATCCTGCTGTTCGGTCAGATTACCAACCGGCAGGAACAGGCGGAGACGCTCGTCGCACAGATGAAGGAAGACATCCAGCGGGTGAAAAACGCCGTGCAGGACGTCAAGCCGAACGAACGGAAGAAGGTGTATGTGGAATTCGCTCCCGGTTGGACCGTCGGAAAGGGTGAATTCATGGACGAGCTGATCACACTGGCAGGAGGCGTAAACATCGCCAACGACATGGAAGGCTGGAACCCGATCAGCGAGGAGAAGGTGCTAAACGAAGACCCGGACGTGATCCTGTATGCGAGCGGCGTGACAGATGATAAAAGCGGCCAGACCCTGGAGCAGATCATCCGCAAGCGGAGCGGTTGGGACAAGATAACGGCCGTCCGCGATCAGCGGATCGTCGGTGTTGACCAGAATGTGCTGAACCGCCCGGGCCCCCGGATCACCCAAGGGCTGTATGAGGTGGCCAAAGCGATTTACCCGGATCGGGTGAAATGATGAGAACGCGATTGTTTCTCTGGGGAGGAGCAGGCTGCCTGCTCCTTTTCTTCTCGGTCGTAGTCAGCTTGTCACTGGGAGCGGCCCACCTGCCTATCTCCCAGGTGTGGGCTATCCTGCTTCATCAACTTCCAGTGATCGGGCAGCACGTCCCTGCCGACTGGCCGGCGTCGTCTGAGCAGATCGTGATGAAAGTGCGGTTTCCCCGAATCATGCTGGCTGTTCTCGTCGGGGCTTGTCTGTCGCTGGCCGGCGCCGGTTTCCAAGGCGTGCTGCGCAATCCGCTGGCCGATCCTTACACCCTGGGAGTGGCTTCGGGGTCTGCCGTCGGTGCCGCTTTCTTCATCTTGTTCGGCTTCCAGTTTGTCCTGCTCGGCCAATGGACCGTTCCCATCGCTGCTTTTCTGACCGGCATGGTCAGTCTGTGGGCAGTCCTTAGGCTGGCCAACACGAACGGCACGTTTCACGTCGAAACCCTGTTGCTGTCGGGCGTCGTCATTCAGGCATTCCTGGGATCGCTGGTGTCGTTCATGGTCTCGCTCTCCGATCAGGTGGTGAACGAAATCGTCTTCTGGCTGATGGGCAGTCTGGCGTACCGGGGCTGGGCGTTTTCGTCCGTGCTGGTGCCCTACCTTGGTGGCGGACTGATTGTGCTGGCTGCTTACAGCCGAACGTTAAACCTGTTTGCGCTGGGTGAACGGCAGGCTGCTCACCTAGGGGTTCATGTGGAACGGACAAAACTGGTGGTGCTGTGTGTGTCCGCCCTGCTGACCGCCGCCGCCGTTTCCATCGCCGGGGTCGTCGGCTTTGTCGGCTTGGTGGTGCCCCATCTGGTCCGCCTGCTGGTAGGCCCGGACTACCGCCTGCTGCTGCCGCTGTCGGTGATATACGGTGCCGCGTATGTGCTGTGGGCGGACACGCTGGCACGCACGATTCTGGCCCCGACGGAGATTCCGCTTGGGGTGGTCACCGCCTTTCTGGGCGCGCCGTTCTTTGCCTATTTGCTGAAGAAAAACAAACGGCTGGCGAGGAGGTAGACGGATGGTACGGGTTGACGGAGTGGGTAAGGCGTACGACGGCATGCCAATTCTGCGAGACGTTCATTTTTCCGTGGAAAGCGGGGAGTGTTTCGGCATCATCGGCCCCAACGGCAGCGGAAAATCCACTTTGTTGAAGCTTTTGTCCGGCGTCGAATCCCCCGATGAGGGGCACATCTGGCTGGATGGCCGACCGCTCGAAGCGTACTCGCGCAAGGAGCGGGCCCGCCGGATTGCCGTGCTGCAGCAGGAGCCCCTGCCGGCGGTCGGGTTTACCGTCAGGGACGTGGTGGAGATGGGGCGGTATCCGTATCAAAATTGGCTCGGGGAAGAGCGGGAGAACGCCGCTTCGCTGGTTGACGCAATCATCCGGATGCTCGGGTTGGGCGACCTCGAGCACCGCACGTTGGAATGGCTGAGCGGGGGGGAGAAGCAGCGGGTGGCCTTGGCCAAGGCGATGGTCCAACAGCCCCGGCTTCTGCTCCTGGACGAGCCGACGACATACCTGGACATCGGCTATCAGGTGCAGCTCATGGATATGGTCCGCGCCTGGCAGAGACAGGAGGGTGTGACCGTAATCGCCGTCCTGCACGATCTGAATCTGGCATCGCTGTACTGCGACCGGCTCCTTTTGCTGCAAAAGGGGCAGCCGTGTCGGATCGGGGCCCCGCGGGAGATATTGCATGCCGATGTGATTCGGGAGGTGTACGGCACCCAGCCGATCGTGATTGAACACCCGGTGCGCCAATCGCCGCAAATCCTGCTGCAATCGGGATGCAGCTAGCAGTGTGTCGTCGGCGTGTCGGATACGAGAGGAGGAAATGGGCATGATCGTGCTGGTTACAGGCGGTGCGCGGAGCGGCAAGAGCACGTTTGCGGAAACGTACGCGGCCCGTCTCGGGGTACAAGGCGTGTACATCGCCACATCCCCCGTTTTTGACGAGGAACTGCGGGAGCGGGTACGCCGCCATCGTCAGCGCCGCGAGCAGTCGCCCTTTTCGTGGGAGACGCATGAGATACCGTACGACCTTGCCGGCTTTTTGCGCGGGCTCTCCTTTGAACCGGCGATCGGCTCGGGCGAGCGCGTGGTCCTGGTCGATTGCCTGACACTCTGGCTGTCCAATTGGCTCTTGAAATTTGAACAGGAGCAGCCGATGGAGCGTACGCTGGAAAAGGTGGACGAACTGGTGGACGTGCTGCGGTCGTTTCCGGGGACGATCATGCTGGTCTCCAACGAAGTGGGGTACGGCATCGTTCCCGACAATCCGCTTGGCAGGATGTTCCGGGATGCGGCCGGCATCATGAATCAGCGGGTGGCGGAAGCGAGCGACCAGGTGTTTCTGGTGACAGCAGGCATTCCGGTGGAGCTGAAATCGCGCGCCTTTCGCCCGTGACGATCAAAACAATAAAGGGCTGTCGTACACATCGTGACGACAGCCCTTTCGTTTTATTTTAGGGGTTGTGCCCCGCACGAAATTGCCCTCAGCCCCCGCCTGGTCCCTTCTACAAAAAATCCGAAAAAACACGGTCAAGAATTGACAGACTTTACATACACATTGATATATACTGTCTTTGCCGGGCGGGGGTGAAGGCAGATGATCGTCTATCTTGATATCATTTTACTCCTGAATGTGGCCATTGATACCTTGCTGCTCTGGTTTACGGCCTATTTTCGCAAAGAGCGGGTTATATGGTGGAGGATCCTGCTTGCTTCTCTGTTCGGGTCGATGTACCTGGCGTTTTTCTTTCTCCCTTCCTTCGCCTCGATGTACCAGTGGACCGTGAAGCTGTTGTTTTCCGTTCTCATGCTGTGGATCGCGTTTGGCAATCGAAGACTGCGTGCCTTTCTGCACAATCTCGCCATTTTCTACTTCGTGGCCTTCATCTTCGGCGGCGGGGTGTTTGGCCTGCAGTATTTCCTTGCCTCACACAACGAGATCTTGAACGGGTTGGTGACTCTCCACAGTGACGGCTTCGGTGTCGGGTTCAAACCGACGCTGGGCGTTCTCGCCGTGGGGTTTTCCCTCGTCTTTGTCCTCAGCCGGAAGAGCTACCATGCCGTTCAAGAGCCGCGACGGATCGAGGCGTTCCTCGCCGAGGTGACGGTGACGATCGCAGGGGAAAGCGTCGTCTGTCGCGGACTGGTGGACACCGGCAACCAACTCCACGAACCGATTACCCGCCAGCCGGTGATGATTGTGGAGAGCGAACTGGTTGCCCATATCCTGCCGGCTTCGCTTCGTCAGCGGATCGGCAGCCCAACGGCATGGGAAAACCTGGACGGGGTCTTCGAGCAGGTGCCCGCCGAATGGCAGTCGCGGCTGCGGCTGATTCCCTACCGCAGCGTGTCCCGAGGGATGGATTTTCTGCTCGCCGTCAAGCCGGACGAAGTAATCGTCGTGCAAAATGGCGCCCGCTACCTTGCCAGGAAGGTGCTGATCGGTCTCAATCCGATCCCGTTGGCCGCCGACGGCCGGTATCAAGCCATCGTGCACCCCGCCATCATACAAAGCGATGACCAAAACCTAACTCCCTTACGCGAACAGGAGGGCTAGTATGTATGTGAAACTTCGCCTGCAACTCCAATTGCTCTGGTACCGTTTCCTGCTGTGGATTGGTGCACGCGCCGAAGAGATCTACTACATAGGGGGAAGTGAAGCCCTGCCGCCGCCGCTGACCAGAGAAGAAGAAGAGATTCTCCTGAGCCGGCTGCCGTCCGGCGATCCCGCCGTGCGCAGCATGCTGATCGAACGCAACCTGCGGCTTGTCGTGTACATCGCCCGCAAATTTGAGAACACGGGGATCAACATCGAGGATCTGGTCAGCATTGGGACGATCGGCTTGATCAAGGCGGTCAATACGTTTGATCCGGAGAAAAACATCAAGCTGGCCACCTACGCTTCCCGCTGCATCGAAAACGAAATTCTCATGTACCTCAGGCGGAACAACAAGATTCGCTCGGAAGTGTCGTTCGACGAACCGCTCAACATCGACTGGGACGGCAACGAACTCTTGCTCTCCGACGTGTTGGGGACGGACAACGACACCATTTACAAGAACATCGAAGACCAGGTGGACCGCAAGCTGCTGAAAAAAGCGCTGGATAAGCTGACAGAGAGAGAACGCATCATCATGGAGCTGCGCTTCGGATTGTCGGGAGAAGAAGAGAAGACGCAAAAGGACGTCGCCGATCTGTTGGGCATCTCCCAGTCGTACATTTCCCGTCTGGAAAAGCGAATTATAAAACGGTTGCGAAAAGAATTCAACAAAATGGTGTAGCGCATAATTTCCCAATCGAAGGAGATACTGTTCCTAAACCGTGCCAGAGAGTGGCAACGCCACTTGCTCGTAAAACCGCCTATACACGGCTCGCTCTCGCCGCAAAGCTCGGCCTTCGCCGAGTTTTCTTTCATCCGGCGATGCGTCGGTACGCGGCCTTTCAAGACAACCGGGTTGGGAACTTTCTTGCTTCGAGGAGGGTAAGACGTGACGCGCAACAAGGTAGAGATTTGCGGGGTGGACACTTCAAAGCTTCCGGTGCTTACCAACAAAGAGATGAGGGAGCTGTTCGAACGCCTGCAGAACGGCGAACTGGCAGCGCGGGAGAAACTGGTCAATGGAAACCTGCGGCTGGTGCTGAGCGTCATTCAGCGCTTCAACAACCGGGGCGAGTACGTGGATGACCTGTTTCAGGTGGGCTGCATCGGCCTGATGAAGGCCATCGACAACTTTGACCTCGGCCAAAACGTGAAATTTTCCACGTACGCCGTGCCGATGATCATCGGGGAGATTCGCCGCTACCTGCGGGACAACAACCCGATCCGCGTGTCGCGGTCCCTGAGGGATATCGCGTACAAGGCGCTTCAGGTGCGGGACAATCTGACCAACAAGCATTCGCGGGAACCCACCATCACGGAGATTTCCCAGGAATTGAACGTGCCCAAGGAAGACATCGTGTTTGCGCTGGACGCCATTCAGGACCCGGTCTCGCTGTTTGAACCGATCTATCAGGATGGCGGCGATCCCATCTACGTGATGGACCAGATCAGCGACGAGAAGAACAGGGATGCCAACTGGGTGGAAGAAATCGCCCTGCGCGAGGGCATGCAGCGGCTGGGCGAACGGGAGAAGATGATTCTCTCCATGCGGTTCTACGAAGGCAAGACGCAGATGGAAGTGGCGGAGGAGATCGGCATTTCCCAAGCACAGGTCTCCCGGTTGGAAAAAGCGGCCATCGCCCACATGCAAAAACACGTGCAATCGTAATGGGTTTATCATCAGCAGCCTCCATGCCATCAGCGTCGGAGGCTTTTGTTTCTGTATAAGCTGCTCGGCGACTGAAACAGTCTGAAAGTTGTGAAATTTACAAGTCGTGATGGGACTCTGCAATCGACGCGCCGTGACGCCGGTCCAATCTTTCACCGCTCCCCGGGGCATATTTGTCTGCCCGTTCATATACTTGAACTAACGGAGAAAAAGTAGGTGAGGAAAAATGGTCAAAATCTCGGATTTCCAGACCAAAGAAGTGGTGAACATTTTGGATGGCAAGCGGCTGGGGCAGATATCCGATCTGGAGATAGACCTGCGCCACGGGCGGGTGGAGGCGATTGTCGTCCCCGGACCGGGCAAATTCCTCGGGTTTTTTTCAGCGGGCAACGACTACGTGATTCCCTGGCGCAACATCATCAAGATCGGCAAGGACGTCGTGTTGGTTCGCCTGGAGGAGTCGATGCGGGTAGAGGCAAAAACCGGCGGGGAAGACGAATACCGGGCGTAAGAAAGGCGAGAGAGCCTTTCTTTTCTTTTGGGCTGTGGTATCATAAGCCATATAAGGAAGGTGACAACATGAACGAACCGTTTGTTGGCAGAGAGGGCGGCGCGCTGCTGCATCTGCGCGAGTGGGAAGAGCGCTTTCCCGGCTTGGCGGCCGGGTTTACCCTCAGAAACGGCGGAGTGAGCGAAGGAGCGTACCACTCTTTTAACATGGGCCTGCACGTGGGAGACGACCCGAACCGTGTGGTGGCCAACCGGCGCAAGCTGGCAGCGGAACTGGGCATGTCGTTTGAAGCCTGGACGTGCGCGGATCAGGTGCACGGCAGCCGGGTCTGCCAGGTGACCGCCCAATCCATGGGAGCGGGCAGGGAGAGCCTGGACGACGTCATTCCGGCGACAGACGGCCTGCATACGAATCAGCCGGGCGTGCTGCTCACGTCCTTTTATGCCGACTGCGTGCCGCTGTTTTTCCTCGACCCGGTGTCGCGGGCGATCGGCTTGGCCCACGCCGGCTGGAAGGGGACGGTGGCGCGTATTGCCGAGGAAATGGTGCGGGCGTTTGAAAGTCACTACGGCAGCAGGGCGGAGGAGCTGCTGGTGGCGATCGGTCCTGCCATCGGCGGCTGCTGCTATGAAGTGGACGAGCGAATCATGGAACGGGTACGGACGGCGGCTGCTCGCTGGGAAGACGCCGTGACGCCCCGGGAAAACGGCCGATACATGCTGGATCTGCCTCGTCTGAACACGGAGATTTTGGCGGAATGCGGCGTTGCGCCAGAGCGCGTGCTGCGGACGGGATGGTGTACAAGCTGCCGGACCGACCTGTTTTTCTCTCACCGCAGGGAGGCGGGGAAAACGGGCCGGATGGCATCGTTTATCGGATGGAGAGAGTCTGAAAAAGGAGCTGTGAACGAATCGTGACGAGAGAGAGGGAAATGCTGAAAGCGAGGCTGGCAGCCGTCGAAGAGCGCATCGCGGCCGCCTGCGATCGAGCCAACCGGAAGCGGGAAGAGGTGAAAGTCATCGCCGTCACCAAGTACGTCGACGCCGACGCGATCGGCGATTTGTTGGCCATCGGGGTGGAGCATATCGGGGAAAACCGCGTGCAGGATGCACTGCCCAAATTCGAGCGCTACGGCCACCTGGGGACGTGGCATTTCATCGGCCATCTGCAGACCAACAAGGTAAAAGACGTCGTGGGCAAATTTGCACACATCCACTCGTTGGACAGGCTGTCGCTGGCCCGGGAGCTGAACAAGCGCGGGGAAGCGCTGGACCGTGTCGTTTCCTGTTTTCTGCAGCTCAATATCTCTGGAGAAGAGACAAAATTTGGGCTTAGTCCCAATGATGTATTGGCTTTTTTGCAGGAAACCAGTAATATGAATCATATAAAGATCGTCGGATTAATGACCATGGCGCCTTTTGTCGAAAATCCCGAGGAGGCGCGACCCGTGTTCCGCGGCCTGCGGGAATGGAAAGAACGGATCAACGGCTGGAACTTTCCGCACGCTGCAATCGAAGAGCTGTCGATGGGCATGTCCAACGATTTTGAAGTGGCGATTGAAGAAGGAGCGACATATGTCCGGCTTGGTTCGGTCCTGGTTAAGCCGGAATGACCGCAACGCTGCACGAGAGGAGGATGGCCATGGGCGTAATGAACAAGATCATGGGGTTCTTTGGATTGGATAACGAAGAATACATTGAAGAGACGGTGGAAGAGGAGCGCGAAGAGCAGGAGCGGGAGTCTTTCACCAAACGGCAGCCGGCGCCTCGCGCCAACAACGTGGTGCCGTTTCAGGCTCGGGAAAAGGAGGGCATTCGGTTGGTTTTATGTGAACCACGACATTACAGCGACGCGCAGGACATCGCTGACAACCTCCGTCACCGCCGGCCGGTCGTCGTCAACCTGCAGCGGGTGGATAAGGAACAGGCGAAGCGCATCGTCGATTTTTTGAGCGGAACGGTCTACGCGCTGAACGGTGACATTCAAAAGGTGGGCGACTACATCTTTGTCTGCACGCCGGATCACGTCGACATTCAGGGGACGATCTCCAGTGTCGTCGAAGAGTAAGAGAACCTAGCAAAAGGGTGAGTGAATGACAACGGCCATTTTTACCATTGTGTATTACGCTTTTACCATTTATCAATTCATGGTCATTGCCTACGTGCTCATGTCGTGGGTGCCGCAGATGCGGGAAACGCCCATTGGTCAACTGCTGGAGCGGTTGGTGGAGCCGTATCTGGCGCCATTTCGCCGCTTTATCCCGCCGCTCGGCTTTATCGATATCTCGCCAATCGTGGCGCTGATCGCACTCAACTTCGCCCACAGGGGCCTGAATGCGATCCTGCAGCAACTGCTGCTGTGAGGTGCGTGACGGCATGAGCGTGTTTGATCATTTTCGAAAAGAAGAACGTCCCTTTGCGGAACGGGCGCTGGAGATGCTGACGCTGACAGAGCGGAAGCAGGCCATGCGCCTTACTGATTTTCTGGACCCGAGGCAGCTTGCGATCATGCAGAGCCTGACCTCGCAGGTAAGTGACGTGTCCGTCTCGGCCAGCGGAGGCTACGACGGAGCGGAGCGGGTGCGCGTGCTGCTCCATCCCGATTACATCGTGCCCGAACCTGAGGACTACCGCCTGGCCCTGCTGCGGATTTCCGCTGACCAGCGCTTCCATACATTGGAGCACCGGGATGTGATGGGTGCGCTGTTGAACGTGGGGCTGAAGCGGGAGAAATTTGGCGACATGATCGTGGCCGAAGAGGCGATCCATGTCGTCATCGCAGACGAGGTAGCCGATTTCATCTGTTCACAGGTGACCCATATACACCGGACGCCGGTCCAATTTGAGCGGGTGGATTGGGAGTCGTTTCAGCCGCCCGCTCCCCGGTATGCGGAAAAGGTGATCACGGTTCCGTCGCCGCGTGTCGATGCGGTCATCGGCGAGGTGTACAACCTGTCGCGGGCAAAGGCGTTGGTCCCGATCCGGGCGGGCAAACTGAAAGTCAACTGGAAAGTGGTGGACGACCCGTCGCATCTGCTGGAGCCTGGCGACATGGTGTCGCTGGCCGGGTTTGGACGGTTCAAGCTGCTGGACGTGTCCGGGCCGACGCGCAGCGGACGGCTGCGCATGATCGTCGGGCGACTCACCTGAGACGGGCTCAATAATTTTGCAAATTCCGGCAGGAAATGCGGATAAACCTGTCGAAGAATTTGGGTACGATTACCGGAAAAAGTGAGGGGTTCATGTGCCTTTAACGCCATTGGACATACACAATAAGGAATTCAGCACGGGTTTTCGCGGTTACAACATTGACGAAGTGAACGAGTTCCTCGATCAGGTGATCAAGGACTTCGAACTCCTGATAAAGGAAAAAAAGGAACTGGAAGAGCGTGTCGCCATGCTGAACGAGCGGGTGGAACACTACAAGAGCATGGAGGAGAACCTGAGCAAATCCATCCTTGTGGCTCAGGAGACGGCCGAGGATGTCAAGGCCAACGCCCGCAAGGAAGCGCAGTTGATCCTGAAAGAAGCGGAGAAAAACGCCGACCGGATCGTCAATGAAGCACTGGCGAAATCCCGCAAGATCGCCATCGAGATCGAAGAGTTGAAAAAGCGCGCCTCTGTCTATCGGATGCGCTTCCGCACGCTGCTCGAAGCCCAGTTGGAGATGCTGGATAACGGGGCATGGGACGATCTCGAGCAGGCAGATTCCACGACGTCCGCTCTGATGGCGGAATAAACCGTTGACGTTCAGGCCATGATGGTACTATAATATTTGCAAACTTTTCATCACTGGATCGACGATGAACGGGAAGAGTACGTGACCAAGCACTGCCCAGAGAGCCGGGGAGAGGTGAAAGCCCGGCCAGTTGCCGTCGCCGAAAATCACCCGGGAGTTCACAACTGAAAGCCGGCTGCCGGCGTCACGTCCGGCGGGCGAGTAAGGGAGCGCGTCATTCCCGTTACGAATGAAACGAGTGGAGCGGAGCGGCATCCGTCTGCTTTGCGGCAGGGCCGTTCCGTTCAATCAGGGTGGTACCACGGGAGCCTTCTCTCGTCCCTTTTGGGATGGGGGAAGGCTTTTTATTTATACCAAGTAGGAGTGAAAACAGGTCATGGATTACAGCAAAACATTATCGCTGCCCCAAACCGATTTTCCCATGCGCGGCAACCTGCCGACCCGGGAACCGCAGATACAGGCCCGCTGGGATGAGCAGGAGATTTACCGGAAAGTGCAGGAGCGGACAAAGGGGCGTCCGTTGTTCGTGCTGCATGACGGTCCTCCGTATGCCAACGGAAACATTCACATCGGCCACGCGCTGAACAAGATTCTCAAGGACATCATCGTTCGCTACAAGTCGATGGCCGGTTTCTGCGCGCCGTACGTTCCCGGCTGGGACACCCACGGTCTGCCGATCGAACAGGCGATTATCAATGCTGAGGGGCTGGACCGCCGCAACATCGAGGTAAACGAATTCCGCAAACGCTGTGAAGCGTACGCCTGGTCCTACATCGAAAAGCAGCGGGACCAATTCAAGCGGCTGGGCGTTCGCGGCGACTGGGAAAATCCGTACGTGACGCTGAAACCGGAGTATGAAGCGCGGCAAATCCGCATCTTCGGCGAGATGGCAAAAAAAGGCTACATTTACAAGGGGCTGCGCTGCGTATACTGGTCCCCGTCGTCTGAGACGGCTTTGGCGGACGCGGAAATCGAATACAAGGACAAGCGCTCGCCATCCATTTACGTCAGCTTCCAAGTGACCGACGGCAAGGGCAAACTGGACACGGACACCGGCGTTGTCATCTGGACCACCACACCGTGGACGATTCCGGCCAACCTGGCCATCTCCATTCACCCGGAACTGGAGTACAACGTAGTGAATGCGGACGGCCGCAAATTCCTGCTGGCGAACGGTCTTTTGGAAGCAGCGTCCAAGGAGATCGGCTGGGAGAACGTAGAGGTTCTGGCTACCTTCAAGGGAAGTGAACTGGAAGGCGTCGTGACGGCCCACCCGTTCTACGACCGTCCGTCTCCGCTGATCCTGGGCGAACACGTCACCCTGGACGCCGGTACGGGCTGCGTTCACACCGCTCCGGGACACGGGGAAGACGACTTCAACATCGGCCAGAAATACGGTCTCGGCGTGCTTTGCCCGGTTGACCATGAGGGCAAGATGACGGCCGAAGCACCAGGTTTTGAAGGCATGTTCTACGAGGATGCCAACAAGGCGGTTACACAAAAGCTGGAAGAAGCGGGAGCGCTCTTGAAGCTCGGCTTCATCACCCACTCGTACCCGCACGACTGGCGGACGAAAAAGCCGGTCATCTACCGGGCGACCGAGCAGTGGTTTGCGTCGATCGACGGCTTCCGCGAACAGATGCTGGAAGCGATCAAAAACGTGCAGTGGCTTCCGCACTGGGGCGAAACGCGCCTGGCCAACATGGTGGCCGACCGCGGCGACTGGTGCATCTCCCGTCAGCGCGTCTGGGGCGTACCCATCCCGATCTTCTACTGCAAATCCTGCAACGAACCGGTGATCAACGACACGACGATCGATCACATCGCGGAGCTGTTCCGCAAAGAAGGCTCTTCCGTCTGGTTTGCCCGTGAAGCGAGTGAACTGGTGCCGCCGGGCCTGACCTGCGAAAAGTGCGGCTGCACGGATTTCCGCAAAGAGACAGACATCATGGACGTGTGGTTCGACTCCGGCTCCAGCCACGAAGCAGTGTTGAGAGAGCGGGAAGAACTGAAATGGCCGGCTGACCTCTACCTGGAAGGATCGGACCAGTATCGCGGCTGGTTCAACTCGTCGCTCTCCACCTCGGTGGCCGTATACGGAACGGCGCCGTACAAGGCGGTGCTGAGCCACGGCTTTGCCCTCGACGGCGAAGGACGCAAAATGTCCAAGTCGCTCGGCAACGTCGTCGTGCCGCAAGAGGTGATCGACAAGCTGGGGGCGGACATCCTGCGCCTGTGGGTAGCGTCCGTGGATTACCAGGCGGACGTGCGGATTTCCGACGCGATCCTCAACCAAATCGCCGAAGTGTACCGCAAGATCCGCAACACGTTCCGCTTCCTGTTGGGCAACCTGAACGGGTTCGACCCGGCGAAGGACCGCGTCCCGTACGAGCAGCTGGGCGAATTGGACCGCTACGTGCTGGCCAAGGCGGCCCAAGTGGTCAAACGGGTGCGCAAGGCGTACGACGACTATCAATTCCACACGGTGTTCCACGCTGTTCACAACTTCTGCGTCATTGACCTGTCCGCCTTTTATCTGGACATCTGCAAAGACCGGCTCTATGTGGAAGCGCCCGACAGCATCAAGCGCCGCGCCGCGCAGACCGTCATGTACGACTGCCTGTTGAACCTGGTCAAACTGGTGGCGCCGATCCTGCCGCACACCGCAGACGAAGTGTGGAGCTACATCCCGGGCGTAGCCGAGGAAAGCGTGCAGCTGACCGACATGCCGGAGGCAAACGAACAGCATCTCGGCTTCGCGGCAGACATGGAGAGCAAGTGGGACGCGTTCCTGGCGGTGCGCGACGAAGTGCTGAAAGCGATGGAAGAAGCACGCCGCAACAAAGTGTTCGGCAACTCCGTCGACGCCAAACTGGCGCTCTATCCGCAAACCGAAGAGGTTGCGCGGGTCTTGTCCGCCATGGATGACCTGGCCGACCTGTTCATCGTCGCCCATGTAGATCTGCATCCGCATGGCGCCAGCGTGCCGAGCGAAGCAGCTGTGCTGGAGGGCATCGCAGTCGTCGTCGCACCTGCTGACGGCGTCAAGTGCGAGCGCTGCCGCGTGGTGAAGCAGGACGTCGGGGCGGACAGCGCCCATCCGAGCCTCTGCCAGCGCTGCGTGACGATCGTACACGAACACTACGCCCACGTGGCTGAATAATTTTATCTCACAATCTGACAAACAGTACAGCTCTGCCTGTGCCCCTGCGGTGAGGCAGGGCTATTTTTTGTCCACAGGGTTCCTCCCCCACGGCAGAAAGGGTTGTCAGAGCGATGTCGGCACACGCGGGGCAGGCAAGGGGCTGGCCGTGGGTTATTTTCGCGGCCGGCAAGACATACTACACCAAGAAAAGCAAACAGAGGAGGGTGGCATGCGTGGACAAGGAAAAGCTGGCTCGGTTCAGGGAACGGCTGATGCAGGAAAAACGTGAGCTGGAGGAGCGGGTGCAGGCGCACTACGGCATGCGGGAGCCGATGGCGACATCCCTGCAGGAGTTTTCCATGTACGACAATCACCCGGCCGACATTGGCAGTGAGCTGTTTGAGCGTGAAAAAGATCTCGCGCTGGACAGTCTGGACCGGGAGACGTTAAAGGAGATTGACCAGGCGCTTACCCGCATGGACGAAGGGACGTACGGGCTCTGCACCGTCTGCGGGCAGCCCATCCCGGAAGAGCGGCTGGAGGCGCTGCCCTACGCTCAAACCTGCAAGGAACACGCGGCGGCACCCAACATCAACCAGTCTCGTCCGATCGAGGAGGAGTTCTTGCAGCCGCCGTTCGGCCGCACCTCGCTGGACGAAAAAGAAGGACAGAACAGCTTTGACGGAGAGGACGCCTGGCAGATTGTCGAGTCGTGGGGAACGTCAAGCACGCCATTTTCCTATGTGGACAACGACAAGACCGACTACAAGGAGATGTACGTGGAAAGCGACGAGGCGGACGGAGCCGTCGAGGCCATCGAGCAGATAGGCTACACGGACATCGACGGCTACCACGGTCCGGAGAGCGTCAATTTCATGCGCAGCGGCACGTATGAGGAGTACATGCGCAAAGGGGAAGGCAAAGGCTTGTTTCTCGATTACGAAGCGTATCTGCAG
Source organism: Brevibacillus sp. NL20B1 (assembly GCF_018195675.1). Classification (NCBI taxonomy): domain Bacteria; kingdom Bacillati; phylum Bacillota; class Bacilli; order Caryophanales; family Paenibacillaceae; genus Brevibacillus; species Brevibacillus sp. NL20B1. The sequence continues at coordinate 116,064 of NZ_JAGTPT010000001.1, forward strand.
GAGCGGGCGGAGCGCGAAGGGCGCGACGATCTCTTGTGAGGAGCACATCGGATGCAGATCGAACGCGTGGAGACCTACCCGCTGCTCTATCGGTTGACGCAGCCGTACGGCGACGCCAACGGCTACAAGAAGTACCGCGCCTGTTACCTGATCCGCATCGTCACGACCTCCGGGGCAGACGGATGGGGAGAAGCGGTAGACTGGCTGCCGACGCTGGACAAGGGATTTCGCGAGCGCATCATCCCGTACCTCATCGGCAAACGGGTGACGGACCGCCTGCGCCTGGTGGAAGTGATCAGCAAATGGCATCAGCGCTCGGCAGCGGCCGTCAGCATGGCCCTGACCGAGATTACTGCCAAGCTGGCCGGTTTATCCGTCTGCGAGCTGTGGGGCGGGGCGTACCACACCAGCATCCCGGTGTACGCGTCCTTTCAATCCTACAGCGAGCGTCCTGATTGGGCGGAGCATTCCGTCCGGCTGGTGGAACGACAGGTGCAGGCCGGATTTCGCCGCATCAAGGTGAAGATCGGCGGCCGTTCCTGGCAGGAGGACCGCCGTCACATCGAGCGGCTGATGGCATCGCTGCCCGCAGACGTCCAGGTGGCGGTAGACGCCAACCAAAGTTACGATCTGGCTGCTGCCCGACAGTGGGAGCATGTCTTTTCCCGTTATGAAAACTGGATGTGGCTGGAAGAGCCGATGCCGATGGAGCGGACGGAAGAGTACGCCAAATTGCGGCAGGCGTTGTCAATTCCGCTGGCCGGGGGCGAAAATCTGATCCACTGCTACCAGTACGTGCCGCTGTTGAAACAGGGAGCGCTTGATATCATCCAGCCCGATCCGATGCATGCGACCGGGGTGGATAGCTTTCGCTTCATGCTGCAGATGGGGCGGCAGTTTGGACACCGCGTCTCTCCGCACGTGTTTGACGGATCGCTAACGCGGCTGTACGCGATATACGCGCAGGCGTGTCTCCCGGCGTGGAGCAAAATGGACGCCGACCCGATTGAACCGGTGGAGTGGGACGTCATGGACAATCCGTTTACCTGCATTTTTCCAATAGCTCCGGTCAATGGACAGGTGACCCTGCCGCGAGGAGCGGGCATCGGCGTCCAGCCGGATTGGCAGATTATCAAAGCGTTGTGCTGGGATGGCAGCGCATACGCGTGACGAGGGTGTACGGTATGGCACAGAACACGAAAAACCTGATAGGACTGGTGGGCATTCCGCTTGTCATGGTGTTGGGAAACTCGATGTTGATCCCCGTCCTGCCCACGATGAAAGCCAAGCTGCAGCTGACGGGCTTGCAGACGAGCCTGGTGATTACCGCGTTTTCCATCGCGGCGGGCGTCGTCATTCCGCTGGCGGGCTATCTGTCCGACCGGTTTGGACGCAAAATCGTCGTGACCCTGTCTCTGATTCTGTACGGGGCGGGCGGTCTGTTGGCCGGATTGGCGGCGCTCTGGTTGGACAAGCCGTACGGGATCATCATGACTGGACGGGTCCTGCAGGGGATCGGTGCTGCCGGGACTGCCCCGATTGCGCTGGCCATGGTGGGCGACTTGTTTAACGGGGCGGCGGAAAGCCGGGCGCTGGGCTTGATGGAGACATCCAACGGCTTGGGCAAGGTGCTCAGTCCGATTATCGGCGCGCTGTTGGCCATGATTACCTGGTACATGGTGTTTCTCGCGTTTCCGATCATCTGCGGAGTGATCGTGCTGCTGTTTTTGTTTTGTACCCGGGAAAACAAGCAGGAGAAACAGCCGGTGCAGGTCGGTCAGTATCTCCGATCCATCGGACAGGTGTTTCGGCAGCACGGACGTTGGCTGGTGCCGGCGTTCTTTATCGGCAGCATCTGCCTGTTCACACTGTTTGGCGTGCTGTTTTACCTGTCCGATCTGCTGGAAGAGACGTTCAAGATCGACGGCGTGCTGAAGGGCGGTTTCCTGGCCATCCCGCTGCTGGTCATGAGCATCGTCGCATACCTGACCGGCCTGATCATCAAAAAAAAGCTGCGCCTGATGCGCCTGTTTGTAATCGTCGGGATGTTTCTTTTGGCCGCCTCCTACGTGATCGCCAGTTTCGTACAAGGGGTGTACCTGTTGATCGGGGTGCTGGTGATCGGCAGTGTTGGAACAGGCATGATCCTGCCCTGTCTCAACAGCATGATCGTCGGGGCAGTGAAAAAGGCGGAACGGGGCATGATCACGTCGCTGTACAGCGGCGTCCGGTTTATCGGCGTAGCTGTGGGACCGCCGGTGTTTACCTGGCTGTTGGGCATTTCCCGCAACGTGATGTTTTACTCCATTGCCGGCATAACCGCCTTGTTTGCGGTGGTCGCGCTGTTCTTTCTAAAACCGCAGCAGGCAGCTTCCCAGGAGGCTTCCGGCCAACAGGCAAAAGCGGAAGACAAGCAGGAAAAAGACATGGAAGCAATGCGTCAGGCGGCGGAGATCCTGGGAATCCAGGCGGAGAGCGAGGAGGAGAGACAGCGGGCAGAAGCGGTGCGCAGGATGGGGTTTGACCCAAACGATCTGGTCAACCATCTGTTGAGCGGGAAAAAGGAAAAAGGCAAAAGCTAAAACAGGCATCGCCCACGGTTGGGGGATGCCTGTCACGTTGTCGCAAACGGATGGCGGCGTGCCCGCTCCAGCGCCAGCGGGTATACATCGTCGTACAGATAGCGGCTGAAGCGGGGATCATTCCGTACCTGGAGCGGTATATGTTCGAACAACACCCGTTCAGCAACGTCGGCACCGGGTGGCTCCGTTTCCAGGTCCAGCACGCGGGCAACGTAGATATCCTTGACCAGATTGTGGTTGACGGTGTACTGGCCGATGCGCTCGATCGCCTCCAGCGTGGCACCGGTTTCCTCGTAGGTTTCCCGGATCGCGGCAGCCAGACTGGACTCACCCGGCTCCACCTTGCCTCCGGGCAGCTCGATGCCCCGCGTGCGGTGGCGGGTAAAAACCAGCCGGCCCTGCCAGAACGGAAAAACCAGTACATGCAGGGCACGCCGGTTTCGGTAGACGGCCGGGTCAAACGTGAGCGTCACCGGCAGGCCAAAATTATCGACGAACGAGTACATGATCACGGCTCCTTTTGTCCGGATGGTCACTAGACGCGATCGGCTACAGCGACGGGACCTGAAGTGAAATGTGCTTGACCGCCTTCATCGCCTGGCCGACTGCGAGCGACAGGCTGGCATAAGCGGCGCCGTTGGTGATGTCACCGATGGCGTAGATCCAATCAGCACCCACCCGCAGGTTGACGTCGGTCTGCAGATACCCGCCTTCCAAGGCAGGCAGTTGTCCCAACCCCTCGCTGTTCCCGCGCACGCCGATTCGCGGCAGGACCCAATCGACGACGAGCGTTTGCGGCGTGTCGGAGCGGGGGGAGTCCAGGGTGAGCACGGCTTTGCCGTTTTGCTCCCGGCAGTCGCTCACCACTGTCTCCCACAGCACGTGGAGAGAAGGGTGAGGGCGAAGGCGCTCCACCCACTGCGGACGGGCTCGCAGCCGATCGCTGCGGACGAGGAGGTAGAGGCTGCGGACGTGTGGCAGGAGGTTGCAGGCGCTTTCCACCGCCCGATCACCGCCTCCGATCACCGCGACATCCTGGCCGGCGACAGCGGTTCCCTGCGAGGTGGTGGAGAACCACGGCTGCAGCACCCGCGAACAGCCGACGAGGGCGGGAATCCGATTGGGGCGCACGCCCGTCGCGATAATCAGGTAGTCGGCCAGGTACACGGTCTTGTCGGTATGGACCAGGTGCTTGTCGAGATCGATCGAGCGGAGCGCTTCCCCAAGGCGGGGACGGAGTGCGCGAATTGATCGATGGGCGAGCAGTTCGTCCAGCAAGGCCGCGCCATCCGGGTATACACGCGGTGGAAAGTCCCAAATTTGGTTGTGGATGTCCGAAAGCTGCCCGCCGAGCCGATCGTTTTTTTCCACCAGGACACAGGACAATCCGAGCCGTTCACACCAGATGGCAGCAGACAACCCGGCGATGCCGCCGCCGGCGATCAGCACCTGTACGTGTTCCACACTCAGCCCCTCCGCTTCCCGTGATCGTTCCGGTTTCTATCTTGGATAATTTTAGACTACCGTTTTCCTGTGGGGAGCGCAAGTGCGTTCTGGAGGGCGGGCCTTCCGGACGGAACAGGCCGGCACCTGATCCCATTTTGGAACCTATCATCATTCTACAAAGCCAGACAAAATTGTGATAGAATTATACATATTTTTTCCAGAAAAGGTAGAATCGTCGAGCCAAACGCCACGTACAATGGGATTGAGGAGTTGACGACGCATGCGGAAGACGGATGAAGCGACTGCTCCTGCACAAAAGGGGCGCCGCGCCAGACGGAGACGACGGACATGGGGAATGCGTCTGCTGCTGGCGGGCTGTCTGATTCTGTGTATGCTGGCAGCCGGAGCCGCCTACAGCTTCACCCGGATCAACGAAACCCTGGGGACGATTACGAATGACCCGTACAAGCTGCCGGACGAGCCTGCAACGCAGCAGGCGTACGAGAAAAAGAAGCCGATTTCCGTGCTGATTATCGGGACCGACACCCGGAAATTGGGGGGCATGTTAAACACCGACGTGCTGATTCTGACCGTCGTCGATCCCGATGCGCAGCGGGTGACGATGGTCTCTCTGCCGCGCGACACCCGCGTCCAGATGCCGGGCTACCCGGGTTACCACAAGATCAACAGCGTGTTTGCCGCCGGGGAAAGCGTGCGGATTCGCGCAGAGCAGCGAGGCGAGCCGGTGACCGAAAACGGCGTCTCGCTGTTGAAAAAAACGGTCGAAGCGATGATGGGCATCCCGGTTCAGCATTACGTCCTGTTTGACTTTGAAGGCTTCACCGCAGTGATTGACAAGCTGGGCGGGGTAGAGGTGACGGTCGACCGCGACCTCGTCTATGAACTACCCCAAGGGGGCGTCTACAAGCGTCTGAAAAAGGGACGGCAGGTGCTGAACGGCGAGCAGGCTCTCGGCTTTGTCCGCCACCGTGTGGACCGGCGGGGACACGCTTACGACTCCAGCGATTTTGACCGCAACCGGCGGCAGCAGGAAGTGATCAGGGCGGTGGCCGACAAAGTGACGTCGATGAATGGCCTCAGGAACGCGTTCGCCATTCTGGAGACAGCGGGCCAGCACATCAAAACCGATCTGTCCAAAGAGCAGATCACCGGATTGGCCCTCGATTTCACCAGCTTTTCCTCGGAGCGGATCGTTTCGCTGGACAATGGCGCCGTATGGGATTCCCGCCTCCTGTACACGCTGTGGCCCAAAGAGAAGATGGATCAGGTCCGCTCCGCCCTGCAAAGCGCCATGAAGGTCACATCAGGCGCAACCTTGAGCGAGGCGGCCGTTGCCGAGTACGCACGCGCGGAACAAAAAAAGACGACAGCGCCAAGCAAACAGACGGCTGGAAACGGGAAGACGGGAGCTTCCAAACAGGCAGGGAAAACCGGCCAATCGGCTGCCGGTTCCACGCCGGCACTCAACGGCGGCAAGTCCAAACCGGCTGATTCCGGTGACGTGTCGGCCGGAAAAGGGAGAACGGACAACTCCCCAGCGGACATTCCCGCTTCGGGCGGAACGGGCGGACAGCAAACGTCTCCGCCGCCAAGCACCAGCCCCGAAGCCGAGCAGCCGCCCGCCAATCTTCCGCCGCCCGACATCATTGCTCCACCCTCTTTTGATTCGCTTCCTGCCGGGGCAGCCGGCAAAGAAGAGGGCAGCGGTGCGGTTATACACTAACAGATGAGAAAACGACATGCGGCAACCTGCCAAACAGGCTGGCTGCCCGCACCCCCTCCTCGAAGTGCCGAGGAGGGGTTTTTTGTTGGCCCATCTCTTTTCCCCTATATCCATGATGAATAGATTACATCCAACTTTGCCACGCTACCTATATGGATGTTATTGGAGAAAGGTGTGGTTTTGATGGCAAAGGAAGCTGCAGGGCAAGACTCTCTCATTATTGGTGTCGACGTCGGCTCGACTACCGTCAAAGCTACCGTGGTCGATCCCGACACCAGGGAGATTCTCTGGTCAGACTATCAGCGCCATCATACCAAGCAGGCGGAAAAAGTGCTGGAATTCCTGGTGGCGATCGGCAATCAGTTTGCCCATGTCCGGCGTGAAAACATTCGCATCTTTATGACCGGCTCCGGGGCCGGCCCGATTGCGGAACACGTCGGCGCCAAGTTTGTCCAGGAAGTAAACGCCGTAACCATGGCAGTGGAACAGCTTCATCCTGACGTCGGCAGTGTGATCGAACTGGGCGGGCAGGACGCGAAAATCATCATCTTCAAGGTAAACGAAGAGAGGGACAAGCAGGCGATCACCTCGATGAATGACAAGTGCGCCTCCGGGACGGGTGCCACCATCGACAAATGCATGATCAAGGTGGGCATGCCGATGGAGAAGGTGGGCCGGCTGCATTTCGACGATTCCAAGCTGCACCACGTGGCCGCCAAATGCGGCGTGTTTGCAGAGACGGACATCGTCAACCTGGTGAAGAGCGGCATCCCGGCGGCGGAAATCATGTGTTCGCTGGCGGACGCCATCGTCATGCAAAACCTGTCCGTACTCACGCGGGGAAACACGCTCAGGCACCGGGTGCTGCTGTTGGGCGGCCCCAATACGTACCTGCCGTTTTTGCAGGAATGCTGGCGCAAGCGCATTCCGCAGACGTGGGAAGAGCGGGGATACCAGTACCCCCGGGACATCCCCGTCGAAGAGCTGATTTTTGTGCCGGAAAACTCCCAGTACTACGCCGCATACGGCGCCGTCATGTACGGACTGCACGAGCCGGCCGAGGTGGGCGCGTACAAAGGGATCGAAGCGCTGAAAGCCTTCATCGCCCACGGACGCAAAGCCAAACTGGGTGAAAATGCCGGCCCGCCGCTCGTGCGCAGTGTCAGCGAGCTGGAAGAATTCCGCCGCACGTACAGCATCCCGCCGTTTACGCCCGCCAGCTTCTCGCCTGGGCAAAAGGTGAGGGCGGTGATCGGGCTGGACGGAGGATCGACGTCGTCCAAAGCGGTGCTCGTTGACGAGAGCGGCGCCATTTTGCTGAAAGAGTACCAACTGTCCAAGGGCAACCCGCTCGAAGACACCAAAGAGATGCTGCGGCGGATTCGCGACAAGGTGACAGGCGAAGGAGCGGAGCTGGAGATCATCGGCTTTGGCGCCACCGGGTACGCGGCGGACGTGCTGGAGAAGACGCTCAGGGCGGACGTCAACATCGTGGAGACGGTCGCCCACATGATGAGCGCCGTTCACCAGTTCGGGGATGTCGACGTGATTTGCGACATTGGCGGCCAGGACATCAAAGTGCTCTTTTTGAAAAACGGCGACATCCGCAACTTCCGGCTGTCCAACCAATGCTCGGCGGGCAATGGCATGCTGCTGCAGGCGATGGCCGACCAGTTCGGCATTCCCATCCAGGAGTATGCGGAAACGGCCTTCAAGGCGGAACTCACCCCCAAGTTTTCCTACGGCTGTGCGGTGTTCCTCGATGCCGACCGGGTCAATTTTCAAAAGGAAGGGTATTCCAAGGAAGAACTGCTGGCCGGCCTTGCCCTGGTCCTGCCGAAAAACGTCTGGCAGTACGTCGTGCAGATCCCGCGCATGGCCGAACTGGGCCGCACCTTTGTCCTCCAGGGCGGCACGCAGTACAACCTGGCAGCGGTCAAAGCGCAGGTCGATTACATCAGGGAGCGGGTTCCCGACGCCAAGGTGTACGTGCATCCCCATCCTGGTGAAGCAGGCGCGATCGGCGCCGCGATGGAGACCCTGCGCGTCGTCAAGCGTCGGGGGTATTCCACCTTCCTGGGGCTGGATGCTGCGATTGGGCTTTCGTACATCACCCGCAACGACGAATCCACCCGCTGTACCTTCTGTCCCAACCACTGCAGCCGAACCTTTATTGACGCAAAGACGCCGGACGGACAGACGGCCCGCTACATCTCCGGCTTTAGCTGCGAAAAGGGAACGGTGGAAGACAAGGAGGCGGTCATTCGCCTGACCAAGCAGCGGCAGGAACTGAAAAAACACTATCCCAACCTGGTGGAATACGAAGCGACCCGCATGTTCCAGCATTTCTACGATCCGGAACCGATGCCAACAGCGGACGAGACGGTGAACGACGTGCGCGTCACGCGCAGGTGGCTGGGTCTGGGGGGCGTGCGCAGAAAGGTGTATACGCGCCATTTTCAGCGCTCCTCGGCAGAGGCGGCAGAGCGGCGCAGCCGGATGCGCATCGGAATTCCGCGGGTGCTCAACATCTGGTCGACAGCTCCGTTTTGGCGCACCTATTTTGAAACACTTGGCATCGACAAGAACAACATCGTATTCAGCGACTACACCAGCGAAGAGATGTGGCTGGAGGGCGGCAAGTACGGCTCGATCGACCCGTGCTACCCGTCGAAGGTGGCCCAGGCGCACATCCACAATCTGCTGTTCAAGCATCACGAGCGGAAGCCGCTGGACTGCATCGTATTCCCGTGCATCACCCACATTCCGACCCACTTGCAGAACGTGATGGATTCCGCGAGCTGTCCCATTGTCGCCGGGGCGCCCAATGTGATTAAAGCGGCCTTTACGAAAGAGATTGACTTCTTTGCGACGAGAGGTGTCACCTACCTCGACCCGGCCGTCACCTTTACGGAGCGGCACATGATGAAAAAGCAGTTGTTCGAGGCGTTTCGAGACGTGCTGCAGATCACCGAGGACGAGAGCGATTTTGCCGTGGAGCAGGGATGGCGGGCGATGGACCTCTTTGACGCCGAAATGCAGGAGCGGGGAAAGGCGATCCTGGAGCAGGTGGAAGCGGAAAACCGTCTGGCCATCCTGATGATCGGGCGGCCGTACCACTCCGATCCCGGTCTCAATCACGGCGTGCTGGAAGAGTTTCAGGTGTTGGGCTACCCCATCCTTTCGATGCGCTCCATCCCCAAGGACGAGCAGTGGCTGCGGCGTTTTTTCCGCGACGACATCGAGAGCGGGCGCGTGGAGCACGCACTGGAGGTGACGGATGTCTGGCCGGAAAACTTCAGTTCCAACAGCGTGCAAAAGGTGTGGGCAGCCAAGTTTGCCGCCCGCCATCCCAACGTTGCGGTGCTTGATCTGTCCAGTTTCAAGTGCGGTCATGACGCACCGACCTACGGGCTGATCGACAAGATCATCTCGACGGCAGGAACGCCTTATTCCGCCTTGCACGACATCGACGCCAACAAGCCGAGCGGCTCGATCAACATTCGTGTGAAAACCTATGCCCACAGCCTGAGTCTGCACGAGGAGCGGCTGCAGGATCTGGCCGCGAAAAAAGCGGAGCTGCAGAAGCGCATCGAACAGAAGCGGCGGGAACTGCTCGGCCTCGACACGCAGGAACGGACGGCTGTGATGGAATCGACCGGGTTTGCGCAGACGGGCAGCGAATCGATCCCGTCATGACTATCTGAAAGGGGCGAAAAGGTATGACAACCACCACAGAAATTTCCGGGAACGAAAACGCGATTGCCGATGAATTGCGCCGTTATCAGGAAGAGCAGATGCAGGCGCTGGGATTGACAGCCAGTCGGCAGCAGTGGTTTGATCCGGTTCCCCGCCAGTTTTTGGCCAGGGACAAGGCCAGCACCACCATCCTTTTCGGCGGACTGACCATGGCCCACGACTACCTGATCGAAGGGGCGCTCTCCGGGCTGGGCTACAACGTAAAGCACCTGGATTGTCCCGACAACGAGTCGCTTCGGTACGGCAAGGAGTTTGGCAACCGCGGCCAGTGCAATCCGACGTATTTTACCGTGGGCAACCTGATCAAGTATTTGACGTATCTGCGGGACGTGGAGGGCAAATCAAAAGAGGAGATCGTCGCAAACTACCTGTTCATCACCAGCGGTTCGTGCGGGCCCTGCCGCTTCGGCACGTATGTGACGGAGTATCGCAAGGCGCTGCGCGATGCCGGGTTTGACGGCTTCCGCGTGCTCCTGTTTCAGCAGCAGAGCGGGCTGAAGCAGGCGACCGGCGGCGACTCCGCCCTCAAGCTGGACACCGCGTTCTTCCTCAGTTTCTTGAAAGCGGCCCTGTTGGGCGACATTCTGAATGCCATCGGCTATCGCATCCGTCCCTACGAAGTGGAACCGGGCGCCACCGATGCCGCGCTCGAGCGCTGCAAACATCGACTGTACGAGGCCTTGCGCCAGCGCAAATGGCTGATTCCCGCCCTGCTGGCATGCCGCAGGGAGCTGCAGGCGATCCGGGTGGACCGGACGCAGGCCAAACCCAAGGTGAGCGTGATCGGCGAGTTTTGGGCGATGACGACGGAGGGCGACGGCAACTATCAACTGCAGCGCTTTCTGGAAAAGGAAGGGGCCGAGGTAGACGTGCAATTGCTGACTGCCTGGATTCTCTACCTGATCTGGGAAGGGCGCTACGACACGCTGAAGCGCATGAGGCTGCGCGGCGAGGACGGCGGCCGCTACGGCCTTGCCGGCAAAAATCCGGTCATGCGCCTGCGCATGCTGTGGGCGGCCGACCGCGTTCTCCGCTTGATGTTTTACAGCTACGCAAAGCTGTTGGGCTTGTCCGGCTACCATCTGCCGGACATGGATGAGGTGGCCCGGGTTGCGCATCAGCATTACAACAACCACCTGCGCGGCGGCGAAGGCCACATGGAAGTGGGCAAGCTGATCCTGAACGTGGTCAAGCGGAAAGTGAACATGACGATCTCCGTCAAGCCGTTCGGCTGCATGCCGTCTTCCGGGGTATCGGACGGCGTGCAGTCGCTGATCACGGAAAAGTACCCGGATGCCATTTTCCTCCCGATCGAGACGACAGGAGACGGCGCGATCAACGTCTACAGCAGGGTGCAGATGATGCTGTTCAAAGCAAAGCAAGCCGCCCAGAAAGAATTTGAGGAAGCTCTGGCGCAGCAGGGGATCACATTGGAGAGGCTGCGGAACCTGGCAGACCGCCCGGCCTTTGCCCATCCGTTGAAGACCAGTCGGCACCGGGTAGCCTGTACGGCGGCCAACGCCGTCTACAGCCTGCGCCGCTTTCCCTGGCTGTCCGTTCGGAGCAGCAAAGAGGAGATGCACAGCGTCTAGCACGAAAAAAACGCGTTTTTTCGCCAAGCAGCGGAAAGCGCGTTTTTTGCATATCCTGATGAAAAACGATACCGGGGGAGAAGACATGAAGGAAAAAGAAAATCGCCCGACGCCCACTCAGGAACTGCAGTTGATCGGGCAGGTATTGTCGCTGATCGGGGCTGTCCTTCAATTGATCGGCTACGTGGTGGAATTGAACGACAAGAAGAAATGAGACACCCCATCGCTCGCAGCGAGCATGCCAAGGCGTACAGGTATCTGGTGCTTGTGGATACATGAGGAGAGATGTGTACCATCGACCGTCGGCGGCGTTTTCTCACCAGCCATAGCGGAGTGCATGCAAGGGGAGAATGCCCCCGAATTCTCCCTTTGCATGGATCTGTCTGCTTTTGCTTTGTTTTCGTTATTCACAACTGCAGCCGACAATGACCAACAGGATAAACAGCACGAGCACGAGGCTGAATTCGTCAAATCCGCAACCGTTGAAGATACTGCTCATCACTACCCCTCCTTTCCGCGACTATCATACTGTATGTGTGCGCAGTGGGTTTTGCCTGTACGCTCGCCCAATGCTGGACGCACCGACGAGGAAATCCCCCCGTTTGGACAACGGATGGACAAGCCGGGACAGGTCCGCGGACTTGTAGTACAATAGAAGTCAGAACAAATGTTTCCAGACGGATGGGGAGAATGCCACGCATGAAAGTCATCATTGCCGAAAAACCGGACCAGGCGCTCAAGTTGGCCAGTCCGTTTGCGCATAAAAAGAAGCAGGGCTATGTGGAAATTCAGCCAAACCAGCTGTTTCCCCGGGGGGCCTACATCACGTGGGCGGTAGGTCACGTGTGTGAGCTGGTGCCGCCGGAAGCGTACAATCCTGCCTGGAAAAAGTGGGCGGTGGAGACGCTGCCGATCATCCCGGAATCGTTTCGCCATCAGGTGATAAAGGGCAAGGCCAAACAGTTCGGGATTATCAAGCAGCTGCTCAGGCGGCCTGACGTAAACGAGATCATTCACGCAGGCGACGCCGGACGGGAAGGGGAGCTGATCGTGCGGACGATCGTGGAGATGAGCGGGGTTCGCAAGCCGATGAAGCGGCTGTGGATCTCGTCGCTGACGGAGCGGGCTGTCGTCGCCGGCTTCGCATCGCTATTGGAGGAGGAGCAGACGCGCAATCTGTACCACGAGGCGTACAGCCGGGCCTGCGCCGACTGGCTGGTGGGCATGAACGCCTCCCGCGTGTACACCATCCTGCTAAAGAAAAAAGGAATCAGCGATGTGTTTTCCGCCGGCCGGGTACAGACCCCGACCCTGGCGCTGGTGGTGAAGCGGGAAAAGGAAATCGCCTCGTTTCGGCCGGAGCCGTTCTGGGAAGTAAAGGCCACCTTCGACGTGTGCGGCAAACGGTATGAAGGCGTCTGGCAGAAGGACGGGCAATCGCGGATCAACGACCCCGAGCTGGCGGAGCGGATCGCCGCGTTTTGCCGTGATAAACCGGTACGCGTGTCGGAGGTGAAGACGGAGCGGAAAGAATTCCTGCCCCCGTACCTGTTCAACCTCTCTTCCCTCCAGGCGGCCGCCAACAAGCTGTACAAGTTTTCGCCGCAAAAGACGCTGGACGTGGCGCAAAAGCTGTACGTCAAGGGATATCTCTCCTATCCGCGCTCTGATTCCGCCTTTGTGACGGCCGAGGAGGCGCGGGCGTTCCCGGATATCCTTGCCAGGCTGGCCAGACAGCCGGAGTACCGCGGCTTTTTTCCCGCGCCGAAGTCCTCGATCGCCCAAGATCGACGCTACGTCAACCAAAAAAAGGTAACGGACCACTACGCGATTATCCCGACGGAGCAGGTGCCCACCGTGGCCAAGCTGGGGGACGACGAGCGGAAAATCTACGACCTGGTGGCCCGCCGGCTGATCGCCGCCCATTATGAGAGCGCGCTGTTTGATTACACGACGGTGGTCACGCTGGTGGACGGCCGGGCTGCATTTGTCAGCAAGGGAAAGGTGCAGCTCAGGGCCGGATGGCGGTCGGTGCTGTTCGACGAGGAGAAGGAAGAGGACGAACCGGTGCTGCCGCCGCTGGCCGAGGGAGAAGAGGGGCGGGTGTGCAAAGCAAGCGTCAAGGAGAGCAGGACGCAGCCGCCCAAGCGCTACACCGAAGGTCAGCTGATCACGCTGATGAAGACGGCGGGCAAGCATCTGGACAACGAAGAGCTGGAGAAGGTGCTGATGAAGACGGAAGGGCTGGGCACCGAAGCGACCCGCGCCGCCATCATCGCCACACTGAAACAGCGAAAGTACATCGAGGTCAAGCGGAACCAGGTGTACGCCACCCCCAAGGGTATGCTTTTGATCGATCTGATCGGTGACAAGATCCTGGCCTCGCCGGAAATGACCGCCCGGTGGGAGCAGCGTCTGGCGGAGATCGGGCAGGGATTGGCCTCGCCGCAGGCGTTCATGGAGCAGGTGAAAAAACTGTCCAGCAAGATCGTGCAGGATGCGGTGGAACAGTCGCAAAGCTGGAATTTGGACGGATACGACGTGGCGGCGATGCCGAGGCAGTCCTCTCGGTTCAGCCTGGGCAAAAAGGTGGCCGCCTGCCGCGCCTGCGGCGGCGATCTGGTGGACAAAGGGGATTTTTACGGCTGTGCCAACTACCGCAAGACCGGCTGCGGCGTGACGCTGTCCAAGACCATTTTGGGCAAGAAAATTTCCGCCGCCAACGTCAAACGGCTGATGGAGTCGGGCAGAAGCAATCTCATCAAAGGATTTCAAAAGGGCGAAGAGCGCTTCGACGCCTACCTGCTGTGGGACGACCGGGAGCAAAAGGTGCGTTTGCAGCAGAATGCTGGCGGCGAGGGAGAGCGCAAGGGCAGCATGCGCAAACGAAAGGAGTCCGGTTGAAACCGAGGCCCCTCTTTTTTCGTAGATACGTGTTAGAGAGGCGCAGTTGCAGCTGCGTTGACATTCTTATGCAAGGAGGAAAAATGTCATGTCGTTTTTCAAACGTCTGCGAGACCTGACCATGGCCAATCTGTATGCTCTGATTGAAAAAGCGGAAGACCCCGTTAAAATGACAGACCAGTATCTGCGCGACATGCAGGCCGATCTGGAAGAAGCGGAAAAAGCTGTCGCTGCCCAAATCGCCCTGGAGAAAAAATTCAAGCTGCTGTACGAGGAGCAGGAAGCCCTCGTCAAGAAACGCGACGAGCAGGCCCATCTGGCTGCGCAGGCGAAGAACGTCGATCTCGCCCGACGCGCGTTGGAAGAAAAGAAAGCGGCCCAGCAAAAGATGGAGGAGTACAAGGCAAGCTACGAGCAGAATAAACAGGCGGCTGACAACCTGCGCGAAAAGCTGGCGGAAATGCGCAAGCAGATCAACGAGCTGAAACACAAACGGGAGACCCTGGTCGCCCGCGTCAACGCCGCCAAGGCCCAGAAAAACATCAACAAGGCGATGTCCGGGTTCGACGCAAATACGGCGATGGCGGGGTTGAAGCGCATGGAGGAGAAGGCGCTGCAGCTCGAAGCGGAAGCGGAGGCCAGCGGCGACGTGTACAAAAAAGAAACATCGCTGGACGAGGAAATCGCCAAATTGAACCGTGATCAGGAAATTGAAGACGAACTGGCGGCCCTGATGAAAAAATACGAGGGGTAAACCGCTCCAGGCGGTTCCCCTTTTTCTCTGATTCCGCGAACTGCCGCAAGTAAATTTTGACGCTGTGGAGGGATGGACTTTGTCGTGGTTTGAAGTGCTGGCCATGCTGGTGTGGACCGGGGCCGGCGCCATTCTCTTGTTTGTGCTCATGTGGGTGGACAGTTTGTTCACCAAATACAAGGACATTACGGAAATGAAGAACGGGAACGTGGCGGTAACGACCCGTTTCGTCATGAAGCTGTTTGCCCAGGGCTATATCTTGTCCCGGTCGATTGCCACTTCCAACGATCTGTTTATTGCCCTGTTGGTGTCTGTGGTTTCATTTGTCATTTTGTTCATGCTGGAATGGATTGTCGAACGGCTGTTGAAAATGGCTGCGTCGTTTGATCTGGACGAGGGAACGCGGCAGGGGAAAGTCGCGTACGCATTGTTGGCCGGCTCTTTCCACATCGTCGGCGCTTTGATTTTGGCCGCTTGTCTGTAGTGCGGGGAAAGGAGGGCATCCATGAGTTTGTTCAAGCGAATCCACGGTCTCTTTGCCAAGCATGAGCCGCTGCCCGCAGAGCGCAGCATCCTCACTGTTGGGCCGGGAGATGTGGTGGAGGTTTCCCTGGTCACCTATCAGGTGACGGGCAGGATTCAAAACGTCAGTCGAAACGCCGTGATGCTGACCCTGCAGGACGGCCAGCAGATTCGCTATCTCTATATCGAAGAGCGGGAACAGGTGGTGTATCAGCTCTACAGCGCCATTGACGGCCGGCTGGATTTTGACGATGGAGTCCCGACCACGATCGAAATGGACGGGGTCTACTACCACCTGGAGGAACACTACAGCGGTCACGTGACGGCCCAGGGCAAAACCCCGTTTTCTTCGTCAGGCGAGCAGCACATCTGGCAGTTTCAATCCGACCAGCGCCATCTGCTGCGGATCGAATGGCAGGACGGCCGTTTCATGCTGTACGAGGGAGAGTTTGTCCTCTCGGCTGACGTGCAGGTCTTGCGCGGAACGTAGGGAGGGATGAGGATGGCACAGCGGTTGTTTCGAGCGGTCACGATCTTGTTGGTGCCAGCGCTCTTGCTCTTGTCCCTGGCTGGCTGCGGGAAACCGTCGGCCGGATTGGACTATCCGCTGGAATCGGTGATCTCCAAGGACGACGGGCAGTATTCCCGCGTCTACCGCGCCGAAAACAAAACAGTGCCGGAAGTGGCCCGCGAACTGGCAGAGCAGCGAGAGCCGGACGAAATCTCAAAAGAAGACGAGAAACACATGTTTCTCATCTATCCGGATGAATGGTACCACCTGCAGCAGGATCAAGAGAAGCCTTCGGACACGCTCATCGAAGTGGACAGCAAGGAGTTTGTCCGGCAAAATTACGATCCGTCGTTTCTGGAGGGGTTCATCATCGCCAGCCTGCTGGATGACCTCTTCGATGCGCACAAACATGCCACCGGTTCGTATCGAGGGTATACCACAAGAGACATCTACAAACCAGGGGGGACGTACCGGGTCCCCACCCAGCAGGAAAAAAAGGCGGCTCCTCCTGTCACCAAGCAGGGAACGGGGAGCATCATCAAGCGCAGCGACAAGCCTGCCGATCGGAGTTCCGGAGTCGGTGCGGACGGCAGCATCATCAAAAAAAAGACGGAACCGTCCACAGCGCCATCCGGGCAGGTCGGGCGGATTATCCGCAAGTCTGACAAGAAGACGACCATCTCCAATTCGACATCCACAAAAAAATCCTCAATCTTCTCCCCGCCGCGAAGCAAATCGCCTCCGCGCACGAAGGTTGGTGGCTTCGGCCGTATCACCAAACGACGATAACCTGCTGAAAACAGCGGGTTTCCGACTGAAGCCAACCCGATTGCATCGAAGGAGAAGCACGTTTCCAGGCAGAGCGACTTGTGAGCCCTGCCGAGCGGAGCAGCGATTTGCGGGAAAAAGGATCGCCACCGTTGAACAATCTGCGTAGCCATGCGGCTTTGGCGATCCCCCGCAAATCAATGCGGAGCGAGCAGTATGTGTTT
Source organism: Brevibacillus sp. NL20B1 (assembly GCF_018195675.1). NCBI lineage: Bacteria > Bacillati > Bacillota > Bacilli > Caryophanales > Paenibacillaceae > Brevibacillus > Brevibacillus sp. NL20B1. Next base: position 132,870 of record NZ_JAGTPT010000001.1, read on the forward strand.
CTCTGTTGGGCGAGCACGGAGCGGCTGACGGAAACGTGTTCTCCTCGCAATGGTCATTTTCTACACACTGTAACCCGCTGAGCACAGCGGGTTTTTCTTATGCCACACAAACGGGCGACCGCCCAACACCGCAGGTAGGTGAGTGTCATACAGTGATACTGGTTAGTCAATCACCTAGCAAGGAGGTCACCTTCGTTGGATTCGCAGACGAGAGTGTATTATCCGTACGTCAGCCCCTTTGACCCGTGTCCGCCGATCCGGGTGAAAACCTATGTGGTCCCCCCCAACCTGTTCATGAATTTTCAGCCCCCCGGACTGCCGCAGTTTTCTGCTCACGAAGCGCTGCGCCACGGCGTGCTCTGGCCGGCATTGTACAGTCCGTACGAGGGACGGGATCGAAAAGGGAGGGAGCGGAAGTGAGCGATCGCAAACAAGTGGACGAACGCTACTACCAGCTTCTGCATGAGCTGCAGGCGCTCGATTTCGTGCTGGTGGAGTTGTCGCTGTACCTGAACACTCACCGAGACGACATGAATGCGGTCCAGCAGTTCAACGAGTACTCCGCCAGACGCTGGCAGGTGGCGTGCGAGTTTGAGGCTCATTACGGACCGCTTTTGCAATTCGGACACAGCTATTCCGGATATCCCTGGCAGTGGCCCGAAACGCCGTGGCCGTGGCAGGTATGAGGATGAGGAGGAGAATCAAACGTGTGGATTTATGAGAAAAAACTGCAGTACCCCGTACGCGTGAGCAAATGCGATCCGCGTATGGCGAAGCTCCTGATCGAGCAGTATGGCGGCGCCGATGGGGAGCTGGCGGCGGCGCTCCGCTACCTGAACCAGCGGTACACCATCCCTGACAAGGTGATCGGTCTGTTGACGGATATCGGGACAGAAGAGTTTGCGCACCTGGAAATGATTGCTACCATGGTGTATAAGTTGACGAAAGACGCCACGATCGAGCAGTTGGAGGAAGCCGGCCTCTCCCCCCACTACGTTAATCACGACAGGGCGCTGTTTTACAACAATGCCGCCGGCGTCCCCTGGACGGCGGCGTACATCCAGGCCAAAGGCGACCCGATTGCCGACCTGTACGAAGATATTGCCGCCGAGGAAAAAGCGAGAGCCACCTATCAATGGCTGATTGACATGACGGACGATCCCGACCTGAAGGACGGCCTCAAATTCCTCCGCGAACGGGAGATCGTCCACTCGCTGAGATTTCGTGAAGCAGTGGAACTCTTGAAAGAAGAGCAGGGACGAAAGAAATTTTTCTGATTTACTGTCTGATCCACCTGTACAGGTGGTTTTTTTCTTGCCCTGATTTCCCGAAAGGTCAACGGGTCTTTCGCCATCCTGCAGTTCGTCAGTTTTCATGACGAAAAACAGTCGGAAACTCGACAAAAGAAGAAAGGATGTGCACACACTGTTCGACAGTCTTTGATGGGCGGTTTTGGCTATGATGGCATTGTTGGCAAAAGACCCGTCGCCTCCGCCAGTCTCGTGCTTGGAGGATACCGGCAGAAAGGAGCGTTCAACGATGTTGGAACGAATCTTACAGCTTCGCTCGCAGTCCATGACCATCGCGCAAATCGCCAAAGAATGCGGGCTGACCGTGGGCCAGGTGAAATACCGGCTGCAGAAGGGCAGATCGCGTTCGGCGGCCGAACCTGACTCCAGCAGCCGGAATGCTGTCCCGCCAAAGAACAAACCGGACGACGGGTGGCGGCTGCCGCCGTTTTACGGGAGGGATGTGGTCAAACTGATGGTGCAGGGGCCGACGGTGCTGTTTGTCTATTGGGAGATCACCTGGCCGCGCATGCGGATGGTCGCATCCTACCTGCAGGCAGACTACCGGCAGATCGACAAGGGGCTCCGTCTCTACGACGTGACCGACTGCTTGTTTGACGGCACCAACGCGCATTGCCACCTGGACGTGACCGTGTCACATGACGCCCACTCCTGGTTTGTGCATGACGTCCAGCCGGGGAGAACGTACATCGCCGACTTTGGTCTGTTCCACCGCGAGCGCTTCTACCCGATCCTGCGCTCGGAACCGGCAGCGACACCGCGCAATTACCCTGCCGCATGGGGCGAGCCGCTGGTGGAGCCAGCCACCGACACGCGCGTACCAGCCTGGTTTGAGAACTTTTCTTCCTATTCCCTCTATCCCAAAACGTCAAAATGAGCGAGGTGTCTGTGGTGTCAAACGGTTATCTCTCCCTCGTGCTGCATGCCCATATGCCTTACGTGCGGGATGGCGAGCGGGATGATCGCCTGGAAGAGCGCTGGGTGTACGAGGCCATGCTCGAATCGTACATTCCGCTGTTGCTGGTGTTTGAAAAGCTGCTCGCGGACGGCATCCCGTTTCGCATCACGCTGGCCGTTTCACCTCCGCTGCTGTCCATGCTTGACGATCCGTTGATCCGTGAGAGATTCCGGCGCCATCTCGCCAAAACGGTCGAGTTGGCCGGAAAGGAATGCAAGCGGACGAGCGGCAGCCCGGAGGAGCACCGCGTCGCCAAAATGTATCTGCAGCGCTTTCGGGAAATCGCCCAGTACTGCCGCAAGTGGGATTATGCGCTTGTATCCGCTTTGAAACGGCTGCAGGAGAGCGGCTGCGTGGAGCTGATTACGTGCGCCGCGACTCACGCGTTTCTCCCCTTTGTAGAGACGGAAGAGGCAATCCGCGCCCAGCTTATGGTAGGGATTGATACGCATGAGCGTATTCTCGGCCGCCGTCCCGCGGGAATCTGGCTGCCCGAGTGCGGCTATACCCCGGGGCTGGACCGCCTGCTGAAAGAGGCGGGCATCCGCTACTTTTTCACCGACAGCCACACGGTTCGCCACGCCACTCCTCATCCGCGGCGGGGGCTGTTTGCGCCGCTGTTGACCCCGTACGACGTAGCCGCCTTTCCACGCGATGAAGAAGCGTCGCGTCAAGTGTGGAGCTCTGTCACCGGCTATCCCGGAGATTACGATTACCGGGAATATTACCGGGACATCGGGTTTGATCTGGACTGGGCGTACATCGCTCCGTACGTTCATCCCGAGGGATTCCGCGTACATACAGGACTCAAGTACCACCGGATCACCGGGCGGGATGAGCCAAAAGCCATTTACGATCCCGACCGGGCGAGGGAGAAGGCGGACGTTCACGCCGGTCATTTCCTCGCCAGTCGGGAGGCACAGGTGGTGCAGGCGGCCGAATGGCTGGATCCCCCTCCGCTGATTACGGCCACGTACGACGCCGAACTGTTCGGCCACTGGTGGTACGAAGGGCCGCAGTTTCTCGATTTTCTGCTGCGGAAGGCTGCCTGCGATTCACATGTGATCAGTCTGACCACGCCCTCCGCCTACCTGGACGCCTACCCCCAGATTGACCGGGGGCGTCTGCCGATGTCGTCCTGGGGGCGAAACGGCTACGGCGAAGTCTGGCTCAACGAGCGAAACAGCTGGATTTACCGCCACCTGCACCAGGCTGAACGGGACCTGATCGAACTGGTGGAAAAGACCCATGACGATCATGAGGCACGTCCGCTGTTGCGGCGCGGACTGCAGCAGGCGGCCCGGGAGCTGATGCTGGCGCAAAGCAGTGACTGGGCTTTTATCATGGACGGACAAACCGTGGTTGATTACGCCGTCCGCCGCACTCACGACCATCTCACCTGCTTTCGCGAGCTGGTGGAGCAGATTGAGGCGGGGACGATTGATCCCGAGCGACTGGCCGCAAGAGAGCAGGCGTATCCGCTTTTCCCCGATCTGGACCTGCGGTACTATTTGCCGATAAGTTCGCATAGAGTGAACGTATCGCGTCAGTATGTGGCCGCCGGCAGTGAGCGTCAAGAAGGGCTTCGGGTGCTGATGTTGAGCTGGGAGTTTCCGCCCCGCGTCGTCGGCGGACTGGGCCGGGCCGTGTACGACCTGGCCTGCCATCTGGCAAGGCAGCACGCAGAGGTGCACGTATTGACAGCCTCACCAGGTACGGCAGCGCACTCGGAGCTGGTAAACGGGGTGTGCGTCCATTGGCTCAACACCTACGTCCCGGGAGAGCAGAGCGATTTTCTCGACTGGGTATTTCAGCTCAACCTGGCGATGACAGACGCGGCGGAACGATTGGTGCGGCAGGGATTTCGGCCCGATCTCATCCACGCGCACGACTGGATGGTCGGATGGGCAGCGCTGGAGCTGAAACAGCGTTGGGAACGGCCGTTGGTGACGACGATCCACGCGCTGGAACACGGCCGTCATCAAGGGATTCACACCCCGCTGCAGCAGCGGATTCACGAGCGCGAACAGCTTCTCTCCACCGCATCCGACCGCCTCATCGTGTGCAGCCGCTACATGGCCGGGGAGGTGAACAGGCTGTTTAGCGTACCGCATGAGTGTATCGCCGTGATCCCCAACGGCGTCGCATGCCCGCCGGCCGCGACTGCGGATGAAGCAGAGTGCATGCGCGTCGTGCGGGAGGAACTGGGGCTGGGGACGGGACCGGTCATCTTCTTTGTCGGCCGGATGGTGCGGGAAAAAGGGGTGCACCTGCTGTTGGAGGCCGCCCCCCGCGTATTGCACGAACACCCGGAAGCCGTCTTCGTTCTGGCGGGAAAAGGGCCCATGCTGGAAGAGTGGCGGCAGATGGCGGAGCAGCGGGGGCTGGCGTCTCGCGTCCGATTTCTCGGCTTTGTCGACGACGACCGCCGCAATCTGCTCTTCCGAATGGCAGCGGCAGCCGTTTTTCCCAGCTTGTACGAGCCGTTCGGCATCGTGGCGCTGGAAGCCATGGCGCTGGGGACACCGGTGATTGTGGCCGACACGGGAGGCTTGCGGGAAATCGTCCGCCACGGCGAAAACGGGCTCACCTTTTACACCGGCAACGCCAATTCGCTTGCTGATCAGTTGTGCTGGCTCCTGCACTGCCCCGATGAACGCGAGCGGCTGGTCCGCACGGCGCGTGAGGACATCCTGTGTCAATACGACTGGAACCGGTTGGCGCTTCAGACGATGGATTTGTATCGTTCATTGGGTTCAGCCTGGGCAACTTCGATCTGACCGAGAGGAGGAACGGTTGATGAAAGCAGTGATCATGGCCGGCGGCAAGGGAACCCGCCTGCGCCCGTTGACGGTCCATACGCCCAAACCGATGGTGCCGTTGTTAAACCGTCCCTGCATGGAATACACGATCCACCTGCTGAAACGCCATGGCATTACGGACATCGCGGTCACGCTGCAGTACCTTCCCGATGCCATCCGCAGCTACTTTGGCGACGGATCACGCTTTGGCGTCTCGCTTACCTATTTCGAAGAAGCGACGCCATTGGGCACGGCGGGCAGCGTCAAAAACTGCGCTGAATTCCTGGATGACCGGTTCCTGGTGATCAGCGGAGACACCTTGACGGACATCGATTTGACAGAGGCTGTCCGTTTTCACGAGCGAAACGGCGCATTGGCCACGCTGATCCTGACCAGAGTGGAGACGCCGCTGGAATTCGGCGTCGTCATGACGGACGAGAGCGGACGAATCACCCGGTTCCTGGAAAAGCCCAGCTGGGCCGAAGTGTTCAGTGATACGGTCAACACAGGCATGTACGTCTTCGAACCTGAGGTGCTTTCTTACATAGAAGAAGACAGAGAAGTGGATTTCAGCAAAGAGCTGTTTCCCGCCTTTTTGGACGCGGCTCTGCCGCTGTTCGGCCACATCGCGGAGGGCTACTGGTCGGACATCGGGTCCCTGGACGTGTATCGGCAGACGCAGGCTGACATGCTGGACGGACGGGTGCGGGTGGAGATTGACGCGCGAGAGATTGCCCCCCGGATCTTTCTCGAAAACCACGTGCGGATTGATTCGTCCGTGCGGCTGGAAGGGCCCGTGTACATCGGGGAAAACGTCCATTTGCAAGCGGGTGTGTCGGTCGGTGCCTACTCCGTGCTGGGCAGTCATTCGGTCATTTGCGCCGGGACCAGGCTGGGGCAGTCGATTTTGTGGGAAAACTCCTATATCGGCCAGCGGGCGGAACTGACAGGCGCTATTCTGGGCCGCAACGTGAGCGTCGGACCGTGTGTCCTGCTGGGCGAGGGCGCGGTCATCGGCGACCGCTGCCGGATCGGTGCCAAGGCGGTGGTAAAAGACGGGGTCAAGGTCTGGCCCCACAAGGAAATTGAGGAATGCGCCAACGTACACACGTCGCTCATTTACGGAACCAAGCAGTCAAAACGCCTGTTCGGCGGCAATGGCATCAAAGGGCTGGCAAATGTGGAGATTACGCCGGAGTTCGTAACCCGGCTGGCTGCCGCATACGCCTACCTGCTCAAGCCGGGCAGCAAAATCGCCCTGTCCGCCTGCGCCCACCCGTTTGCCCAACTGCTCAAGCACAGCGTCATGACCAGTCTCTGCTCGTCCGGAATTGACACGATCGACATCGGCATCAGCATCGCGCCGGTAAACCGGTACGCCGTCCGACAGTTTCACTGCCAGGGCGGGATTCACATCCACATGGACGAATCGGCTGAGGAGAAGCAAGTAGTGATCCAGTTCGTCGACCAGCTGGGGCTGCCGGTCTCCCGCGATTGGGAGCGGAAAATTGAAAATGCCTGCTGGCAGGAGACGTATGTCCGTTCGCTGCACCACCTGGGTTATCTGCACGTGGAACACCAGGTGCAGGAAACCTACACGCGTGAACTATTGGAGCAGATCGACGCGGCACTGATTCGGCGCCGGGGATTCAACCTGCTAATCGAGTGCGAGCCCCGCTTCCTGCCGGCGTTTCTGGCTCCGCTGTTTGGCGCGCTGGGTGTGACCGCCGTGTACGGCGCCGTCGCAGAAGGGGTCGGCAGGCACGGTGTCGATCTGGCTGTCCGCCTGCACAAAAACGGCGAGCAGTTCGAGCTGTTCACGGACACGGGGGAACGCCTGACACCGGAACAACTTATGGCGCTGCAGCTCCTCGCCTGCCGGGGGCAGCGACGGCAGATCGGCCTGCCGGTCAGCGCGCCGGAAGAGATGGAGCAGCTGGCCCGGCGGATGCAGGTGGAGGTGGTCCGCACCAAGTTGTCGCCGCGCGCGATGATGGAGGTGTCGCCGGACGAGCGGTTCCATCCGCTGTTTGATGCGGTTTTCAGCCTGGTCTGCATCCTTGCGCACCTGTCACGGGAAAAACAGCCGCTCAGCCAGTTGACCGCTCAGCTTCCGGCGTGCCACATGGACAAAACGACGGTGTTTTGTCCGTGGGCATGGAAGGGAAAAGTGATGCGTAAAATGTTGGAGGAACACAAAGGCCAGCAGCTGGAGTTGGTGGACGGCATCAAGGTGTACGACGCCCACGGCTGGGTGCTGATTCTGCCGGATACAGAACATTCCCACGTCAATATCATTTCACAGGGCGTGACAGCGGAATCAGCATCGACGCTCGCCGCATTGTTCGCCCGGAGGATAGCGGAGTTCCAGTCCCGATAACGCGCCTTGTTTTCGGGAACCTTCTCGTGAAGTTTCAGATCGGAAGGGGCGTGACATCATGCCAAGACCGCTTGTGGTGGGTAACGGAAAGCTGCTGATCAATTTTGACGACAGACTGCGCATGCGCGATCTCTTCTATCCGTATGTCGGGCAACTGAATCACGTGGGCGGTCATTACTGCAAGCTGGGCATCTGGGTGCAGGGGCGGTTTTCCTGGTTGGATGAAGACGGATGGGAACGCAGGCTCGGCTATCGCGACGAGTCGCTCGTCACCGATGTCACCGCCCGTCACGAGAAATTGGGGCTTTCGCTCTGCATCGCAGACGGCGTGCATCAGCGCGACCCGATTTACCTCAAACAGGTCCGTGTCCGCAACCACTTCGCGGAGACGCGGGAAGTGCGCCTGTTTTTTCATCACGACTTCAGCTTGAACGAGACCGAAGTGGGGGATACGGCCGTGTACGATCCCCTGCTTCACACCGTGTACCATTACAAGCGCAATGTCTACATCATGGTGAACGGCCGGACGGCGGAGAACGGCGGCATTTTTCAGTACAGTGTGGGCATCAAGCGGTTTAATTACGCGGAAGGAACCTGGCGGGACGCAGAGGACGGTCTGCTGGAAGGAAACACGATCGCGCAGGGCTCGGTGGACAGCACCGTTTCGTTCCGCCTTGTGCTGGAGCCGCTGGCGGAGCAGACGCTGTACTACTGGATGTGCGTTGGTGACACGTACCCGGCGGTCAAGGAATTGAACCAGTACGTGCTGGACAGCGGAGCGGACCGGCTGCTGTCGCGCGTGGACGTCTACTGGCGGCGTTGGGTGAACAAGGAGGAGCAAAGCTTTGCTGACCTGCCGCCTGAGGTGATCCGCCTGTACAAACAGAGCCTGTTGATCATCCAAACACAGATTGATCAGAACGGCGCCATTCTGGCCGCCAACGATTCGGACATCCTGCAGTACAACCGCGATCATTACAGTTACATGTGGCCGCGCGACGGGGCGCTGGTCGCCAGCGCGATGGTCCGCGCGGGATACGGCGGGACGGTGGCGCCGTTTTTTCGCTTTTGCCGTGACGCGCTGACGGAGGACGGCTATCTGCTGCACAAGTACAATCCAGACGGGTCTGTCGGTTCGAGCTGGCACCCGTTTGTTCGGGACGGGGAGTACCAGCTTCCCATCCAGGAGGACGAGACGGCGCTTGTTCTCCACGCGCTGTGGGAGATGTACCGCTGCAGCAAGCAGATTGAATTTTGCCAGCGGCTGTATCCCACACTGGTCAGGCCGGCGGCCCGGTTTTTGCTGTCCCATCTCCATCCCGAATGGCACCTCCCCCTCCCCAGCTACGATCTGTGGGAAGAGCGCAGAGGAATCTTTACCTTTACCAGTGCCACCGTCTACGCCGGGCTCAAGGCGGCGGCAAGGTTTGCCCAACTGTTTGGCGACGATCACCGCTTCCAGCGCTATGACGAAGGGGCGGAGCGCGTCCGTGCGGCCATGTTGCAGCATCTGTACGATCCGGACCTCTGCCGTTTTTTGCGCGGGGGGTACCTGCGGTCAGACGGAAAGCTGGAAAAGGATGAAACGGTGGATAGCAGCCTGTACGGACTGTTTGCCCTGGGCGTGATGCCGGCAGACGATCCCCGGGTCGTCAGCACGATGGAGGCGGTTAGGCGCAGTCTGCGGGTGGATACGCCGGTGGGCGGAATCGCCCGGTACCAGGGTGATCCGTATTTTCGCAAGGCACACGACGCGGCCAGGGTGCCGGGGAACCCCTGGATTATCTGCACGCTGTGGGTAGCCGATTGGGAAATTGCGAAAGCGCAATCGCTGGAAGAACTTGGCGAAGCGAAAAAGCGGCTCGACTGGGTGGTGCGGCACGCGATGGAAAGCGGCGTGCTGTCGGAGCAGTTGGACCCGTACACCGGCGAGCCCGTCTCCGTTGCGCCGCTCACCTGGTCGCACGCCACCTTTGTCGCCACGGTGCTGCGTTACGTGGACAAAGCAAACGAGCTGAAGCAAAAAAGGGAGAGGTGAATCGCAGTGAACGACATCCGCTTTGGCACGGACGGCTGGCGCGCCATCGTCGCCGATCAATTTACGATGGAAAACGTGCGCGTCGTCGCCCAGGCCATTGCAGCCTATACCAGGGAAATCGGCCAACAGGAACAGGGCATTCTCATCGGTCATGACACGCGCTTTTTGGGCCGACGCTTCGCCGAGACCGTGGCAGGCGTGCTGGCCGCCAACGGCATTCGCGTCTATCTGGTCAACGAAGCAGCACCGACGCCGGCCGTGGCCTTTGGCGTCAAGCATTTTGCCGCCAGCGGCGCGGTGATGATTACCGCCAGCCACAACCCGCCTGAGTACAACGGGATCAAATACATTCCCGATTATGCCGGACCGGCCGCTCCGGAGATCACCAGCAGGCTGGAAGCGTTGATCCGGGCGGTCCAGGAGGCGGGCGGCGTCCGGGACATTCCGCTGGATGAAGCCAAGGCGCGCAAGCTGCTGCAGGTGATCGTGCTCCGTCCGCACTACGAGGCGCATCTCAGGCGAATGGTCCACCTGGACGTGCTGAAACAATCACCGCTGCGGGTCGTGATTGATCCCATGCACGGCGCCGGGATTGGCTACGTAAGCGGACTGCTGAAAGAAGCAGGGGTGGAGACGATCAGCATCCGCGAGACGGCCGACCCGTTTTTTGGCGGCAGCCTGCCGGAGCCGAACGATCACCACCTGTCCTTGTTGAAGAGGGAGGTCATCGACCGGCAGGCCGACCTGGGGTTGGCCAATGACGGAGACGGGGATCGCTTCGGAGCCGTTGACCGTTTCGGCCGGTACGTGCCGCCCAACGCCGTGCTCGCCCTGCTGACCCGCCATCTGGTCAAAAACAGGGGGCTGCGCGGCCGAATCGTACGCACCGTGGCGACCACCCACCTGTTGGACCGGATGGCGGCCCGCTACGGTCTGGAGCTGGTGGAGACGCCGGTTGGGTTCAAGTACATCGGCGCCCAAATGCTGCGGGGAGACGTGCTGATCGGCGGCGAGGAAAGCGGCGGCGCCAGCATTTTCGGCCACATTCCGGAAAAGGACGGCATTCTGATCAACCTGCTGTTGGCGGAGATGTGCGCCTGGGAAAAGAAAGGCATCGATCAGATTCTTCAGGAGGTCTGCGACGAGTATGGCGAGCTGTTTTCGACGCGCCTGGATATCCGCCTGCCGGGAAAAGAACGCTGGATACAGCAGATGCTGGCGGTGCCGCCTGGCCAGGTAGGCCCGTTTGCAGTGCGGGGAGTAAACCGCATGGACGGCGTCAAGCTGCTGCTCGACGGCGGTCATTGGGTGCTGATCCGTCCGTCCGGAACGGAGCCGCTTCTCCGCATTTACTGCGAGGCGGCGAACCCTGCCGCTCTTGAACAGATCAGAGAGGCTGTCCAAGACTGGTTTATCGAGATCAACGCGTAACGAACAAGCCCCTTTTGCGGTCTTGCCGGAAACGAACATGCATGTGCGGGGAAAAATAAAAGAGGCCGCCTCCCAGACTGGCCCATGCGGCGGGGAGGCGGCTTTTGCCGTTGTTCAACAGCATCCGCCGAGCAGGTTGCCTAATTTTCTGGTTTTGCTAGAATCAAAAAGAAGAAACCCTTCCGTGACGAAAGAAGAGGACACATGCGCATTCATCGAGACGTGTTGGACCCGTTCCTGCGTGAGGTAAAACTGGAAAGCCGTTCGCCGGACGACCCGGTCGTCGTGTTGCACACACCGTACCCGTGGGAATTGGTGGGAAGGGGCAACTACGCGGCGGTGTTCGCCCATCCTGACTACCCGGACGTGGTGGTGAAGCTGTACGCACCGGGGCGTCCCGGTTGGGAACAGGAAGTGGACGTGTACCGCAAGCTGGGGCAGACCCGCTCGTTTCCCGTCTGCTATCAGGCGGAGCCCTGCTTTCTGGTGCTGACGCGGATCAAAGGCATCTCGTTGTTTGACTGCCTTCGCTACGGCATTCCGATCCCGCCGCAGGTGATCGAGGACGTGGAGGAGGCGCTGGAGGAAGCCCGGTCCAAGGGGCTGTATCCCCACGACGTGCACGCCAAAAACGTGCTGATGGATCAGGGGCGGGGCTATCTGATCGACGTGTCCGACTACTACAAAAACATACCGGACAGCAAGTGGCGCGACTTGCGACGGGCGTACTACAAGTTCTACCTGCCGCTTTTCAAGGACCGCGGCTGGAAGATACCGCTCTGGGTGCTGGATGGCGTGCGCAAAGGGTATCGGTACTACAAAAAGCTGTCCCGCCTCTTTCGGTGAGCAGGGGAAGACGCACCGGTCCACGGGGAGCGTGGATCGTTTCATTGTTTCACAAGCGGCGCTGTGGTATCATTTTCTGTTGACGTCATGTTGCTGGCTGTCTGAGTCGGAGTAAGGAGGACCCCATCGATGTACTATCTCATTGCTGCTGCCATTGTCGCGCTCGATCAATGGACCAAGAACCTGGTGGTGACCCGGATGGAACTGGGGCAGTCGATTCCCCTGATTCCAGATGTGTTTCACCTCACGTCCCATCGGAACATGGGAGCGGCATTTGGCATCCTGCAAAACCAGCGATGGCTGTTTGTGATCATCACGATTGCCGTCGTGATCGGCATTCTGGTGTCGCTCGTGCGCATCGGCAAGCGGCAGCCGCGCGTGTCTCTCGCGCTTTCGCTGGTGTTGGGCGGGGCGATCGGCAATTTCATCGACCGCGTCAGCACGGGCCAGGTGGTCGATTTTCTCGATTTTACCCTGATCAACTTTCCGATTTTCAATGTAGCCGATATGGCCATTACATTCGGCGTTGCCCTGCTGCTGCTGGACGTGCTGCTGGAGGGCAGACGCAAGGCCGAGTAAGTGGTAAATGGAACGAGTGGTTGTAAACGATACTAGCGTACTACATACGAGGAGACAGAGATGAACGACACGCAGTTGTTTGAACGGTACGACTGGACCGTTGAGCCTGCCGACGCGGGTGAGCGGATTGACAAATTCATCACGATGCAAAACGAAGACTGGTCCCGGTCACAAGTGCAAATCTGGATCAAGGAAGGCCGAGTGTCCGTCAACGGGGAGCCGGTGAAAAGCAACTACAAGCTGGCGGCGGACGACGAGATTACGCTGCGCGTCCCCCCGCCGAAGGAAATGGCGATCGAGCCGGAGCCGATGCCGCTCGACATCGTTTACGAAGACGCCGACGTAATTGTTGTGAACAAGCCGCGCGGGCTGGTGGTCCATCCTGCCCCCGGACACTACAGCGGCACACTGGTCAACGGTCTCTTGGCCCACTGCAAGGATCTGTCGGGGATTAACGGCGTGCTTCGGCCTGGCATTGTCCACCGCATCGACAAGGACACGTCCGGTCTGTTGATGGTGGCCAAAAACGACAAGGCGCACGTCAGCCTCGCCCGGCAGTTGAAAGAGCACAGCGTCAACCGCAAATACGTGGCCATCGTGCACGGGGTTATCCCGCACGAAATGGGCACAATCGACGCGCCGATCGGCCGGGACCCGAAAAACCGGCAGCAGATGGCCGTCGTCTTTGAAAACAGCAAACCGGCCGTCACCCATTTTGTCGTGCTGGAACGGTTTAAGGCGTTTACCCTGGTGGAGTTGAAGCTGGAGACGGGGCGCACCCACCAGATCCGGGTGCATATGAAATACATCGGCTATCCGCTGGCGGGAGACCCCAAGTACGGGCCGAAAAACACGCTGGAACTGAACGGCCAGGCGTTGCACGCGAAAACGCTGGGCTTTGACCATCCGCGCACGGGCGAGCGGCTGGAGTTTGAAGCGCCGCTGCCGCAGGATCTGCTGGACGTGATTCACCAGCTGCGGCAAGCCTGACACAGCGCACACATAATACGGTTCAGCGAATTAAACGCTAGGGAGTACCACAGATGTTCCCTGGCGTTTTTTGTTGCCGATGAAACATTGCCGCGTTGGTATCGTCATACCAACGACGAGAGAAAAAGGAGGAGTACGCATGTGGACGATGGTGAAACTGGCGGCATGTGCAGCGGCGCTGACGGCGTCGGTGCTGACCACATCCGCCCAGACCGGAACAGTCCCGGTCGCGACGGGTCAGGGCTCGGCTCCCGCGCCATCCCTGCCGACGGGAAGTGAACCGGCGGTAGACGTGCAGCCGGGAGAGCGGGCCGCAGACGCCCCTCAGCGCGTCAGCCAGACTGCCGTTCCGGCGACGATCGCGTTTATCCACAATAAGCATTTGTGGATACTCGACGCCAGCAAGGCCGACGCCGTGCCCGTGCAGGTGACGACGCAGGGTGAAGCAGAGATCGCCGGGTGGTCGGCCGACGGCAAATGGCTGCTCTACCTGCTGTACGAAAAGGAGGCGCGCTCCAGTTCGTCACCGGCTTACTTGTGGGCGGTGAAGGCGGACGGAACCGGAGCATTCCAGGTGGATGTGCGGCCCGTCTTGGAACATCCCAAGTGGTCGCCTGTCTCCCGCACCTTCGCCTACCTGGTCGCTGCGTCCGGGGCGGACGAGGACCGAAAAAAGCTGTTGGTGGTGGCGGAAATGGCCGGGGAGAAAGCGGGCGTCGTCAGCACCCAGACGATGGAGCTGGCCGATTTTGCCTGGATGCCGGACGGCAAGCGCCTGCTCGTCTCCGTGCCTGTCGCTTCGGACCGTCCGATGACGCTCAGGCTCATTGATCTGGCAGGCAATCAGCTGGCCGTCTATCCGCTTACCGAGCAGTCCAATGTGGACGAAGACATCTATCCGCTGGAGGCTACAGGGTTGAAAGTCGCTCCGGACGGCAAGCGGGTGGCTTACTATGTGTGGATGAATGCCGCTTCGCTTTCTAATGACGGCGTGCCGATTCAGATCCTTGACCTGACCCGCTCCGGCAGCAAACCGGTGGACATCGGCAGCGGTCTGGCCTATCCGCAGTGGCTGGCCTGGTCGCCGGACAGCAGCCTGCTGGCGTTTATCGACGGCGAAGATCGCATGGCCACGCACAACAAGCGCGTGATGATTGCCGATGCCAACGGGCGGGTGATCCCGGCAGGGCAGCCGGACAAGGTGGATGCGCAGCCGACGTGGACAGCCGCCTCTCCGTACACGCTGTATTTTACCCGCGGTGTTGAGACGTATTTTGAGGACGACCCGGAAAATCCGAAGGTGCCCGGGCAGCGCATTTGGCGGCGAAGCGCTGACGGCAGTCAGCAGGCTGTGACGCAGGGGACGGACAAGACGGCCGATATCTTTCCCACCCTGTCACCGGACGGAAACGCCTTGCTGTTTGTCCGGCTTGATGCCGCCGAACACGGCTCGCTCTATCTGAAAACGGGCAGTGAACGCGAAGTGGAACTGCTTCGGCATGTGACGGGTTCCGTCGGGTTTTACGGCAACCACCTGCCGGCGTGGATCAGCGTTTTCTGGAAAGAGCAAAAACCTCATTGACACGGCTTGCGATTCGTGCCATAATTCATTCTGACAAAGGGAACCTTTAAATCCAGTCCTGTGAGGCTGGCAAGGGCACGGATACGCAGAGACGGCAGGAAAAAGGGCGGATCACCCCTTTTGCCTGTCATCGGCCAGTGGCTTCTTGTCGCCTGACAAGAAGCCTTTTTTGTGCCACAGGTAAGACAAGCCGATTTCCGGGAGGGAAGCGCACGTGATCAACAAGAGCGTCATCATGGACGAAGCGGCCATCCGTCGGGCACTGACGCGGATCGCCCACGAAATCATCGAGCGGAACAAGGGTGTGGAAGACTGTATCATCGCCGGCATCAAGACGAGGGGCATCTACCTGGCGCAGCGGCTGGTGGAGCGGATCGAACTGATCGAAAACGTCAAGGTACCGGTCGGCCAGTTGGACATCACCTTTTACCGGGACGATCTGCAGCACAAATCAGAAGATGCGGTGCTGCACGGTGCCCAGTTGCCCGGTGACATCACCGGCAAGACGGTCATTCTCGTCGACGACGTGCTGTACACCGGACGAACGGTTCGGGCCGCACTGGACGCGCTGATCGACAACGGCCGCCCACGCATGATCCAGTTGGCCGTGCTGGTGGACCGCGGCCACCGCGAGCTGCCGATCCGACCCGACTTTGTCGGCAAGAACGTCCCTACGTCCCGTACTGAGATTGTGGACGTGAAGCTGGCGGAAGTGGACGGGATGGACATGGTCACCATCCGCCAGTTGATCTGAGACAAAAATGGATACGCCTCTTTAACCGCAATCCCGTGAGGTTGCGAAGAGGTTTACGCGCTTTCCATGCCCGTGGAAGGATGGAAGGAGTATGCCTCTTTGTGCCTGCACAAAGAGGTTTTTTGTTGGCCGAAATACGCAGTGCAGTATAGACAAATAAAAGACAAAACAAACGCAGGGGGACAATACAGATGAGTCAAAAAAACTTTGTCGATGTGCACGAAACACCCGCGGTCTCCAAGCTGCTGCCGCTCAGCATCCAGCACCTGTTTGCGATGTTTGGCGCGACTGTGCTGGTGCCGATTCTGACCGGCCTGGACCCGGCGACCGCGCTCTTTACCAGCGGGGTGGGAACACTCCTGTTTCTGCTGATTACCAAAGGCAAGCTGCCCAACTACCTGGGATCGTCGTTCGCCTTTATCGGCCCGATCATCACGGTAAGCCAGGCCTATGGCGTCGGCACCGCGCTGCTGGGCTGTCTGCTCTCCGGTCTGGTCTACGTCATCGTGGCGGCGATCGTGCAGAAGGCCGGCGTCAAGTGGCTGGACCGCGTTCTGCCACCGGTGGTGATCGCGTCCGTCATCGTCGTCATTGGCCTGAGCCTGTCGGTGGTGGCCGTCGATATGGCGACCAAGGTAACGGTGGACGGCCAGTCGGTCATGTCGCTCACCTCCATTGAAATTTCACTGGTGACGATGATTGTAACGGTTCTGGCGGCTGTGATGCTGCGCGGCTTTTTTGCCCTCATTCCGATTCTCATCGGCATCATCGCCGGGTACCTCTACACGCTCATGCGTCATCCTGAGCTGATTGACTTGAACAAGGTGGCTACTGCAGAGATCATTTCCGCTCCGGACTTCAAGCTGAAAGAAGTGGCCTTCGCGCTCGGCGACCCGTCCGCCTGGGTAGCGGCGCTGATCATTGCGCCGGTCGCGTTTGTCACGCTGGCGGAGCACCTCGGCCACCTGCTGGTGACGAGCCGGGTAATGGACCGCGATCTGATGAAAGATCCCGGACTGCACCGCAGCTTGCTGGGGGATGGAGTGGCGACCGCGCTGGCCGGTCTGATTGGCGGACCGCCTGCCACCACGTACGGGGAAAACATCGGTGTGCTCGCCATCACCCGTGTGTTCAGCCGCACGGTGATTGCGCTGGCGGCGGTATTGGCAATCCTGTTCTCCTTCTGCGGCAAAATCAGCGAGCTCCTGATGACGATTCCGACGCCGGTGCTGGGCGGTGTCTCCATCATCCTGTTCGGGATTATCGCGGCCCAGGGGCTTCGCATGTACGTCGAAAGCAAAGTGGACTTTTCCAACAAGCGCAACATGATCATTGCCGCCGCGATTCTGGTGACCGGGATCGGCGGTTACAAAATCAGCTTCGAGGGCGTTTCCTTCTGGCAGTCTTTCCTGCACAACCTGACAATTGACAACATCGCCTTCTCCACCTTCCTCGGCATCGTGCTGCACCTGATCCTGCCGGGCAAGGAATCGGCGATGGGGGAAGCGCACCGCGAAGAACAAAAGCATATCGCCTGACACGTTCCGACGACCTTTAAATCAGTCCCGAGAGGCTGGCAAGGCGGCTGGGCGCTGTTTCACCTGCGCACAGGGAAGCAAATCACGAGCTTCTTGCCTTACCTGCCTTCACGGCAAAGACGGCAAGAAGCTTTTTTTATCCAATTGCGGAATACGGAGGGATTTTCGATGAGCATCGTCACGCACCTGATTGGCATGAAAGAGCTGACAACGGATCAGATCGAGCGGCTGCTGGATCGCGCCGAATACTGGGCGGAGCGGCCTGGTGTGCAGACGGATGTGCTGAAGGGACGCTTCATCGCCAACCTGTTCTTCGAGGCCAGCACGAGAACCCGCTTTTCGTTTGAGGTGGCGCAAAAACGGCTGGGTGCGCACGTGCTGAATTTCATCCCGGAGACCTCTTCCACTGTAAAAGGGGAAACGATCTACGACACGATCCGCACGCTGGAAGCGATGGGCGTGGAGGCGGCGGTCATCCGCACGAAAAAGGACGGCCTGCTGACGGAACTGGCCTCTGAAGTCAGCCTTCATCTGATCAACGCGGGCGACGGCACCAACGAACATCCCACCCAGTGTCTGCTCGACCTCTTGACGATGCGGCAGCAGTTCGGCCGGATCGAGGGGCTGACCGTGGCCATCATCGGTGACCTTCGCCACAGCCGCGTGCTCGGTTCGCATCTGCACGCCCTGCCCAAGCTGGGGGCCAACCTGCTGCTCGCCGGTCCGGCCAGCATGATGCCGCCGGCGCAGATCGTGCCGGACGGGGTGAAAAAGGTCGACATCGACGAAGCGGTCCAGACGGCCGACGTGGTGATGATGCTGCGCGTGCAGTTGGAGCGGCACACAGACGCGCTGTTTGTATCCAAGGAAGAGTACCACCGGGCACACGGGCTGACGCTGGAGCGGGCCAAGATGATGAAGCCGGGCGCGGTGATCATGCACCCGGCGCCGGTCAACCGCGGAGTGGAAATCCACAGCGACCTGGTGGAATGCGAGAAGTCGCTGATCCAAAAACAAGTGACCAACGGCGTGGCTGCCCGCATGGCAGTACTGGAAACTGTGCTGAAAGGAAGCGATAAGACATGGGAATCATCCTTGGCAACGGCAAACGCATAAACGAGGCTGGCGAACTGATCCCCGCCGAAGTGCTGATCGAAGACGGACGCATCAAAGCGATCGATAAACAGCTTGCGCGCGACGGGCATGAGTGGATCGACTGCAAGGGCAGACTCATCTCCGCCGGCTTCATTGACGTCCACGTCCACCTGCGCGAACCGGGCTTTGAACACAAGGAGACGATCGCGACGGGGGCGCATGCAGCCGTAAAAGGCGGATTTACCACGATCGCCTGCATGCCCAACACCCGCCCTGTCATCGACAGTGTGGAGACGGTCCGCTACATTCTCGACAAGGCGCAGGAAGCGGGCAAGGCCCGCGTGCTCCCCTACGGAGCGATTACCGTGCGGCAGCTCGGCAAGGAATTGACCGACTTCGCCGCGCTCAAGGAAGCGGGGATTTTCGCCCTTACTGATGACGGCGTGGGCGTCCAATCCAGCGCGATGATGAAGGAAGCGATGAAGCGGGCGAAAGAACTGGGCCTCTCGATCGTTGCCCACTGCGAAGACGACGATCTGATCACTCCGGGCAGCGCGCTTCACGACGGCGTGGTGGCGGCGCGGCACGGCCTTCCGGGCATCCCGTCGGAATCGGAGTCGATCCACGTGGGACGGGACATCCTGCTGGCAGAGCAGACCGGCGTCCACTACCACGTCTGCCACATCAGCGCCAAGGAATCGGTGCGTCTGGTGCGGGACGGCAAGCGGGCCGGGGTGAACGTCACCTGCGAAGTGACGCCGCACCACCTGCTGCTCTGCGACGAAGACATCCCGGACGACCTGAACGCCAACT
This sequence comes from Brevibacillus sp. NL20B1, assembly GCF_018195675.1. Taxonomy (NCBI): domain Bacteria; kingdom Bacillati; phylum Bacillota; class Bacilli; order Caryophanales; family Paenibacillaceae; genus Brevibacillus; species Brevibacillus sp. NL20B1. The sequence continues at coordinate 151,985 of NZ_JAGTPT010000001.1, forward strand.
GGAAAATGAACCCGCCGCTGCGCAGCCGCGAAGACCGGGCGGCGCTGATCGCCGGACTGAAGGACGGCACGATTGACATCATCGCCACTGATCACGCCCCGCACACGACGGAAGAGAAGACGAACGGCATTGAGCGGGCACCGTTTGGCATCGTCGGACTGGAGACGGCATTCCCGCTCCTGTACACCCATCTGGTGCTGACCGGCGAACTGACGCTGAAGCAGTTGATTGAGCTGTTGACCGTAAAACCGGCAGAGATTTTCGGACTGCCGTACGGACGCCTGGAAGTGGGTGCTCCAGCCGATCTCAGCGTGCTTGATCTGGAAGCGGAGCGGACCATTGATCCCGGCACCTTTGCCAGCAAGGGAACCAACACGCCATTTGCCGGCTGGGTCTGCAAAGGATGGCCGACCCTGACGATGGTAAACGGTGCGATCGTATATCGGGAAGCGGAATAAGGAAGCAGAAAAAGGAGGAAGCGAAGATGCGAGCGAGACTGATCTTGGAAGACGGAACGGAGTGTGTCGGCACCGCTTTTGGGGCGACGACGGAGAGCGTGGGGGAAGTGGTATTCAACACCGGGTTGACCGGTTATCAGGAAGTGCTGTCCGATCCTTCCTACTGCGGCCAGATTGTCACCATGACCTACCCGCTGATCGGCAACTACGGGATCAATCGGGACGATTTTGAGGCGGTGCGCCCGTACATCCACGGATTCGTCGTCCGCGAGCACTGTGACACGCCGAGCAACTGGCGCAGCGCCGGGACGCTGGACGAACTGCTGAAAGCGTACGACATCCCGGGCATCGCCGGCGTCGACACGCGGATGCTGACCCGCAAGATTCGCTATCACGGTACGATGAAAGGGATGATCACGACCAGCGAGGCTCCCCTGTCCGAGCTGCTCGACTCGCTCCGCCGCGCTCCCCTGATGAACGATCAGGTGGCTCGTGTCTCCACCAAGAGCGTGTTTAGCTGTCCGGGAACGGGCCATCGCGTGGTGCTGGTCGACTTCGGCGCCAAGCATGGTATTTTGCGCGAGCTGACCAAGCGCAACTGCGATGTGGTCGTCGTTCCCCACAACGTGACCGCAGCCGAGATTCGCCGACTGCATCCGGACGGCATCCTCCTGTCCAATGGCCCCGGCGATCCGAAAGACGTGCCGCAGGCGATCGAGACAATCCGCGAGATTTTGGGCGAGTATCCGCTGTTTGGCATCTGTCTGGGCCACCAGTTATTTGCCCTGGCGTCCGGAGCGGACACGGTGAAGATGAAGTTTGGCCACCGCGGCGGCAACCATCCGGTCAAGGAAATCATGACAGGCCGCACCTACATCACGTCGCAGAACCACAGCTACGCGGTGAAAGCGGAGTCGATTCCGGGCACCGGCCTGGAGATTACGCACGTTGCACTGAACGACGGCACGGTGGAAGGTCTGCGCAATCTGGAGAAACGGGCTTTCTCCGTACAGTACCACCCGGAAGCGGCCCCAGGTCCTTACGACACCGGCTACCTGTTTGACCAGTTTCTCGAAATCATGGACACCGCGAAGGAGGAGAGGGCACATGCCAAAGCTCGCTGACCTGAAAAAAATCCTGGTGATCGGCTCCGGTCCCATCGTCATTGGACAGGCGGCGGAGTTTGACTACGCAGGCACACAGGCCTGCCAGGCGCTGAAGGAAGAAGGGCTGGAAGTGGTGCTGATCAACTCCAACCCGGCCACGATCATGACCGACACCAACATGGCGGACAACGTGTACATCGAACCGCTCACGCCGGAATTTGTCACCCGCGTCATCCGCAAGGAAAAACCGGACGGCCTGCTGCCTACCCTGGGCGGCCAAACCGGGCTCAACATGGCGGTGGCACTGGCAGAATCGGGTGTGCTGGCAGAAGAAAACGTGAAGCTGCTCGGCACCAACCTGGACGCGATCAAGCAGGCGGAAGACCGGGAGCAGTTCCGCGCCCTGATGAACGAGCTGGGCGAGCCGGTGCCCGAGTCGACGATCGTCAGCACCGTGGATGAAGCGGTGCGGTTCGCTAGCGAAATCGGCTACCCGATCATCGTCCGTCCGGCCTACACGCTGGGCGGCACCGGCGGCGGCATCTGCGAAGACGAGGAGAGCTTGCGGGAAATCGTGGCGAGCGGTCTGAAATACTCTCCCATCTCGCAGTGTCTGATCGAGAAGAGCATCGCCGGGATGAAGGAGATCGAGTACGAGGTAATGCGCGACGCAAACGACAACTGCATCGTCGTCTGCAACATGGAAAACATCGATCCGGTCGGGGTGCACACCGGCGACTCCATCGTCGTGGCGCCGAGCCAGACGCTGTCCGACCGCGAGTATCAGATGCTCCGCTCCTCCGCGCTGAAAATCATTCGCGCGCTGGGCATCGAAGGCGGCTGCAACGTGCAGTTCGCGCTCGACCCGCACAGCTTCCGCTACTACGTGATCGAGGTAAACCCTCGCGTCAGCCGCTCCTCCGCGCTGGCCTCCAAGGCGACGGGCTACCCGATCGCCAAGATGGCTGCCAAAATCGCCATCGGCTACACGCTGGACGAACTGAAGAACCCGGTCACCGGCCAAACCTACGCCTGCTTCGAGCCGACTATCGACTACGTGGTGAGCAAAATCCCGCGCTGGCCGTTTGACAAGTTCCAGTCGGCCAACCGCAAGCTGGGCACGCAGATGAAGGCGACCGGGGAAGTGATGGCAATTGGCCGCACGTTTGAAGAGTCGATTATGAAAGCGATCCGCTCCCTGGAGATCGGCACCTACCACCTGGAGATCAAGGGCACGTCCGCGCTGGCCGACGAGGAGCTGAAAGACCGGCTGATCACCGCTGACGACGAGCGCCTGTTCCTGCTTGCAGAGGCACTGCGCCGCGGCTGGAGCATCGAGACGCTGCACGACCTGACCAGCATCGACCGTTTCTTTCTGCACAAGCTGCACAGGATCGTCGCTTTTGAACAAGAACTGGCGGCAGGTCTGACGCCGGAGAAGCTCTACGAGGCGAAGCGGATGGGCTTTACCGACCGGAAAATCGCTGAACTGACCGGCCAAACGGAAGCAGAAGTCCGCGCTCTGCGGGAAGAGCACGGCTTCAAGCCCGTGTTCAAGATGGTGGATACCTGCGCGGCCGAGTTTGAAGCGCAGACCCCGTACTACTACTCCACCTACGAGCAGGAAGACGAGCGGGTGGAGACGGGCAAAAAGCGCGTCGTCGTGCTTGGCTCCGGCCCGATCCGCATCGGCCAGGGCATCGAGTTCGACTACGCCACCGTTCACGCGGTCTGGGCGCTGAAAGAGGCGGGGTATGAAGCAATCATTATCAACAACAACCCGGAGACCGTCTCCACTGATTTCAACACCTCTGATCGCCTGTACTTCGAGCCGCTCTACATCGAAGACGTGATGAACATCATCGACGCGGAACAGCCCGAGGGCGTGATCGTTCAGTTTGGCGGACAGACGGCGATCAACCTGGCGGACAAACTGGCCGCCCGCGGCGTGCGCATCCTCGGCACCAGCCTGGAGAACATCGACGCAGCGGAAAATCGCGAAAAGTTTGAAGCGCTGCTCAGAAGCCTTGACATCGCCCAACCGCCGGGCAAAACCGTCACCTCTGTGGAAGAAGCGGTGGTGGCGGCTGAAAGCCTCGGCTTCCCGGTACTGGTTCGTCCATCCTACGTCCTGGGCGGCCGCGCGATGGAAATCGTCTACAACAAGACGGAACTTTTGGAGTACATGGAACACGCAGTGAAGGTCAATCCGGAGCATCCGGTGCTGGTCGACCGCTACATGGTCGGCACGGAGGCGGAGGTGGACGCCATCTGCGACGGCGAAAACGTGCTGATTCCGGGCATTATGGAACACATTGAGCGCGCAGGGGTGCACTCCGGCGACTCGATCGCGGTGTATCCGCCGCAGTCGCTCTCGCCTGAAATCAAAGCAGAACTGGTAGACATGACGACGAAACTGGCCCGCGCCCTGCAGATCAAAGGGCTGATCAACATTCAGTTTGTCATCTGCGACAACCGTCCGTACGTGATCGAGGTAAACCCGCGTTCGTCCCGGACCGTGCCGTTCCTGTCCAAAGTGACGGGCATCCCGATGGCGAACATCGCGACCAAGGCGATCCTCGGCCACTCCATCGTCGAGCAGGGCTTTACGCCCGGCTGCCATCCGGAAGACGAGATGGTTTCCGTGAAAGTGCCGGTCTTCTCCTTCGCCAAATTGCGCCGCGTCGACATCACGCTGGGTCCGGAAATGAAGTCGACCGGCGAAGTGATGGGCCGCGAGCGGACGCTGGCCAAAGCGCTGTACAAAGGGCTCCTGGCCGCCGGCATGAACATCCCGACACATGGTTCGCTGCTTGTCACCGTCGCCGACAAGGACAAGGGAGAAGCGCTGGAGATCGTGAAACGCTTCCACCGCCTGGGCTTTAAACTGCTGGCCACCTCTGGAACGGCGGATTACCTGGAGAAAGCGGGATTGACCGTCACCCGCGTAAACAAGCTGTCCGAGGGCACGCCCAACCTGCTGGACATGATCCATCAAGGGGAAGCGAATATTGTGTTAAACACCCTGACCAAAGGCAAGACACCGCAGCGGGACGGTTTCCGCATCCGCCGCGAAGCCGTGGAAAACGGTGCCGTCTGCCTGACGTCCCTGGACACAGCAAAAGCGCTCCTGCACGTCCTGGAGACGATCACGTTCTCTACGGAAGCGATGCCGGCGCAGCGCACGGGAGCCAAGCTCGCCGTGCCGGTATAACAGTCAGAGCGTCACCTACGCAGGGAAGCAAATTCGAGGCGGTGTCGCCACTAGGAAGGGAGAGAGCGGTGTGCCGCTGCAACCAACCGATATACGCGAGCGCATGATCGTTGCGCTCGACTTTTCCACGAAAAAGGACGTCACACAATGTCTGGCCCGGCTGGACGGGCTGATTCGATACGTCAAGGTGGGTATGGAACTGTACTATGCAGAAGGCCCGGCGATCGTCCACTACCTGAAGGAGCAGGGACTAAAGGTGTTTCTCGACCTGAAGGTGCACGACATTCCCAACACGGCCAAAGGGGCGATGAAAAGCCTGGCCCGTCACGGCGTCGACATGGTCAACGTGCACGCTGCGGGAGGCGTGGCGATGATGGAGGCGGCCCGGGAAGGACTGGAGCAGGGGACCGCGGCCGGTGCTCCCCGTCCTCTGCTGATCGGCGTTACGATGCTCACCTCGACCGGACAGCAGACGATGAACGAGGAGCTGGCGATTCCCGGCACGGTGGAAGATGTCGTCGTCCATTACGCGAAGTTGGCCAAACAGGCGGGGCTGGACGGAGTCGTCGCCTCTCCATTGGAAGTACCGATGATCAAGCAGGCGGCCGGTATTGATTTCCTCACCGTCACCCCGGGGATTCGGCCTCTCTGGGCGGAGAAGGGAGACCAGACCCGGATCACGACCCCGGAACAGGCGTTTCAGTTGGGGAGCGACTACATCGTAATCGGCCGGGCGGTTACGGCTTCGCCCGATCCTGCCGCCGCCTGGGAGCGGATCGTTAACGCCGTTCAGGCGGCATGCCTCTAAACGTACGCGAAGGGAAGAGGATAGGATGAATACCACGACAGCCAAAGAAATAGCGGGACACCTGCTGGAGATCGGCGCCGTTCACCTGCGCCCGGACCAGCCGTATACCTGGACATCCGGCATCAAGTCGCCGATCTACTGCGACAACCGGCTCACGATGTCTCATCCGCCGGTCCGCCGCCGGATTGCCCAGGCGTTTGCCGAGGTGATCCGCGAACATTTTCCGCAGGTGGAAGTGATCGCCGGCACGGCGACGGCAGGCATCCCGCACGCTGCCTGGGTGGCAGAACTGCTGGACCTGCCGATGATCTACGTGCGCGACAAGGCAAAGGGGCACGGGCGGCAGAATCAACTGGAAGGCGCGCTGGCCGCAGGTCAGAAAGTGGTGGTCATCGAGGATCTGATCTCCACCGGCGGCAGCTCGCTCAAAGCGGCAAAGGCCGTCCAGGCGGAGGGAGGCGACGTGCTCGGCGTGGCAGCGATCTTCAGCTACCAGTTTCCAGAAGCGGAAGCCCTCTTTAGGGAGGAAGGCGTCCCGGTCGCGACGCTTTCCCACTACACCGCGCTGCTCGAGACGGCACGCGAGCGCGGCGTCATCACGGCAGAGCAGGAAAGCCTGTTGGCCGACTGGCGCAAAGCCCCTCGCAGCTTTTATGCGTAACCGGTCATGTCGCATGTCCAAACGGATTGGATAGAAAAATTTTGTACCTCAATCGACTGTACTTTACCAACGCCCTGTTTCGGGGCGTTTTTTGTTTTGTTCGTTACCAAAATGTAATTGATTTTCATGTTTTTTACATTATAATACTTCATAACCGGTGGGTAAAAATCGTGGATGCTCTTTTACATTTGAACGTAATGGAGGGATCATGAACAGACCATTACTGTACATAACCTTGTTTGCGTTTCTGCTTCTCACAGCAGGATGCTCGGATGAGAAACCCAAAAACGAACGCAAAGGTTTGACAGGATACGTCATCGAGACAAACTATGAGAAAAAAGCACTGCTGGTTGCTGAAAGTGACAAAACAGCAAGAGATGGCGACTATGACGCCGAATGGTATTTCGTAAACGACGATGCCATTCTGCTTGATCGCAAGAATAACAAGGTTTTGCTTACAGACATAGAGGTCGGAGCGGAAGTAGAAACATGGGCGGCTTCCCCTTCATTGGAATCGTATCCTGCGAAAACGGATTTGAGCAAACTTGTCGTTGCAGATGATGTACAACATCCACATTATCCCATGCTGCAAAAGAAAGCCATTCAAATGGCGCTAAACTTTGTAAAGAGTCTTTCTGACAAAGCTGATATATTCATTGTACAGGATGCAGTGAGCACCGAATCAGAATGGATCGTTCGCGTTTTTACTTTCAATGCAGGACAGAAGCACGAGATAAGTGTTCATGCAGAAACGGGTGAAGTAAAGCGAATCAAATAACCCGGTATTGGCGAAAGCGCCTTTTCCGTTGGTTCGACAGGTGCCAGTGCCTTGCTGGTCAAGAAAAAGGATGGCCGATCTGACGACGCCATCCTTTTTCGTATGTATGTCAACTTGCAGCGGCTTACGACGGGCGAAATGCCGGTCTGCCAGATTTTTGTTGACGAACAACCTGTGATTCTTTACAATGATACCCAAGAGTTAAACACTGTTCTTATCCAGAGCGGCGGAGGGACTGGCCCAATGAAGCCCGGCAACCGTCACGCGGTGCGTGACCAGGTGCCAATTCCTGCAAGACAGATGTCTTGACAGATAAGAAGCGGGTTTGATTGATATGGACGCAGACCTTCTTCTTGTCGGAGAAGGTTTTTTTATTTTTCTGTTTCAAAATTTCATAGGACTTCTTCTTATCCAGAGAGGTGGAGGGACTGGCCCGATGAAGCCCGGCAACCGTCACGCGGTGCGTGACCAGGTGCCAATTCCTGCAAGACACGCGTGTCTTGAGAGATGAGAAGAAGGCTCGAGCACAATGCACACCAGCCTTCTTCGAATCCGAAGAAGGCTTTTTCATGTTGTACAAACAAAAAACGGGGTGGAAAAACATGAGTGTGGTAAAAGTAGGCTTATTGGGATTGGGAACGGTAGGCGGCGGGGTGGTCAAGACAATCCGTTCGAAGCAGGAGAAGCTGTCGGCCCGGTTGGGCAAGCGCATCGAAATCGTCAAGGCGCTGGTGCGCGACTCGCGGAAGCAGCGGGCCGTGCAGGTGGAGCCATCGCTGTTGACGACACGGTTTGCCGACGTTATGGAAAGCGACGTAGACATCGTCGTGGAAGTGATGGGCGGCGTGGAACCGACCTACGACTACGTACGGTCGCTGATCGAGAAGGGCTGTCATGTGGTGACGGCCAACAAGGAGCTGCTGGCCAAACGCGGCGCGGAGCTGGTGGAACTGGCCAACCGGCACGGCGTCCATCTCGCCTATGAAGCCAGCGTCGCGGGGGGAATTCCCATCCTTGGGGTGCTCCGTCAATTCCTCAGAACCAACGATATTACAAAGGTGTGCGGCATCCTCAACGGGACGACCAACTTTATCCTGTCGCAGATGGAGGAGGCCCAGCTTCCCTACGACGATGTGTTGAAGCGGGCACAGGAACTGGGGTATGCGGAGGCAGACCCGAGCTCCGACGTGGAAGGCTGGGACGCCTTGTACAAGCTGTACATTCTGGCACAGCTCGTGTTCGGGGAGTCGCTGCCCCTGTCAGCCATTGAGCGGCAGGGGATTGTTGAAGTCTCGCAGAGCCACATCCGGCTGGCGAAGGAACTGGGGTATCGGATCAAACTGCTGGCGCAAGCCCACCAGGGAAACGGCGGCCTGCACCTGTCCGTGCGGCCGACGCTGGTGCCGCTGGAGCATCCGCTGGCGCGCATCCAGGATGCGTACAATGCCGTACAGGTGGAAGGCAGTCTCGTCGGCGACCTTTTGTTCACCGGCAAAGGGGCGGGCGAATTGCCGACTGCCAGCGCGGTTGTGGAAGATCTGGCCTACTTGCTGACCCAACCGTTTGCGCCTCATCCCGCTTGGCGTGAACGGCCGGAGGCGGTCCCGTCCAGCCGCCTCTCATCCGGCCTCGACTTCTGCTGTCTGGCAGGGACAGCGGCTGGCGTGACGCCGGAGCAGGTACTGCTGTTTCTCGAACGGGCGGGTGTCTCCGTCCGCAGGATGACCGTCCAGTACGATTCGGGCAGCGTCCTGCGTGTGGGCCTGCTCGCTGCCGGACTGCAGGAGGAGCACGTTGGGCTTTTGGAACGGGATTTCGGCCTCGAAACGCGGCTTTATCCCGTGCTGGAGGCGGCCGATGATCAAGATGCTGACGGCGGGAGTGCGGGGCTGTAAACTAGCATCCAACTCCCCATCGCATTCGCCGGGATTTTTTGGCATGATAAAAGCGGAGCACTTCTTCTTCAAGGGGATGAGGACAAGTCATGCTGGGTTCGCAAACCATCTTGCCGGCCATTCGCCAAATGAAAGAATTTGAACGCGTCCTGGAAAGCCGGTACGAGACGATCATTTTGCTGGAGAGCCATATCTGCCAACTGAAAAGCATCGCCGACCTGGCACGCCGGCACGGAAAAAAGCTGTGGCTGCATGCCGATCTGGTGCAGGGATTGAAAAACGACGAGCACGGCGCACTGTTTCTTTGTCAGGAGATCAAGCCGGCCGGCGTCATTTCCACCCGTTCGCAGGTGATCACGACCGCCAAAAAGAAGGGCTTGGTCACGGTGCAGCGCCTGTTTCTGCTGGACTCCGGCGCGCTGGAGACGAGCTACAAAATCCTTGAGCAGACAAAACCCGATTTCGTCGAAGTCCTTCCGGGGGTCATGCCGCACATTATTACGGAAATTCGCGAACAGATTCAAATTCCGATCATCGTAGGCGGGTTTATCCGCACCCGGGAGGAGATCGAGAGCGCTCTGGCGGCAGGAGCCATCGCCGTCACCACCTCCGATCGAAACTTGTGGAAACAGCTGTAAAAAATGATTGACAACGCTTTCACGACCGCATAAGATTGATTACAGAAGTTCATATGTCGGATGAGATCAGGAGATCCACCTATATATTCCCTGTGTTTAAGTTCCTGTGGACTTAAACCGTGGATAAATAGGTGGATTTTCTGTTTTCTTCCAGTGGAGGTGAACAGCAAAAGAGGGAAAACCAGTCCAGACTCGTCATAAATATTAAAAAAAGAGAATGGAGGAACAAGATGTCGGCGTATTGGGCGGAACTGATCGGGACCATGATGCTGGTGATTCTCGGGGACGGCGTCGTGGCGGGAGTCGTGCTGAACAAGTCAAAGGCAAAAGACAGCGGGTGGATCGTGATTACCTTGGGCTGGGGGTTTGCTGTCGCCTTTGCCGTATACGCGGTCGGGGCCATCAGCGGCGGCCATTTTAATCCGGCCATTACCATTGCGTTTGCGTCAATTGGCTCGTTTGCCTGGGAGCTCGTGCCCGGGTACATTTTGGCCCAGATGGCCGGGGCGTTTTTGGGAGCAATCTTTGTCTACCTGTACTACCTGCCGCACTGGAGAGAAACTGCTGACCCGGCGGCCAAGCTGGCAGTATTCTGCACAGCTCCGGCGATTCGACACACATTTGCGAATATTCTCAGCGAAGGGCTGGGCACGTTTTTCCTCGTGTTTGGCCTGCTGGCTATCGGCAGCAACACGTTTACCGAAGGGCTCAATCCGCTGATCGTCGGATTTTTTATCGTCGCCATCGGCATGTCGCTCGGCGGGACCACCGGCTACGCGATCAATCCGGCGCGCGATCTGGGGCCTCGTCTCGCCCACTTTGTTCTGCCGATCCCGGGCAAAGGCACATCTGACTGGGGCTACGCCTGGATTCCGGTCGTGGGGCCGATCGTTGGCGGGACGGCGGGAGCGCTCGTCTTCAAGGCCTTGTTCGGATAGCGGTCGGCCCAAGCTGATTGAGGCAGAGATGATCGGGAAACGATAAAGGAGGATATGTGACGGATGGAAAAGATGTATGTTTTGGCCATTGACCAGGGCACGACCAGTTCCCGTGCCATTTTGTTCAACCGGGAAGGACACATGGTGGGAGTAGCCCAGAGGGAGTTTACGCAGATTTTTCCCCGGCCGGGCTGGGTGGAGCACGATGCCATGGAGATCTGGTCGTCCGTCGTCGGCGTGATCGGCGAAGTGCTGGCCAACCACAACATCAGCGCCCAGGAAGTGGCCGCGATCGGCATTACCAACCAGCGGGAGACGACTGTCGTCTGGGACAGACACACCGGTCTGCCGGTCTACAACGCGATCGTCTGGCAGTCCCGCCAGACGGCCGATATTTGCGAAGAGTTGAAGGCGAAAGGGCTGAACGACCTGTTCCGCGAACGGACCGGCCTGTTGATCGACGCCTACTTTTCCGGCACCAAGGTCAAGTGGATCCTTGACAACGTGGAAGGGGCACGCGCCAAGGCAGAACGCGGCGATCTCTTGTTTGGCACCATCGATTCCTGGCTGATCTGGAAGCTCTCTGGCGGCAAGGCGCATGTGACTGACTACACCAATGCGTCCCGCACGCTGATGTACAACATTTACGACCTGCGCTGGGACGACGAACTGCTGGCGCACCTCACCGTGCCGAAAGCGATGCTGCCTGAAGTGCGCTCCAGCTCGGAAATCTACGCGCATACCGACAAAGATCTCTTTTTCGGCGTGGAGGCGCCCATCTCCGGCGCGGCGGGTGATCAGCAGGCAGCCCTGTTCGGCCAGGCATGCTTTGAGGAAGGCATGGCGAAAAACACCTACGGCACCGGCTGCTTCATGCTGATGAACACCGGGGAGAGACCGGTGCGTTCCGAACACGGCCTGCTGACCACGATTGCCTGGGGGATCGACGGCAAAGTGGAATATGCGCTGGAAGGAAGCATTTTTGTCGCCGGTTCCGCCATCCAGTGGCTGCGCGACGGCCTGCGCATGCTGAAATCAGCGGCGGACAGCGAAGCGTACGCCAGCCGAGTGGAATCGACCGAGGGTGTCTACGTGGTGCCGGCGTTCGTCGGCCTGGGCACGCCGTACTGGGACAGCGACGTGCGCGGCGCCGTCTTCGGCCTGACGCGGGGGACCAGCAAGGAGCACTTCATCCGTGCCACGCTGGAATCGCTGGCCTACCAGACGAAAGACGTGCTCACCGCAATGGAGGCCGACTCCGGCATCAATTTGAAAAAGCTGCGCGTGGACGGCGGCGCGGTGAAAAACGACTTCCTGATGCAGTTCCAAAGCGACGTATTGGGCGTGCCGGTGGAACGTCCGCAGGTAAACGAGACGACCGCTCTGGGAGCAGCCTATCTGGCCGGGTTGGCGGTAGGCTTCTGGAAAGACAGGCAGGAGATTGCCGCCAACTGGCACGTCGACGGCGTCTTTGACGTGAAGATGAGCGAGGAGAAGCGCAACGAACTGTACGACGGCTGGAAAAAAGCCGTGCGGGCTGCGATGGCCTTCAAATAATCGGCCGCATGTGGTATACTGTACGCGATAAGTTCATACGGATGGTCTGAGATACGGAGTCGACCACTGATCCTTCTTTGCAGGCAAGGAGGGATTGGTGGTCGTTTGTGTTTTTTCCGGACTGTTCGGGTTGACCCATCGATAAAGTAGAACAGGGAGTGATGCGTGATGAAACGAGCGGAGCACCTGGCGCAACTCAAATCGACAGAGGTAGACCTGCTGGTGATCGGCGGCGGTATCACCGGAGCGGGGATTGCGCTGGACGCCCAGGCAAGGGGGATTCAAACAGGGCTGATTGAGATGCAGGATTTCGCCGCGGGGACCAGTTCCCGCTCCACCAAACTGGTTCACGGCGGGCTGCGCTACCTGAAGCAGCTGGAGTTTCGCCTCGTCTCCGAAGTGGGCAAAGAGCGGGCGATCGTCTACGAAAACGCGCCGCACGTCACCCAGCCGGAGTGGATGCTGCTGCCGCTGATCGAAGGCGGCACGTACGGACGGCTGGCCACATCTGTCGGCCTGTACCTGTACGACTGGCTGGCAGGAGTGAAACGGAGCGAACGGCGGCGGATGCTCAGCCGGGAGGAGACGCTCAAGATGGAGCCGCTCCTGCGCAAGGAAAAGCTGAAAGCGGGCGGTTACTACGTGGAGTACAAGACGGACGACGCCCGGCTGACGCTGGAAGTGATCAAAGAGGCGGCGGCCCGCGGGGCGCTGCCGGTCAACTACGTGAAGGCGGAGTCGTTCCTGTACGAAAACGGCAAGGTCGTTGGCGTGCAGGCCGTCGATCGGATCAGCGGGGAGACGTTTGCCATCCGCGCAAAAAAAGTGGTTAACGCTGCCGGTCCGTGGGTGGATGAATTGCGCGAAAAAGACGGTTCCCTGCAGGGCAAGCGGCTCTTTCACACCAAAGGGGTGCACATCGTCTTTGACCAGGCGCGGTTTCCGCTGCGTCAGGCCGTCTATTTTGACACGCCGGACGGCCGCATGGCGTTTGCCATTCCGCGCGCGGGGAAAACCTACGTGGGCACGACCGACACCCCCTACGACGGCGATCTGGCCCATCCGGTGATGACGGTGGAAGACCGCGATTACCTGCTTTCGGCCATCCATTACATGTTCCCGGAGGTGGGCATCCGGGCGGAGGACATCGAGGCGAGCTGGGCTGGGATACGGCCGCTGATTTACGAGGAAGGCAAGTCGGCTTCGGAAATCTCCCGCAAAGACGAAGTGTTTCGTTCCCCGAGCGGTCTGATCACCATTGCCGGCGGCAAACTGACCGGCTACCGCAAGATGGCGGAAAAGGTGGTCAACATCGTCGCACAGGAACTGGGCGTACAGGCAGGGTGCACGACGGACCGGATTGCGCTGTCCGGCGGCAAGGTGGGCGGCTCCGCAGGTTTTGCATCCTTTGTCGCAAGGAAAACAGAGGAAGGGATGGCGGCAGGCCTCAGTCGTGAGGAGGCGGAACGGCTCGTTCGCCGCTATGGCAGCAATATAGACCGCCTGTTTGCGATTATCCGCGAGCGCGGGCAGGAAGCAAAGCGGCACCAGATGTCGCTGGAAGTGTTCACGTCCCTGGTGTACGCGCTGGAAGAGGAGATGGCAGTGACACCGGTGGACTTTTTGCTTCGCCGCACGAGCAGTCTGCTGTTTGACATCGCGTGGGCGAAGCGCTGGAAAGAGCCGATCCTGTCCTTCATGAAGCAGTACGGAAACTGGAGTGCGGAACAGGCGGACGCGTACCGCCGCGAACTGGAGCAGCAGATCCACGACATGACGCCCTGACAGGCGGGCGAGGCGCCAAGTTAAATGGTCATGCTAACACCCCCTCCGGCAGATGATTCGGAGGGGGTGTTTTTGTTGTCAGTTACGTCAGTGAATGGCGCCGCTTGTCGTGAATCAGCTTGTCCTTCAACGCCCGCAAGCGGTCGGACAGGGCGACAGGGTATACTTCCGGGTTGTCGAGGCGGAGGTATTCTTCCCAGAACGTGCTTTTCTGCTTGCGGTGGAAGTCCCTGATCTCGTCCAACGTGGGCTTCTGATAGACAAGCTGACCGTTTCGGAAAATGGGGCGAAGCAATTCCACTGCCGTAAAGTCGACGACCCGCTTGCTTTTGAGCGGATTGGTCGGGTGCTTCAGAACGATTTCGGTAAGGTTGTCCAGCGTCTCTTCCTGCAGACAGATGTAATCGCCTTTGGCCATGCCGTTTCGATCGTAGAGGCGGTACACTTTTTTCAGCCCGGGGTTGATGATTTTGTCCAGGTTCTCCGAGATTTTGATCAGCGCGATCCATTCCCGCTCGGTTTTGCGGGCGACGATCTTGTGCACGCCGCCAAGGGCGGGGCTGTCATAGGCTGTAATGAACTTCGTGCCGATGCCCCACACGTCGATTTTGGCCCCCTGCAGCTTGAGCGAAGCGATCGTGTACTCGTCCAGGTCGCTGGAAGCGGCAATTTTTACGTACGACAGGCCGGCGTTGTCCAGCATCTCCCGCGCCCGCTTGGACAGGTAGGCCAAATCGCCGCTGTCAAGCCGGATGCCGTTCAGCCTGTGTCCGTGCTCTTCCATGATCTTGGCCGTCTTGATCGCGTTGGGGATGCCGCTACCCAGCACGTCAAAGGTGTCGACCAACAGGATTGACTTCGCCGGAAAGACCTCGGCAAAGGCGAGAAACGCGTCCAGCTCGCTGGGGAAAAACTGGACGAACAGGTGGGCGTGCGTTCCCGTTGTGGGCACGCCGTACTTTTTGCCTGCTTTCAGATTGGACGTAAAGTGAAAGCCGGCGATGTAGGCGGCTCGTGCCCCCTGGACGGAAGCGTCCCGCCCCTGGGCTCGGCGTTTGCCCATTTCGATCACGGTCTGCCCGTCCGTCGCCGTGATGATGCGGGCCCCTTTGGTCATCAGCAGCGACTCGCTGTTGATGGTATTCAGCAGCTGCGCTTCAATCCAGATGCATTCGATCACGGGGGCGATGATCCGGATGTAGGGGGTGTTGGGGAAGACGATCTGGCCTTCTTCCATGGCATCCAGATGGCCGGTGAAGCGCAGGTTTCGCAGCTCTTCGAGAAAGTCCTCGTCGTACAGGTTTTTGGAGCGCAGGTAGGCGATGTCCGATTCGTTGAAGTACAGGTTTTGGAGAATGTCAATCAACTGCTCCAAGCCGCCGAATGCCACGTACCCGCCCAGCTCGCCCTGGTAATCCCCTGTCGGTTTGACGAAGGGTGCCTTGCGGTAAAAGTCGTCAAATACCACTTCGGTTTTGTGCAGCCCTTTCTTGTACAGCGCGTACATCATGCTGAGCGCGTACTCGTCCGCGTCGAGGGCGTAATCCCGGGACGGATCGTAGTAGGGCAGCACTTCAAACGACCGGGTCTCATCGCAAGCCGCGCATTTCTGCGGTTGATCGGTCGTGCGGAAATTGGGCTGGCCGCACGTTTGGCAAATGTGGACAAAGCGGTAGATTTTCGGGTCAATTACGTCAAAAAGCGTCTTGTAGGGTGTCATCTAGGCGTCTCCTTATCACAAATCGGCCAAAACCTGGAGGCCGAGCTGATTTTTGAAGTGGTTCAAGGCCCATTCGTGACCGGCCGGGTTAAAGCTGGCGACGGCATCGGCGTGAATCACGACCGTAAACCCGCGGTAAAAGCCGTCGATCGCCGTGTGCAGCACGCAGATGTCCGTGCAGACGCCGGTAAGGTGGATTTCGCGAATGCCCCGAGCGTGCAGCTGCAGGGCGAGATCGGTCCCCTGAAATGCGCTGTAGCGGGTTTTGTCCATCCAGGTAATGCGTCCGGCATGCCGTTCGTACACGTCCTGCACCTTTCCGTACAGCCGTCGCCCCTCGGTGCCGATGATGTTGTGCGGAGGATACAGCGGCGTTTCCGGGTGGTACGGGTCGTCCTTCTGGTGGGCGTCCACCGCCATGACGACGTAGTGGCCGTCGCGCACGAACTGCTCGGTCAGCTCCGCGATCCGCTGTTCGATCCGCTGGGCCGGTTCCCCGCAGGTCAGCGCTCCGTCGGCTGCCACGAAATCGTTCGTATAGTCAATCACTATCAAGGCGTTCATCGCTATCCCCCCGAAAGAATCAATAGACCGCGGCGTTTGCCAGCCGGCCAAAACGATGCCAAGTCGTGACTGTCGTTACGGAAGTTGGCTTCATCTTACCTGGTAAACATACCCACGTCAATATGACGCCATGCAGGCATGTATTTTATGTGAAAATATTGACGATTCAGCCAATAGGGCGTTACCATTCGGGGTACATTCACTATTTGTCTTTGAGGAAAGGGAGGATGCAGATGGCGCAAACGGCTGTATCGCCGAAGACGGGCACCAAAGCGTTGGTCGCCAGTCTGATCGGCAGCTCCATCGAGTGGTTTGACTACTTTCTCTACGGGACGGTAGCATCACTGGCATTTGGCAAGCTGTTTTTCCCCAATACGGACCCTGTGGTGGGACTGCTGCTCTCCTACCTGTCGTTTTCCTTGACGTTTTTCATTCGTCCGTTGGGAGGCCTCATCTTCAGTCATATCGGCGACAAGGTCGGACGAAAAAAGACGCTGGTGCTGACGCTTTCGCTGATGGGGACGGCGACGGTCCTGATCGGCCTTTTGCCTGGATACGACACGATTGGCGTGTGGGCCCCGATCCTGCTGTTCATCCTTCGTCTGGTGCAGGGGCTGGGGATTGGCGGCGAGTGGGGCGGCGCCCTGCTCCTGGCTGTAGAATACGCACGAAACGACCAACGCGGCTTCTACGGCAGCATTCCCCAGATGGGCGTGACCATCGGCATGCTGCTCGGCACGTTATCCATGTCGCTCATGAGCCTGCTGCCGGAAGAACAGTTCCTGGCGTGGGGCTGGCGGGTGCCGTTTGTCCTCAGTGCCGTGCTCGTCTTCCTCGGCCTGTGGATTCGCAGCGGCATCGACGAGACGCCTGCGTTTCGTGCCGCGCAGCAAAGCGGCAGCATTGCCAAAGTGCCGCTGGCGGACACGCTCCGCTACCACTGGAAGTCCGTTCTGATCGCCATTGGGGCCAAAGTGGTGGAGACCGGACCGTTCTACATTTTCTCAACGTTTGTGATCGCCTACGCGACGAAGTACCTCGACTACGACCAGGTGACTGCGCTGAACGCGGTGACGATCGCCACGCTGGTGGCCACTATCGCGATTCCGTTTATGGGCAAATGGTCGGATAGGGCCGGACGCAAACCGCTCTACATCGGCGGCACTGTGGCGATCATGCTGTTTGCGTTTCCATACTTTTATCTGCTTTCGCTCAAGTCGGCGTTTTGGCTGACGGCGGCCACGGTGATCGGACTGGGCATCCTCTGGGCGCCGGTGACGGCTGTTCTGGGAACGCTGTTTTCCGAGATTTTCAGGACAGAGGTGCGCTACACCGGTGTGTCCCTCGGCTATCAGATAGGGGCAGCCATCGCTGGCGGGACCGCTCCGCTGATTGCTACCTGGCTGCTTGACGTGTTTGCCAACTCGTGGGTACCGGTCGCTTTGTACATCATCTTGACCGGGTTGATTTCGCTCGTCGCCATCGGAGCAGCGAAGGAGACGAAAGCAGCAGACTTGGGAGCGGACAAGTAAGAAAATGGAGGAATGGTCATGCTGGTACTGTCCCAGGAAGAGATACGCGAGCTGTACACGATGGAAGAATGCCTGCGGGACGTGGAAATGGCGTTTCGGCACGAGGCGGCGGGCGGCACGGTCACACCGGTTCGTACCGTGATCGCCCACGAAAAGCGGGGAGCGGTGACGCTGTACATGCCGTCGTTCGTGGAGGAGATCGAATACACGGCGGTGAAAGTGGTCAGCATCTTTCCGCAAAATGTGGAAAAAGGGCTGCCGTCCCTGCAGGGGGTCACGCTGCTGACGGAAGCAAAAAGCGGACGGCATGTGGCGCTGATGGATGCCACCTGGCTGACTGTTCTGCGCACCGGCGCGAGCAGCGGTGTGGCGACCAGGCTGCTGGCGCGCCCGGATGCCCGAAGCTGCGCTGTGCTGGGGTGCGGTGCCCAGGCGCTGGGGCAGGTGCAGGCGATCATGGCGGTGCGCCCGATCGAGCGGTTTTGGCTGTACAACCGGACGCGAGCGCGCGCGGAGCAGCTCGCCGACCGGATATACTCGCTCTACCCGGAGTGGAAGGGAAGCATCACATGTGTCGACGACGCTGACGAAGCCGTGTCTGCCGCCGATATCGTGGTGTTGAGCACCAAGGCGACCGAGCCGCTGTTTGACGGCAGCATCCTGCGCCCCGGTACCCACATCAACGCGATCGGCGCCTATCAGCCGCACATGCAGGAATTTGACGCGGTTACGTTGAACCGCTGCAGGAAAGTGGTGGTGGACACCAAGGAAGGGGCCCTGCACGAAGCGGGCGATCTGATCAAGCCGATTCAGCAGGGGGAGTGGTCGATCGACCGGCTGTATGGCGAAATCGGTGAACTGATCACCGGCCAAAAACCGGGGCGGGAGACAGACGAGGAAATCACCCTGTACAAATCGGTGGGGATTGCCTTCCTGGATACGATGGTGGCTTGCGCCGTCTACGAAAAGGCGAAGCGGCTGGGAGCAGGTACGACCGTGACGCTGTAGGAGCAATCTGCCGGCACGGAGGTGTGCGTCCGGGCAGCACGCTGCGCGCGCAGATCCACGCTGCTGGATGTGCGGAAACGATATCGGAAAGGCGGGAGTACATGGAACTTGCGTTTGATCATCTGGTACACTTTCTTCGCCGCCCACCCGTCGAGGCGGCGGAGCACATGCAAACCAAAGGATTTCACGCGCTGGCGGGCGGCCGGCACGAGGCCTGGGGGACTTGCAACAGCCTCATCTACTTCGATCTTGCCTATGTGGAATTTCTCGCTGTGGAGTACCCGCAGGTGGCTGAGCGGTCTGACAATCCCCTGGTCCGGCAGTTGGTGAAGGACGCGGCAGTGGGCGAGGGCATGGGGCAAATTGCCCTGCGGACGCGCGAAATTACACGTTGGGCGGAGTATTTTCACGAGCGCGGGATGAACGTAATCGGTCCGCTACCGGGCAGCAGGATGCGGGACGACGGCACGGTGATCCGCTGGCAGATGTTGTTTGCGGAGCCGCCGGAGGAGAGGGGGCGTATGCCGTTTTTGATCCAGTGGGAACAGAGCGACGACGAGCGGCGGGACGATCTCACCCGCCGTGGTGTGATAGCTTCGCATCCCAATGGAGCGCATGCCCTCACGAGCGTCTGCGTGGCGGCGCACGACGCGGACGAAGCGGCGGAACGCTGGCAGCGGTGGTTTGGCCTGCAGGCCGCGGACGCATTTGTCGATGAAGCGCTGAACGCCCGCTGCCGGACTTTGCCGTTTTTCGGCGGGGGTGTCGTGCTGTGCCAGCCGTTGGGGGAGGGATTGGCCCGTGACGCGCTGCTGACCCGCGGAGAGATGCCGTTTGTGGTCCGCTTTGCCGGTCGAGGCCAAGCGATGCGCCACGAACTGTACGGCGGATGGTATGAGTGGTGAAAGAGCCCAAGCGGCTCTTTTTCTTTTTTTAGTAAAATTGAAAAAACAAGAAATCACGTACGTTCATGTTATTATGTGTGTAGATTGTTAAGTAATTTGTCGGTCAGATAGGGGGAACAACGTGGAGGTACAGCAACGTACGCTGCAAAAAGAAGTGGGGTTAACGTTGGCTACATCGTTGGTGATCGGGACTGTCATCGGCTCGGGCATATTCATGAAGCCGGGCAAGGTGATTGAATACGCCGGTGACTCCACGCTGGCACTGTGGGCGTGGATCGTGGGAGGACTGATCACGCTGGCGAGCGGGTTGACCATCGCCGAGGTGGGCACGCAAATCCCCAAGACAGGGGGGCTGTACGTCTATCTGGAAGAAGTGTACGGAAAGGTGTGGGGCTTTCTCGCTGGATGGGTGCAGTCAGTCATCTACGGCCCGGCGGTAATCGGCGCACTTGGCTTGTATTTTGGTTCGTTGCTCGTCCACCTGTTTGGCTGGGACGGTGCATGGAAACTGCCGATCGCGGTCGGTACGGTGCTCCTGCTGACCGTGGTCAACAGCCTGGGAACCCGGTACGGGGGCTTCGTCCAAACGGCAGCCACCTTCGGCAAGCTGGTGCCAATCGCGCTGATCGCCGTGTTTGGTATGTGGAAAGGAAACGGACAGATTTGGGGGGCCGACAGCGGCGTGGCCGCCGAGATCAGCTTTGGGGCGGCCGTGTTGGCTACGCTGTGGGCCTACGACGGCTGGATGTTGGTCGGCTTCATGGCCGGAGAGATGAAGAACCCCGCCAAAGTGCTGCCGGGTGCCATCATCGGCGGTCTGCTCGTGGTGACACTGGCGTATCTGTCGGTCAATGCGGCTCTGCTCCATCTGATGCCTGCATCCGAGATTGTGCGCTTGGGGGAAAACGCCGCAGGTGCAGCAGCGTCGCACTTGTTTGGCGAATGGGGCGGCAGGCTGATCAGCGTCGGGATTCTCGTCTCCATCTTTGGCTGCCTCAACGGCAAAATCCTGGCGTTTCCCCGTGTGCCGTTCGCCATGGCAGAGCGCGGCCAGCTTCCTGGCTCCCGCTGGCTCTCCCGCATCCATACCGCCTACGGCACACCGGTAGCCGCCATTTTCTCACAAGCACTGATCGCTGTGATCATGATGGTGGTGAGCAATCCCGACCACTTGTCCGAGCTGGCCATTTTCTCCGTCTACCTGTTTTACATTTTGGCCTTCGTCGCCCTGTTCATCCTGCGCAGACGTCAAGGGGGACAGACACGCGCTTACAGCGTGCCGCTCTATCCGATCGTGCCGCTGTTCGCCATCGCCGGTTCGCTCTATATCCTTGCGAGCACGCTGCTCACCAATCCGGTGAATACGCTGGCGGCCATTGCCATTACGCTCTTGGGTCTTCCGTTTTTCTGGCGCGGGCAGCGAAAAATGAAGTCCGCCGATGCGAGCCGATGAGCCAACCATCAGCCTGACAAACCGAAAGCGCTCCTTCCCTCCAAACGGTTGGAATCGACCGATTGGAGGGTTTTTTCTTGGGAAAACGAGGGCAAAAAAAGAGCAGTGACCTCGGCGTCAGAGGTTCTGCTCATCGTTGTCAGGTTCTCACTGTCTTTTTGACCAATTGGCGGTACATGTACAGCATCGCCAGTCGCCACGGAACGATCATGCCGTAGGCGAGGACGAAGAACAGTCCCGCTGTTTGCATGATCGTCAGCGAATCGTTTACCCACAGTTTCATGGCAAAGCGGATTATCACCAGGACGACGAGGATGCCGAAAAAGGCTCGGGACCGTTTCAGATAGACGTCCTGGCCGACGATTTCGAAGCGGGATGTGAGGATCAACGGGATGGAAAAGATCATCCCGGTGAAAAAGGCGATCACGTCATAGATGAGCGGCGTGGCCGTTTCCGGAAAGTGAAACATCGCAAAACCGGTAGACATGAACAGGGGCGGCAGGATGATGCGCCGCACGGACACCGGCTTTCTGGACCCGCGCATGCGCAGGACGATCACCACTGTCGCCATAAGCAGTGGCAGCAGCATGCCCAGGGCTGTGGACGATAAAATCTGCATGAAAGTAGTCCCTCCTTGGCCCATGATATCTCTAGTGTACACCTTTTTGCAGAAAAAGGGGAAAGCGATTCGCTGTCTTTTCTTAAAGAAGCCCTACGCCGCCGCCGGTTTATCTGTCTCTCGGACGTCCAGCTTGTTTTTGATGCTGTAGGACAGCGTGACCACGCCCGTCAGCAGGGTGGCGGTGGCGATCACCAGCATGTAGCCGGAGATTCCCATAAGGTCGAGGCAGACGCCGGTCGTACCCAGGGCGATCAGGAAAACGCCGCGATCCAGCATGTTGCGGAAAGAGAAGAAACGCCCCTGCTGATGTTCCTCCAGCCGTCGCTGAAACACAGTCGTGGTGACCGGGAAGAAAAAGGCGACGGTCATGCCGAACAGTGCAAACGAGGCCAGCACCATGATTCGGTTTTCCGCGAATGACATTCCGTATTGGGCCAGGGCAAACGAAAACAAGAGGGCAGCGGATACGACGATCAGGTTGCGTCCGCCGATCCAGCGCTTGGCCAGCAGTCCGCCCACCAGAATGCCGGTCCCCTCCACCCCGTAGATCCAGCCCATCATTTCGGGCGCCTGCTGGATTTCGCTGAAGTTAAGCACCAGCAAGTTGATGCCGCCGAGGAACAGCGTGATCAACCCCATGTTCACCAGCCCGACGAGCAGGACCGGATCCTTTTTGGTGATCGTCAGCACTTCACGAAACTCCACCTTCTCCTGCTGTTTGTGGGAGGCGATTGGCGGAATTCGCAGCAGCAAGGTCAACAGCGTCACGATGATGTAGGCAACAACGGACAGCGCGTAGAGCATCCGAAGATCCATCGAGGCGACGAGGACACCGCCGATCGCGGTTCCGCCGATGCGGGACAGCGTGGAAATGTTCAGATAGACGCTGTTCGCCTTGAGCAGTTCCGACGACGGCAGGATCGCGGGCAGCGATGCCTGCAGGGTAGGGAAGTAAAAGGCGGCGGACGCCTGCATGATGATCAGGGAAACGACCATCCACCCGAGCGAGTCGTGCGCGATGGCAGGAAACATGCAGATGGGACTCAGACAGCGAACCAGGCTGGACACCAGCATGATCCGACGCTTGTCGGAGCGGTCGATGACGACGCCTGCCTTGGGTGCCAGCAGGATGCTTACCACCAGGCCGCTCATCAGGATCAGCCCTTTGAGCGCGTCAGACGGGATCAGATGCTGCATGAACTGCAGATTGGCGATTATGGAAATCCACAGCCCCGATCCGGTGATCACTTCCCCGATCATTAACAGGAGAAACGTACGATTTCGCCACAACATGGCAGCCACTCTCCGTTTTAATCAAAATCATTTTATCAATCCGATTCAAACAGTATACCACCTGCCCCACTGGTTTGTATATGACTCTGTTGGTTTCAGTTGGGTATGGCTTTCCGGCACTGGGGGGAAGCTAAGGGCATCAGATTGGATTGGGGAGCAAGGAGAATTTTTATGAAGCGGAAACGCTCGCTATTGCTATTGATCGCCTACGGCTTTATCGCAACGTTGGCTGTTTATTACGGATTGGTGGAAAGGGAGAGTCTGGCTGTCACGTTCGTCTCATTTCACCTGCTGGTCTGCCTCGGCATTCCCCTGCTGCACGGATGGTGGGAAGGGGGATTGCCCGACAGTTGGCGGCGTGCGTGGCTCCCCTTTGACAAGCAGGGGGCGGTCTGGGGGCTAGCTGCGGGAGCGTTCATGTTGACGGGAATTCTCGCCGGGATCCGGCTGCTTTTCGCCTCCGGGGTGCAGCCGGAAGAGATCCGCGCCGTGCTGGAACGATGGGGACTCACCCAGCAGGCGCTCTGGTGGTTTTCGCTGTACATGACAGCCGTCAATTCGCTGTTGGAAGAGCTGTTTTGGCGCGGGTTCGTCCTGGAGCGGCTGCTGGCTGCCATGTCCCGCTTCGCTGCTGTGCTGCTCAGCAGCTTCTTTTTTTGCCTGTATCATCTGCTGGTGGCCACCGTTCTGTTCGGCTGGCGGTGGGGTGTGTGGATTACACTCATGGCGCTGGCCATCGGCGTATTCTGGGGGTGGCTCAAGGGTGTGTTTCCCGCCGTGTACGCCACGTGGTTCAGCCACATGCTGGCCGATTTGGGCATCATTCTCGGATTGGTCTTCTGGGTGTACATGGGCTGAATGTGACGGCGGGATTTAGCGCGATTGCCCGTTTTGTTTGTGCCGGTCCCGAAGCGAGAGCTGGCGGGCCCGCTCGGCGATGACGGCGCTGCGGTCGCGCAAGGTGTGCTTGTGCAGCAGATACCGGTTGGCCATGTCGCTTGGCCGATCACATGGCAATCCCCGTTCCGCACACATCTGCTGCACGCGCAGGCGCAAGTTTGGATCAGCAATCGGCAGTGAGATGCTGCGGTACGGAGCGCCCGCCTCCATCTCAGTGACGACGTCGTGGAGAAGGTGAAGCAGGGTGGCGGGTTCCAGACCGAGACGGCCGATTGCTTCCTGCTGCTGCTCCAGGATGCGCAGGGCGCTGTTCATCATTTTGACGGCGCCGGCCTGATTCCCCCTGCGGTGGTGGTACAGACCGACGGCGATCTGAATCAGCCCGACCCAGACGGGGCTGCGCTGTCCGGCCTCACTTTTCCAGTACTCTTCCAAAATTTCGTGACATTCGAAGTAGTCCCGTTCGGCGTGGAACTGGACCAGGTATTCCAGATAGGGGTGCGGGTACATGACAAGCTCCTCGCTCTTTTGTTTTCCGATTCAACCATGTACTATTATAAAGGAAAACGCAAGCAGAAAACGAGGTGCAGGTTAGAAGATGACCAAAGAGGAAATTCTCTCCATTCTGCAGGAAAGAGATATGACGGAAGTAATCGAATTGATTGAGGATGCCGAATCGGGCGATCTGGAAGAGCTGGAACTGGTGGAGAGCCTGGGGCTGCTGCGGGACGAGGAGCTGAACCGGGAAGTGCTGCAGCTCCTGGAAAGCCTGGGGGTTACGATCATCTACCTGAAAGGCGATGAAGAGGACGCCGAGGACGAAGACGAGTAACACGCGACCGCCCCTGCTCGCGGGGGTGGTTTTTGCCCGGGCAAAAGGGAATGACTGGCTCCGCCCATTGCGGAGCCGCATGTTCCCTTTGTCCGTGGATAGCGGTTACTTTTGCGTCCAGACGCGGTTCTTGTTGCGGGTCGGGGGAAACTTGTCCCCTTTGCCCAGCTCGATGATCATCGGGTTCTGCACGCTGGCGCCGGTTTCCCCGATTTCCATGTAAACCGCGTTTTTCGGAGACTTGTCGCCTTCACGAAAACGGCTGCGCTCGCCCATCTGGGTCACCCCGCTTTCTTCTCATGTTGTGTCCCGTTTAGTATCTCCCCAAGGGACTGGCTCAACCCTTGTGCCGCTATTGACGATAGATTCAGAATTGATTTACGATAGGAGCACCACAGATCCGGGGGGTTGTATCGTGCATCGTCTGTCTCTGCAAAAAGATTCCAACATCTCGTACCACGAACAACTGTATCAGCAAATTGCCGCCTTCATCCGCAGCGGGGAACTTCCGCCGCAATCACAGCTTCCGACTGTACGGCAATTGGCTGCCCATCTCAAGGTGAACTACAACACGGTGCGCAGTGTCTACCTGCGCTTGCAGCAGGAGGGATTGGTCGACTCCCGGCAGGGACGGGGAACGATCGTCAGCAGCGTGGTAAACGACCCCCTGTTGACCCGCAACCCCGCCCACCTGGCGCTATTGGCCAAGGAAACGCTGCACAAGGTAAAGGCAATGGGATATTCGATGGACGAGTTTACGCGCGTCTTGTCCGCTGTCATGCAGGAGATCAATCAGTCCCCCGTGCTGTTTCTCCGCTTTACGGAACTGGAGCTGGCCGAGTATCTGCGGCTGGTGCAGTATCACCTGCCGAGCGCGATGGTGGAAGGTCGCACGTTTGACGAGTTTTGGGAGCGGCTGGAAGAGGACGCCGGCTTTTTGCAGCAGTACAAGGCAATTGTCACCCATCCCAGCGTTACCCTCAAAATAAAGCAGGCGCTCCCGCGGGAAGCGCCTCCGGTGGTCAGCCTGGATTTCATCCCCGACCCGACCATCGTCATTCCCGCCCTGGAAGCGTACCCCCGCCACACCAAGGTGGGCCTGATCTGCGCCACCATCCGGGGAGCGGAAGGCATGATCGACGACTTGTACAACGCCGGAATCACGCATCTGGACCTGCGGACAATCGAGGCCAACCACCCTGACGTGTTTGAGCTGATTGCCAACTGCGACGTGGTCTACATCTCCAAACCGGGTTACATGACTCGGCCCCATCTGTTAACCTTGCCCAAGGTAAAAGAGTTTCAGGAAATCCCCGATCATCACGGAATCAACGAACTGCGGAAGATTGTCACGCAGTAATGCCCGCATGGTTATCCGTTTATTTCTGTACAGTTTAGACAAGTGTACCATGCCAATGCCACCCCTATGACATAGCATGTAACTGTACCAACTCTGAGGGGGTGAGCTCATGAGCTGCGGATGCCATAAGTCTCACGGGCACAAATGCCACTACAAAAAATGCTGTAAGAAGAAGTACTACAAGAAAAAATGCTACTACAAACCGGTCTACAAGTACGATTGCTATCACTATCGGAAAGAGCGCTACGGAAAAGGATGCGACTCGTACGGTTCCTCGTCCATGCGTCACTGGTATGACAGCCCTGACAGCCCCTACTAAACACGAAAAAAGCGCCTCCTTAAGAGGCGCTTTTTTCTCTCCGCAAGTTTTCGGAAGGTCTGCCGTACATTTGAAAGTGA
Organism: Brevibacillus sp. NL20B1; assembly: GCF_018195675.1. Taxonomy (NCBI): domain Bacteria; kingdom Bacillati; phylum Bacillota; class Bacilli; order Caryophanales; family Paenibacillaceae; genus Brevibacillus; species Brevibacillus sp. NL20B1. Next base: position 178,411 of record NZ_JAGTPT010000001.1, read on the forward strand.
AGGAACAAACAAGGGGGTGCTATGCATGAATCAGGAACGGCCCGGCAAACAGGAGCGGATGTGGGCGGTCGCTGCGCATCTCTCTGCCTTTGCCGGATTTGTCATTCCGCTGGGGAACGTGCTGGGGCCGCTGATTGTCTGGCTGCTCAAGCGGGAAGAGGGAGCGTTTGTCGACAGCCAAGGGAAAGAGGCACTCAACTTTGGCATCAGTGTCACGATCTACGGGGCGATCAGTACGCTGCTGATTTTTCTGTTTGTTGGCGTCCTGCTCTTGTTCGCCCTGTTCGTCTTTTGGGTGGTGGTCGTCATCATGGCGGCGATCAGAGCCAATGACGGCATACCCTATCGCTATCCGCTCACACTGCGCTTTATCACCTGACAACAGCCGTTCGATATTTGAACGGCTGTATTTGTGTTGGCATTTTTCTGACAATGAAGGAATGCGGCCCGCCCATCACGAAATACCAAAACATGGACAAGGGTGGAAAGGGGTGGCAACCGCATGTTGACAGGGATCACGGTCGTCGATTTTTCACGCCATCTCCCCGGGCCGTATTGCACAATGAGGCTGGCCGACCTGGGGGCAGAAGTGATCAAGGTGGAAGCCCATCCCGGGGGAGATCCCGGCCGCTCGCTGGGGCCGCGGGTCAAAGAGACGGGTGCGTTGTTTTTAAGCTCCAATCGCAACAAGCGGAGCGTCGCGCTGAATTTGCATACCGAAGCGGGCAGGGCCTTGGCGTTCGACCTGGCCAGCCGTGCTGACGTGGTGGTGGAGAGCTTCCGTCCGGGCGTGATGCGCCACCTCGGTCTGGACTACGACAGCCTGTCTGCTGTCCATCCTTCGCTGGTGTATTGCTCGGTTACCGGATACGGCCAGACGGGGGACATGCACCAGTTGGGCGGCCACGACCTCAACTACCAGGCGATCAGCGGGCTGCTGTCAGCGATTCGCGACAGCGAAGGCAGGCCGGTCCCCCCGGAAGTACCAATCGCCGATTACGCTGTGGGCCTGTACGCAGCCGAGCAAATTTGTGCAGCACTGGTTCGGCAATGTCGACACGGGCAGGGCGCTTACCTCGACGTCGCTGCAGTGGACGTGCTCTCCTCCTGGATGGGACTGCATGCCCTGCTCGCCCATGACGGGCAGGCGAAAGCGATGGGCCAATTTCTGAAGGGCATGCTGGCATACCAGGTGTACGAGAGCGCGGATGGCAAGTACGTCACGCTGGCGGCGCTGGAGGAGAAGTTCTGGCACAACTTCTGCCGGGCGGTTGGACGGGAAGACTGGGAGACCCTGCACGGCGCGTTGATCGCTGACCACCCGGACGTTTACGAGGAAATGAAAGCCCTGTTTTTATCACGGACGCAGGCAGAGTGGAGCGAACTGGGGAGTGAAGTGGACTGCTGCCTGACCGCGGTGGAAGAGATGGACACCTGGAGCGGCAGCGCGTATGTCGCCAGCCGGGAAGTCGCCTTTACCCTGCCGTACGGAACCGATGGAGAGACGCTGCAGGTGCGCGTGGAACGATCCCGCCCGCTGGACGGCATGACGCCTCCTCCACGCTGCGGGGAAGACACCCGTGACGTGCTGAAAACCAAGCTGAACCTGACGGATGACGAATTGACCCGCTTGGAACAGGAAGGCGTCATCCCGCAGTGTATGCTGTAAAGAAAGGAGCAGACACTGATGGAACACGGACAAGACATGCCGATCCTAACTGACCTGCGGGAGGGCATCTGGACAATTACGCTCAATCGGCCGCGGGTACTGAATGCGATGACGCTGGAGATGTTTTCACTGCTACAGGAGGCGATCGCCCGGGCTGCCGCTGAACCGGCTGTCGAAGTGGTGCTTCTGCGCGGCGCCGGTGGCAACTTCTGCTCGGGGGCCGACTTGAGCATACTGGCAGCACTGCGTGACCCCGCCCAGGCGGACGAGTCGCTGACGGTGATCAATGCGTTTTTGACGCAGCTGCATCACATGCCCAAGCCGGTAATCGCCCTGGTCGAAGGGGCGGCAGTAGGGGCGGGCCTCAATCTGGCGCTTCACGCCGACTTCGTCATTGCAGCCCGGGACGCGGTGCTGCAAGAGCCGTTTGTCCAAATCGGCCTGACCACGGATTTCGGCGGCACCTATCTGCTGCCGCGCCTGGTTGGCATGGCTCAGGCCAAGCGTTTGGCCCTGCTCGGTGAAAAAATCTCCGGCAGCGAAGCGGAGCGTATCGGCTTGATCTACAAAGCCGTGGATGCGGCTGAAATCGAACAGGAGGCGCAGCAGTTGATCAATGCCCTTCGCCGATTGCCGCGTCATGCGCTGGCCGTCACCAAAGCGGGCTTGACCGCTTGCCTGGAGAAGAATCTGGAGCAGTCGCTGGCCTGGGAGAAAGAGCAGCAGCCCAAGTTGATCATGCATCCCGCCTTTGAATCGCTGGTACAGGCCAAACGGAAGCGCATGTGAAATAACGCCGATGCCACGGTGTTTCAGACTGAAGACAAAATGTACTCTGTTATCAATGAGATTCCGCATGGAAACGTTTCCATCATTGTCAGGCCGGAAGGCCTGCATATTGATCAACCGAAGGTGGAGATAAAGTCGGGCATGGAGTGATGGGCCAGGCGAGCTCCTTTGACGACCTGCTCAGCGGAAAAGCGCAGACGCGGGGAAAAACAGGGGGCACAAATCTCCCTTCATTGAAATACCCAGATGTTTGCCCCCTGCCCGCGTCGCGTTTTGGAGCGGACGTGATCTACTTCTTTGCTGGTCGTCAAGAGAGTGAGCGGGCCCGATCACCCCTGCGCCACAGACTTTGTCTACACACTGAAACGCCGAAGCCACGGCGTTTTTTTCGTCAGGGAAGCGGAATTTTCAGTTCGTGCCGACGGGCACCCGTGTGCGCAATTTCTTCAAACAATATCAAGGTAAGCGGCTGCTTGCTGCCGGGCAGGTTCAGGTTGAGTTCATACGAGCCCCATGACAGGCCGCCGCGGCTGGCGGAGACGAAACTGTTGATCAGGGTGGTAGCCCCGTCCGTGACCACGTAGCGGACATTGCCTTCCAGGACGCGGGCTTGTCCCTTGACGACGTATTGGCTGGTGTCGGTCTTGCTGACCGTGACATTGCGGAACGCTTCGTTGCCGTACCCCTGTTGGCTCTTTGACGCTGGCGGAATGCCGGCGGCACCGGCAGCCGGGGGCAGCGCTGAGACGCATACCAGCCAGCAGACGATCACCCACGCACAAAACACGTTCTTTTTCATTGCGGGTTGCCTCCAAACGGGTAAATTTTTTTGTAGCATGGCCTGTTTGTCCCGTTCCTATCCGGTTGAAGCCGGAGCTTGTCAAGAAATCTTTTGGTCCCGGCTACACAACCGCAAGAACGTGTGAACAGCGCAACCAAGTCTAGCGGAAAATATGCTGCAGGTGAGAGAATATCCATTGAGAACGGAAGCCATCTGTGGTAGAGTAAGAAGTGTAAAGATCCTGCGATGTACGTGAGGCCATAAATGTTTCTAACCTTATGAGTGTTTCTAGGGAGACAGAACTTCGCGCCGTATGTCAGGCCCACCTCCCGGCCTGGGACGCATGGGAAGGCAGAAACGCGGACGGGTCACCCACCTGTGTGAGAGCAGGTTACAGAAACATGAGGCCGGACGGCAGAGCGGGGGTTTTTTTAAAAAATAAAAAGACAAGCTGGACATAGAAGATTCGACCACGAAAAAACCTGGGACGTTATCGTTCCAGGTTTTTTTGCGCGATCTGCCGGTCCTGTGGCGATCGGACTCAGTGCCGTACGCCGGAGATGCCTGTCTCCTTCTGATTCTGCTGTTGGTCTCCCCGGCTGACGATGGTCAGCGACTGTTCCAGATCACGGGTGTGCTTGGCGTCGTGAAGAATCTGATACATCTGCAAAAAGTTTGCTTTTTGCCCCTCCGGAATGCCCTTGATCCGGACGGTCATTTCCTGCGGACCGCTCTGCTGATTTCCGGATTGCCCCTGCTGATCCTGTTCAGCAGTCTGGTCACCCAGGAAATCGAGAAACAGGGAGTCGTTATCGTTGTCCTGACTGGATTGGCTCTCCTGGCCACGCTGATTACGCTGATCCTGTTGTTCCTTGTTTTCGCCGCTGTTTTGATCCGGTACAAACAGAACGTTAAACTCGTTCAAATCTGTCTGGATGATGCCGATGACGTCCATCCCGATCCTCCTTTGCATGTAATGGTAGGGTGTCAGCCGGGGTGCTTGGTGTGATGGACCCCATGCCGCTGCAAATAGTCATGATAAAAGTATTCGGCAATGGAAATGGCAAAGGCCGTCAAAAACAGGCCGGACAGGCGAAAAGGCTGCGCAAACACAGACGCGGCCAGCCAGAACAGGGCAAATACCATCCCGAAATCTGCCGTGCTGGCAAACGTATTGTTGGTCCGTGGCAGAATGAAGGCATCGCCCAGCCCGTAGGCCACCAGGCTGACGACTGCGCTGGTAACCAGCGCAAACGAAAGCGACGTTCCCGACCACAGCAGCCCCGGCACTGCGATGATGCCGTTTACCAAGAGCTTGAGCAGGATGTTCAAGCACGAACCCTCCTTTCATGCTCTTAGTATGAACCTACCTAGTCTCGCTATGCGCCGCGCGGTTGTTCGCCTTCAGCCGGCGAACCAGCGCTTCATCGGGAGTGACGTACAGCGTCCGCTGCTGTTCGTAGATGACGAAACCGGGCTTGGCTCCGCTCGGTTTTTTTACGTATTTGACCAGCGTGTAGTCGACCGGCACCTGGTTGCCGTGTTGCGCCTTGCTGTAATACGCGGCGAGGACGGCCGCTTCCCGCAGGGTTTGTTCCGAGACCTGGCGGGAGCGGATGACGACGTGGGAACCGGGGATATCCTTGGTGTGCAGCCACGTGTCGTAAGGCGCGGCCAGCTTGTTGGTCAGGTAGTCGTTTTGCTTGTTGTTCTTGCCCACGAGAATCTCCGTGCCGTCGCTCGACGTGTAGGCGTCCAGTTCGGGACGGACGTCCTTTTTCTTTTTGTTTGTCCGTTTCTGCCGGCTGCGCACATACCCTTGTTCCGCCAGTTCTTCACGGATTTCTTCCGCTTCCTGCAGGGAGGCGTGCTCCAACTGGACGAGCAGGCCGTCCAGATAGACGATCTCTTCGCGCGCCTGCCGGATTTGTTCTTCCACGATCTGCAGGCTGTTTTTCGCCTTGTTGTAGCGCTTGTAGTAGGCCTGCAAATTTTCGGATGGCGTCTTCAACGGGTCGAGCGGAATGGTCACGGTGCTGCCCGCTTCGTCGTACCAGTTGACCGCCTCCAGGACGGTATCGCCCCGTTTGAGCTGGTGCATGTGGGCGGTGATCAGTTCACCGTACAGCCGGAAAATCTCCGCGTCTTTCGCTTCGGCCAAGGTCTGCTCCAGCTTTTCGATTTTCTTCTCGTTTTTGTTCCGTTCGCTGGTGACGAAGCGGATCAGGTCGTGCACTTTTTGCTTGACCGTGTCCCGCTGTGCCTTGACGGCGTAATACGCCTGCAGGCATTCGCTTGCAGTGGAAAAGGAAGTTGTGGCGGCGTCCGTCAGATGGGTCAGTTCCACCACGTGAAACTGTGTTTTCTCCCGGCTTTCCGCGATCATCGGCGCATACCGGTGCTGTCTGCCCGCTTCCATCACGGATGCAAAGGCGTGCCACATCGCTTCCCGCGTCGGCAGGCCCGCTCGGTGGACAATCTCTTTGGCCAACAAGGGACTGATCCCGGTGAAAGCGTCCACCAACTGCCGGTCCAAGCGACCGCCATTCCAGTTGATCGCCGTGATGAACGCCTGTTCTGTCACGGCTAGCGGGTCCCGCTTCTCCTGGCTGGGCGGGGAGACGTAGGGACGGCCGGGCAGAACCTGCCGGTATTGGCTGATCGCCGGGGTCACGTGCACGGCGCTGTCCAGGATGGTGTTGCTGGATGGGTCAAGCAGGATGATGTTGCTGTGCTTGCCCATGATTTCCATGACAATCCGCCGCCGCGCCGTGTCGCCCAGTTCGTCGCGGGTGCGGATATCAATGTGCACGATCCGCTCCATGTCCACCTGTTCGATTGCCTCGATCAGGCCGCCTTCGCAGTGCTTGCGCAGCAGCATGCAAAACATCGGGGCTTCCTGCGGATTGGTAAACTCCTCAGTCGTCACATGCAGCCGGGGATAGGTGGGGTTGGCGGAAAGCAGCAGCTTCACCGTCTCCCCCTGTGCCCGAATCTGCATGACAATATCGCTGTGATGGGGCTGATGGATTTTGGCGATCCGTCCGCCCGCCAGTTTTTGCAATTCCCGCACGACCGCACGGGTCACGATTCCGTCAAATGCCACAAGTGCTCACCTCACGTGTGCAGCAATCCTGCACGTATCCACGATTCGTCTGTCTAAAAAGTGTCAGTGACAGTGTATCACAAAGCGCACCACGGCGGAATCGACTTGTCCCTGCGGCGTTGGTTGACACTGCAGAGAGTTGTCTCCTATAATAAATTAACGATTTTACGTCTATGGAAGTGAGAACCATGGTCCGAAGCATGACCGGGTACGGCCGAAGTATAGGGATGTACGGTTCGCTGCAGCTCACTGTGGAGATTCGCGCGGTGAACCATCGTTTCTGCGAAATCCTTGTTCGCTTGCCCAAGACCTGGGGCATGCTTGAGGAGCCGGTGCGCAAGCTTGTGGGCCAATTCGTCCGGCGCGGCCGCGTCGATGTGGCCGTCACCGTGGACGCAGGCGGCCTGACGGGGCAGGGAATTGCCATTGACTGGGCCGTTGCAGAGCACTATGTGTCGGCGGCGCAGGAGATGAACGAACGCTTTTCGCTACATACACCGTTAACCGCCAAAGACTTGCTGCTCCTGCCCGGTGTGGTGCAAACCCGGGACGCGGCGGAAGCAGACGCCGAGCAGGCGTCCGAGTGGCTGCTTGCGGCGTGTCGGGAAGCGGCGGAAGACCTGCTGTCCATGAAGCGAAAGGAAGGGCTGAAGCTTCAGGCGGATCTGGAACAGCGACTTGCCCGGATTTCCGTCTGGACAGAGGAAATCGGACAAATGGCGCCGCTGGTCGTCGACGAATACCGCAGCCGTCTGCATCAGCGCATGGCCGAATGGGCCGAAACTGCTCCGTTTGAACTGGACGCGCAGCGCCTTGCACAGGAAGCGGCCTTTTTGGCCGAGCGTTCCGACATCAGTGAAGAGGTGACCCGTCTGACGAGCCACTGCTCTCAGTTTGCGGAACTGTTGGGCAGGGAAGAAGCGGTCGGGCGCAAGCTGGACTTTCTGCTGCAGGAGATGAACCGGGAAGCAAACACGATTGCTTCCAAGGCCAATCATCTGCCCATCCAGCGATTGGCCGTCGAGATCAAGACGGAACTGGAAAAAATGAGAGAGCAGGTTCAGAACATCGAGTAGCGATGAAAGGATGGACGGGGCCGTCATGGCAATCAAACTGATCAATATCGGGTTTGGCAACATCGTCAACGCCAACCGCATCATATCCATCGTCAGTCCCGAATCAGCGCCGATCAAGCGGATCATCCAGGAAGCGCGCGATCGCAACATGCTGGTGGACGCGACGTACGGAAGGCGCACGCGGGCGGTCATCATCACGGACAGCGATCATGTCATTCTGTCTGCGGTCCAGCCGGAAACCGTGGCGCAGCGACTGACGACAAAAGATGACGAATCGGACGAATAGGCAGGAGTGAAGACATACGATGGACGATCGCGGTCTCCTTTTGGTTCTTTCGGGGCCGTCTGGCGTCGGCAAGGGAACGGTCTGCAAAGCGCTTCGCGAGCGCATGCCGGATCTGGTCTATTCCGTTTCCGCAACCACGCGGGCGCCGCGGGCTGGAGAAGTGGAAGGGGTTAACTACTTTTTCAAATCAAAGGAAGAGTTCCGCCGGATGATCGAGCAGGATGAACTCCTGGAATGGGCGGAATACGTTGGCAATTACTACGGTACACCGCGCCAGTTTGTGGTGGATATGCTGGAACAAGGGCGCGACGTGATTCTGGAAATCGAGGTGCAGGGTGCCCTGCAGGTGAAGAAAAAATTTCCTCAGGGGGTTTTCCTGTTTCTCGCGCCACCTGATCTGGCCGAACTGGAAAACCGGATCGTCGGACGGGGAACGGAGACGGAAGAGACAATCCGTCACCGCATGGAGATGGCTCGTCAGGAGATCGAACTGATGGATCAGTACGACTACGTGGTGGTCAACGACATGATCGAATGCGCTTGCGAACGCATCCAGTCGATCATCACCGCCGAGCACTTGAAAAAGGAACGCCAAATTCACAAGTATCGCAAATGGCTTGAGGAGGTTACATAATCCATGCTGTATCCATCGATTGACAAACTGACCGAAAAAGTGGAAAGCAAATACACCCTGGTCACCATCGCGTCCAAACGGGCTCGCCAGCTTCGCGAAAACAGCCCCGTACAGGTGGAAAAACCGCAGTCCAAAAAGTTCGTCGGCCTGGCGCTGGAAGAGCTGATCGCCGACCAGGTCATTTACGAATACACCGACGTCCGCAAATAAAAGCGGCTTTGTCACCGCGTTATTGCTTTCAAACAACCTCACGCAGGTTGTTTTTTTTCGCAGCAAGGACCGGTCTTTCGTCGTGATGGACACAACCACGCCGGTCTTGCCGTTGGGCAGACTGACTAAAAAGGGAGGACACCCAAACATGCTTCCTCTGCAAGGAAAACAAATCGTGCTGGGCGTATCGGGAGGTATCGCCGCGTACAAGGCGGCGGCGCTGACCAGCAAGCTGACCCAGGCGGGTGCGCAGGTACACGTCATCCTGACAGCGAGCGCCATGCAGTTTGTGCAGCCGCTCACCTTTCAGGCGCTTTCCCACCAGCAGGTGTACACCGACATGTTCCAGGAGCCGGACCCCGCGGTGATCAGCCACATCCAATTGGCCGATCGGGCCGATCTGGTGCTGATCGCCCCCGCGACGGCCAACGTCATCGGCAAACTGGCCAACGGCATCGCCGACGACATGCTGACGACGACCGTTCTTGCGACCAAAGCGCCGGTGATGCTGGCGCCGGCGATGAACGTCAACATGTACGGCCATCCTGCGGTGACGGCCAACATGCAGCGGCTGGCGGAGTACGGCTGTCGATTCGTCGAGCCGGGTGAAGGCCTGCTGGCGTGCGGCTGGATCGGCAAAGGGCGGCTGGCCGAACCGGAAGAGATCGTCGAAGCGGTCATCCGCTTTTTTTCCGAACAGCAGGAGACTCACCGCGACCTCGCCGGCAAACGCGTGTTGGTGACGGCCGGGCCGACGCGGGAAAAAATCGACCCGGTCCGCTACATCACCAACCACGCCTCCGGCAAAATGGGATATGCCATCGCGGAAGCGGCGCGGGACAGAGGGGCAGACGTGGTGCTGATCAGCGGCCCGACGTCGCTGCCCAAGCCGGCTGGTGTCGAGTTTGTCCCGGTGGAATCGGTGCAGGAGATGTACGACGCGGTCATGCGGCATCTGCCGGAATCCGACATCGTGATCAAGTCGGCGGCGGTGTCCGACTACCGGCCGAAGACGGTCCATGCGCATAAGATGAAAAAAGGAGACGGTCCGCTGGTGCTGGAGCTGGAAAAGGCGCCGGACATCCTGCAGGAAGTGGGCCGGAGGAAGACGGACCAATACGTGGTTGGCTTTGCAGCTGAGACGCAGGACGTGCTGGTCCACGCGAAGTCCAAGCTGGAGCGAAAAAACCTGGACATGATCGTGGCCAATGACGTGTTGATGGAAGGCGCGGGTATGGGCAGTGACACCAACATCGTCACGCTGCTGACGCGGGAAGGGGAGCAGGCAGCGCTGGAAAAGATGAGCAAGCGGGACGTGGCGGACAAACTGTTCGACGCGATCCTGGCCAAAATGGCGCACCGGCCGCTGTCTGACGCGCTATGATTGCCCGCGTCGTGGTGGACGTGCCGGTCAACCGGACCAATCGTCCGTTTGACTACCGGATACCGCCCTGGCTGAGACCGCTGGTGCAGGTCGGCAGCCGCGTTGTCGTGCCGTTTGGCCCCCGGAAGCTGCAGGGGTATGTAGTGGACGTCACCGCCCAGCCGGAGGAAGGGACCGGACGGCTTCGGGATGTGGAACAGGTGCTGGACGATACGCCGCCGTTGACCCCTGAATTGATCCGCCTGGGCGAGTGGATGTCCCGCCAGTATTTGTGTCCGTGGGTGACGGCGATGCAGGCGATGATTCCCGCCGTGCTGAAGGGCCGATCGGAAAAGTGGCTAAAGGCCACCGATCTTTTAGATGAGACGGCTTGCGGACAGTCCGCCCTGCTGTGGGACGTGTACCGAAAACGGCAGCTGCCGCTTGCCGAGGCGGAAAAGCGCTTTCCCGACGAGGCGATGCTGGTACCCGGGTGGATTGCAAGCGGTCTGCTGGAGACGGACTACCAGGTGAGGGACCGGATCACCCGCAAACAGCAGTCGTTTGTCCGCTGCCTGCTGGAAGGAGCGGAACTGACTTCCGCGATTGATTCCCTGCCGAAGCGGGCGGAGCAGATGCGGCGGGTGCTGGAGCTGTTTGCCGCGCACGAGGGGCAGTCGTTTTCCGTGCAGACGCTGCGAGAAGAGCTGGGCATTACCCGCTCTCCGTTGAAAAGTCTGGAGCAGCGGGGCTGGGTCGCGATCGAGCAGGTGGAGGTTTACCGCGACCCGTATGCGCAGCGCCGCTTTGCCGGCGGTGAAAAGCCGTCCTTTACTCCGCAGCAGGAGGCGGCACTAAAGCCGATCGGCGATCAGATTGCTGCGGGCGAGTACGGGGCGTTTTTGCTGCACGGGGTGACCGGCAGCGGCAAGACCGAAGTATACCTGGAAGCAATCGAACGGACGCTGGCCGCGGGGCGGGAGGCGATTTTTCTCGTTCCCGAGATCAGCTTGACGCCGCAGATGGTGGAACGGTTCAAGGCGCGGTTCGGCGCCGACGTGGCCGTTCTGCACAGCGCGCTTTCCCAAGGGGAGCGGTACGACGAGTGGCGCAAGATTCTCCGCCGAGAGGTGAAGGTAGTGGTGGGGGCGCGATCGGCCGTCTTTGCCCCGTTTCAAAACGTCGGATTGATCGTGATCGACGAAGAGCACGAAAGTTCCTACAAACAGGAGGAGACGCCGCGCTACCATGCGCGGGAGGTGGCGCTGTGGCGAGCGCGGGAAAACAACTCCGTAGTGGTGATGGGCAGTGCCACACCTTCCCTGGAGACGTACGCGTTGGCTGCGCGCGGCCGGTACACGCTCCTGGAGATGCCGGAGCGGGTCGGCAGCCGGCCGCTGCCGCGCGTTCACGTCGTCGACATGCGGGAAGAACTGCGCGCGATGAACCGTTCGATGTTCAGCCGTCTGCTGTACGAAATGATCGGCGACAGATTGGCCAAACAGGAGCAGATGGTGCTGTTTTTGAACCGACGCGGCTTTTCCACCTTTGTCATGTGCCGCACCTGCGGCTATACGCTCCGCTGCGTGCACTGCGACATTTCGCTGACGTACCACAAGACCAACCATACCGCTCGCTGCCACTACTGCGGCTACACGATCGTTCAGCCCGCCCGCTGCCCGGAGTGCCAAAGCGAGCACATCCGCTTTTTCGGGACGGGCACACAAAAAGTGGAGGCGGAGCTGGCCCGGCTGTTCCCGGGCATCCGCGTCATCCGCATGGACGTGGACACCACCTCCCGCAAAGGGGCGCACGAGGAGCTTCTGCACAAGTTTCGCACCGGGCAGGGGGACGTGCTGCTGGGCACGCAAATGATCGCCAAGGGGCTTGATTTTCCCCGCGTGACGCTGGTCGGCGTCATCGCAGCGGACACGTCGCTGCATCTGCCCGATTTCCGTGCGGCGGAAAAGACCTTCCAACTGCTGACCCAGGTGGGCGGACGGGCCGGTCGGCACGAACTGGAAGGTGATGTCATCATCCAGACCTACACGCCGGAGCACTACAGCATCGTTCATGCCACCCGGCACGACTACCCGTCGTTTTACCGCGAGGAGATGATGCAGCGCAGACGGACCGGCTATCCGCCGTACTACCGGCTGGTGCTGATTACCTTTTCGCATGAAGAGGTGCCTGTGGTCATCCGGGCGGCTCACAGCGTGGCTGATTTTCTCCGGCCGCGGCTGGCGGAGACGACGATTCTGCTGGGGCCGGTGGCGTCGCCAATTCCGCGCATCAAGGATAGATTTCGGTTCCAGATCATGTTAAAATATCGGGATGAACCTCGGCTGTCTGACCTGTTGGCCCAGGCCGTGGACGTTTTTGAAGAAGGGAACAAACAGCAGAAGGTGCTGATGACGATCGACGTCGATCCGCACGTACTGCTTTAGGGAGGATAACAACCAATGGCTATTCGCACAATCGTCAAACACCCAGATCCGATCCTGCGGGAAAAAGCGGCAGTGGTCACCAAATTCAACGCCAACCTGCACAAGCTGCTGGACGACATGGCGGAGACCATGTACGACGCAGACGGTGTCGGCCTGGCAGCGCCCCAGGTGGGCGTCTCGAAGCGCGTCATCGTCATGGACTGCGGGGAAGGCCTGATCGAGGTGGTCAATCCGGAGATTATCGCCTATGAAGGGGAGCAGTTTGACTACCCGGAAGGTTGTCTCAGCATCCCCGGTCTGCGCGGCGATGTGCGCCGTCACAAATGGATCAAACTCAGAGGACAGGACCGGTACGGCAACGTGTTTGAATTGGAAGCAGACGACCTCTTGTCCCGCTGCGCCCAGCACGAAATCGACCATCTCAACGGCATCCTGTTCATCGATATCGCCGACCGGGTCTATCCGATCAGCCAGGAAGAGGAAGGGGAATAAACCGTTTTGAAAGACGTGCGCATACTGTTTATGGGAACGCCCGACTTTGCCGTCCCCAGCCTGGAGGCGCTGGCGGCGAAAGGGTACCAGGTGGTCGCTGCCGTAACGCAGCCTGACCGGCCTGTGGGGCGCAAGCGGGTGCTGACCCCGCCGCCGGTAAAGGAAGCGGCGCTGCGCATCGGCATCCCGGTGCTGCAGCCGGAGAAGATCAAGGCTGAAGAGGCGCTGGCAGAGGTGCTTGCGCTGGAGCCCGATCTGATCGTCACAGCGGCGTACGGCCAGATTTTGCCGAAACGTTTGCTGGATGCGCCCCGCTACGGTTGCATTAACGTGCACGCCTCGCTTTTGCCCAAGTACCGGGGCGGCGCGCCGATCCACAAAGCGATCATGGAAGGCGAAACCGAGTCGGGCGTGACGATCATGTACATGGTGGAGGCACTGGACGCGGGTGACATGCTCTCACGCGTGGTCGTGCCAATTGACGAACGGGATACGGCCGGCACGCTGTTTGACAAGCTGGCGGCGTCCGGCGCCAAATTGTTGGTGGAAACCGTGCCGAAGCTGTTGGCTGGAGAAATTGTGCCTGAGCCGCAGGATCACGAGGCTGCGACGTATGCGCCTACGCTCAAACGGGAGGATGAGCGGGTCGACTGGAGCCGGGATGCGCGGCAGGTGTACAACCAGGTGCGCGGCCTCAACCCCTGGCCTGTCGCCTTTACCACCTATGGCGGAAAGGTGTGGAAGCTCTGGTGGGTGGAGATGCAGGCGGAGGACGGTCAGTTGGCTAAGCCCGGCACGATTGTCGCCCGGGAAGAGGACGGGCTGATCGTGGCCTGCGGCAGCGGCGCGGTAAAGATTACGGAACTGCAGCCGGAAGGAAAGAAACGGATGAGCGCGCGCGACTTTTTGCGCGGCGCCGGCAGCGGCATTGAAATCGGCACAAAGGTAGGAGAATAGCACGTGGCACACAAGGGAGCGCGCGAAATCGCCCTGGACGTCTTGAACAGGGTGGAGCAACACAAGTCGTACAGCAATCTGGAGTTGAAGCACGTCCTGGAGCGCGGGGAGCTGCGCGCCCCCGATGCCGGATTGGTGACGGAGCTGGTTTACGGCACGATTCAGCGGCGGCTGACGCTGGACGAGGTGCTCGCCCACTTTGTCCGCGGCAAAAAGCTGCAGCTTTGGGTGCGCAACCTGCTGCGGCTCAGCCTGTACCAGATTCGCTACCTGGACCGGATACCGGCGCGGGCTGCAGTGCACGAAGCAGTGGAGATCGCCAAGCGGAGAGGGCACCAGGGGATCGCGTCAATGGTAAACGGCGTGCTGCGCAACGTGCTGCGGCAGCCTGACGTGTGGGAGCGCCTGCCGGAGGGAGACGCTGCGCGCCGGCTGGCGGTCGAAGAGTCTCACCCGGAATGGCTGGTGCGCCGCTGGATCGCGGCGTACGGTGAAGCAGCGACGCGCGCCATCTGTGCGAGCAACAACCGCCCCCCACATGCATCCGTTCGCGTCAATACGCTGAAACTGACGCGGGACGAACTGTTGGAGCGGCTGCGTGAGGAGTATCCGGACGCTGCCCCGTCTCCGCTCAGCCCGCACGGTATCCTGTTTCCCGGCGGGCATGCGGCGGGGACCCGCTGGTTCAGCGAAGGCTATTTCACCGTGCAGGATGAAAGCTCCATGCTCGTCGCGCCGGCGCTGGCCGTCCAGCCGGGCATGCGGGTGCTGGATGCCTGCGCCGCTCCGGGCGGAAAGACGACGCATCTGGCAGAGCTGATGCAAAACAAAGGCGAGATCGTGGCGAGCGACGTCCATCCGCACAAGCGGGAGTTGATTGCGGAAAACGCCGACAGGCTGGGCATCTCGATCATTACGCCGATCACGAGCGACGCGCTTGATTTGCCGGACAGGGGGCTGGGCGCGTTCGACCGGATACTCCTGGACGCGCCGTGTTCCGGATTTGGCGTAATCCGGCGCAAGCCCGACCTGAAGTGGAACAAAACCCCGGACGACGTGGCGGCGATCGCCGACCTGCAGTACCGGCTGCTGGAACGGGTGGCAGGAATGCTGGCGCCAGGCGGTCTTTTGGTGTACAGCACCTGCACGATCGAACCGGAGGAAAACCAGTCGGTGGTGCGCCGGTTTGTGGCCGAGCATCCGGAATTCGCGCTCGACGAAGCGCTGGCACAGGACCTGCCGGAGGCGGCGCGGGAAAAGCTGGATGGCCATGCGGGATACGTGCAGGTGTTGCCGCATCACTTTGACAGCGACGGATTTTTTATCGCCCGTCTGAAACGAAAAAGGTAGCGGAAAAGGGGTGGCACTCCGTCAGCGGATGTCGCTCCTTTGCTGTTGTTTGCGTCCTTGCCGTTTGGTTTACACTAGGAAAAGCGACGCATCTTGCGCGGTTGGCCTCATTTCCTGTTTGATGCGGCGCGCAATGCAAGGTACAATGATACAATGATGATTTCTCGCTATGCGACTACTTGAGGATGTGAACATAAAATGCCATTTTCATCGTATACGGGCGAAAAACCGCTCATTTACAGCCTGACCCAGGACGAGTTGAAAACGTGGCTCGTCGAGGCGGGAGACAAGGCGTTTCGCGCCCAGCAGATTTTTGACTGGCTGTACGTCAAGCGTGTCCGCTCGTTTGACGAGATGACCAACCTGTCCAAAGATCTGCGGCAAAAGCTGAGCGAAACCTTCCGCATCGATCCGCTGCAAGAAATTACGCGCCAGGTGTCACAGGACGGTACCGTCAAGTTCCTGTTCCAACTGGTGGACGGCCATGCGATCGAGACGGTGATCATGCGGCACAACTACGGCAACAGCGTCTGCGTCACCACTCAGGTGGGCTGCCGCATCGGCTGTACGTTTTGCGCCTCCACTCTGGGCGGTCTGAAGCGCAATCTGGACGCCGGCGAGATCGTCGCCCAGGTGCTGATGGCCCAGCGGAAGCTGGACGAAGAAGGAGAGCGCGCCAGCCACGTCGTCGTCATGGGCATTGGCGAGCCATTCGAGAATTTTGACAACCTGATCGCCTTCTTGCGGATTATCAACGACAACCGCGGACTGAACATCGGGGCCCGTCACATCACCGTATCAACCAGCGGCATCGTGCCCAAGATCTACGAATTTGCGGACAAGGGAGGTCAGGTGAATCTGGCAATCTCCCTGCATGCCCCGAATACGGAACTGCGCTCCAAGCTCATGCCGATCAACCGGGGCTTTCCGCTGGAGAAACTGCTGGAGGCCTGCCGCTACTACATTGCCAAGACAGGCCGCCGCATCAGTTTTGAGTACGGTTTGTTCGGAGGGAAAAACGACCAGCCCGAGCACGCGGAAGAACTGGCCGACCTGATCGGCGACATGCTCTGCCACGTCAACCTGATCCCGGTCAACTACGTGCCGGAACGCGATTACGTGCGTACCCCGCGCAACGAAATCTTCCGCTTCAAACGCATTTTGGAGGAGCGAGGGATCAATGTGACGATCCGCCGCGAGCACGGCAGCGACATTGCAGCTGCATGCGGCCAGCTCCGGGCTCAATACGCAAAGGAAACCGCGGGGTGATCTCATGGAAATTGCGATGAAATCACATGTCGGCCGCGTCCGTCAGGTCAACGAGGACTACTTTGCCTGCATCGCCGACCTGAACGGGCGCGTGCTGGCCGTGGTCGCCGACGGCATGGGCGGCCACCAGGCTGGAGATATTGCCAGCCGTCTCGCCGTTGAGCGAATTGTAAAAGAACTGCGTCATCTGGACGGCGAACTGAGCGATGAAGACGCTCGCGAGCGCTTGATGGACGCGCTCCTCATGGCCAACGAGGAAGTGTACCAATACGCCCAGCAGCATCCGGAGTGCAGCGGCATGGGGACGACGATCGTGGCCGCGCTGTTGGGAGAGACTGGAGGCGTGACGGCGCACATCGGCGACAGCCGCCTGTATCATTTCAACGCGGATGGTCTGCAGTTGAAGACGGAAGACCACTCGCTCGTGCACGAACTGATGAAAAGCGGCCAAATCACCGCCGAGGAAGCCTCGGTTCACCCTCAGCGCAACGTGTTGATGCGCGCCCTCGGCACCGAGCCGGATGTGCGCATCGATCTGGGGCAGTTCAACTGGTCGGAGGGCGACGTGGTGTTGCTGTGCTCTGACGGGTTGAGCAACAAAGTAGATCATTCGGTGATGGTGGAGTGGTTGAAGCGTCCCGTATCGCTGCAGGCACAGGTGGACGGTCTGGTCGAACACGCGCTGGACGCTGGCGGCGAGGACAACATCACATTGGTAGCCGTTCGCAACAAACCCAAGCCCGTCACCGGCAATAGAGAGGGGTGAGCGAGATGGAAGGTCAACGACTGGGGGGACGATACCAACTGGAAGCCCGCATCGGCGGGGGTGGAATGGCTATTGTATACAAGGCGAAGGATCTGGTCCTGAACCGTCAGGTAGCGGTGAAAGTGCTGCGGTCACAGTTCGGAACGGACGAAGATTTCGTCACCCGTTTCCGGCGGGAAGCGCAGGCCGTAGCCAGCTTGTCTCACCCCAATGTGGTCGGCGTGTACGACGTGGGACAGGACGGGGACACCCACTACATGGTGATGGAGTACGTGGAAGGCTCGACGCTGAAAGATCTGATCAACCGCCACGGAGCGCTTCCGGTGGAAGAGGCCGTGCGGATTGCTGCGGAAATTTGCGACGCGCTGGACCACGCCCACCAAAACCAGATCATCCACCGCGATATTAAGCCGCACAACATTCTGATCGGGAAAAACGGACGGGTGAAGGTGACCGACTTTGGCATCGCCCGTGCGGTGACGTCCACCACCATCACGCACACCAACGCCGTGCTCGGTTCGGTCCACTACTTTTCGCCGGAGCAGGCGCGCGGTGGCGTGACGGCGGAAAAGTCGGACATTTACTCACTGGGCATTGTGCTCTACGAAATGGTTACCGGCCAACTGCCGTTTTCCGGCGATTCACCGATTTCCGTCGCTTTGAAGCATTTGCAGGAACCCCTGCCCGAACCGCGTCAGGTCAATCCGAACATTCCGCAAAGCGTGGAAAACGTAATTCTCAAAGCGCTGGTCAAGGACCCGCAAATGCGCTACGCTTCCGCACGGGAAATGATGGAGGACCTGAAGACCTGCCTTCTGCCGGAGCGGCTTAACGAGGAGAAGATTCAGTTCCCGGTAGACGACGAGCAGACGAAGGTGTATCCGGCCATTACACCGGAGATGCTGGAAGCCCAGGGACGTCAGGGGCAGGCCGGGCAGCAGGAGGAGGAAAGCCCGCAGCCGCGCCGATGGTGGGTCAAACCAGCGATGTGGGTCGGGGCAATCGGCTTGTTCATGGTTCTGGCCTTTCTCGGGTTCAACCTGGTGGTAAACCTCTTCCCGTCTGTGCCCGAAGTGCAGGTGCCGCACGTGGAGGGGACGCACCGCACACTGGCAGAGGAGCGCATCCGCGAGTTCAAACTGGTTCCCAAGGTGGTCTACGAGGAGAACGACAGCGTCGAGAAGGACATCGTGATCCGGCAGGACCCGGCGCCGCCGATGCGGTTAAAGGAAAACGGCATTGTGACGATTTACGTCAGCAAAGGACAGGAAGCCGTAGAGATGCCCAATCTCGCCAACCTTAGCCGGGAGGATGCGGAAAAGGCTTTGAGGGATAAAGGGTTTGCCATTACGGACAATACCTTTGTGGAAAAAGAGGACGATAAGGTGCCGGCCGGCCATGTGATCGACCAGTCCCCGGCGGCGGGCGAGAAGGTCGTTCCCAACAAGACGGACGTGCGGGTGGAGATCAGCTCGGGACCGCCGCAGGTAACCATTCCGGACGTGCGCGGCTATAACCTGGAACAGGCCCAGATCGAGCTGTTCAAGAAGGGACTTCTGGTCGACCAGCAAAACATCAGGTATGAACCGGCCTATACGGACAAACAGGGCATTGTCATCGGCATGCCTTCGCCGTACGAGCCGAATACCCGGGTGACAAAGGGTACGGCGATTCCGCTGATCGTCAGCAACGGTCAATATCCGGCGGAAGCCCGGTTCGCCTCCCAGCCGATCTACATGGAAGTGCTGGACGGCGAGGGCGAAGTGTCGGTCAGGATTACGGTGAACGACGCGCGCGGCGACAATCAGATTGTCATCGATGAGAAGATCACCGAGAGCAAGGGTTATGACGTGCCGGTAGTGCTGTCGCCGCAGAAAAACGCCGTAATCCGAGTGTACCGCAACGGAATACCGGATTATCAGAAAATCACCATCACCTACGACAGTGTGCCATAAGCAGTTGGGGGGACATGGATGCCAGAAGGACGGATCGTGAAAGCATTAAGCGGATTCTACTACGTGGCCGACGGGGATCGCGTCTACCAGTGCCGGGCACGGGGACTGTTCAAGAAAAAAGGGGCGAAAGTACATCCGCTCGTCGGCGACTGGGTCGTGTACGACGTCATCAGCGACAGCGAGGGGTACGTGATGGAAGTGGGCGAACGGACGAGCGAGCTGGTTCGCCCGCCCATTGCCAACGTCGATCAGGCTGTGCTCGTCTTTTCCATGGCAGAGCCGGCGTTTAGCCCGTTTTTGCTGGATAAGTTTCTCGTGCATACGGAGCACGCCGGGATCGATGCGGTGATCGTGCTGTCCAAATCGGACATCGCGGCGGACGACGACGTGGAAGCGGTCGTGCGCAAATACGAGAAGATCGGCTACCGCGTCATCCCCACGTCCACCGTGGACATGCGCGGTGTCGAGGCGCTCCGCGAAGCGCTGCGCGACTCCATCTCCGTCTTTGCCGGCCAGTCGGGCGTGGGCAAATCCTCGCTGATCAACGCCTTGTTTCCCGGCATCAGCCTGCAGACTGGCGACGTCAGCCAGAAACTGGGGCGCGGCCGGCATACGACCCGCCACGTGGAGCTGATTCCGCTGCCTGGCGGGGGGTATGTGGCGGACACCCCAGGTTTCAGTTCCCTGGAGTTTATCGGCATCGACGAGCTCGACCTGGCGGAGGCTTTCCGCGACTTTGGCGAACTCAGTGCCTCGTGCAAGTTTCGCGGCTGTCTGCACGTAAGCGAACCCGGCTGCGCCGTCCTCGCGGCACTAGATGCGGGTGAACTGGACACCGAGCGCTACCAGCACTACAAGCAATTTCGCGAGGAACTGAAAGAATACCAACGGAGGAACAAGCCATGGTAAAAATTGCACCCTCTATTCTGTCCGCTGACTTTGCCCGCCTGGGCGAAGAGATTCGGGACGTCGAACGGGGCGGCGCCGACTGGATTCACGTCGACGTGATGGACGGCCGCTTTGTTCCCAACATCACGATCGGACCGCTGATCGTGGAGGCGATTCGCCCCGTGACCAAGCTGCCGCTGGACGTGCATCTGATGATTGAAGAGCCGGACCGCTATATTCCGCAGTTTGCCAAGAGCGGCGCGGACTGGATCACTGTTCACCAGGAGGCATGTCGCCATCTGCACCGCACGCTGTACCTGATCAAGGAACAGGGGGTAAAGGCAGGGGTTGTGCTCAACCCGGCCACCCCGCTGGTGACCATCGAATCGGTGCTGGAAGATCTGGATATGGTGCTGCTGATGACCGTCAACCCCGGTTTTGGCGGCCAGAAGTTCATTCACAGCGTCGTGCCGAAAATCAAAGAACTGCGCCGGATGCTCGACGAGCGCGGACTGAATCATGTTGAAATTGAAGTAGACGGCGGTGTCAACGCGCAGACTGCCCGCCTCTGCGAGGAAGCGGGGGCCACGGTGCTCGTCGCCGGAAGCGCCGTCTTCAATCAGGCGGACCGCGCACAAGCCATCGCGGCGATTCGCGGCTGACCCATAACAGCAAAAAGCCATCCTCTTTGTGAGGATGGCTTTTGACGTTGTTGGCTACTGGCCAATGATTACCCGTTCTTTTGGATAATGGTAGCGAATCTGCCGCTCGTCCTTTTTCAGCAGGAGCAGCAGGCTGATGATTCCGATCCGGCCGATTAACATCGTGATGATCAGAATCACCCTGCCGGACGTGCTCAGTTCGGATGTAATCCCCATGGACATCCCCGTCGTTCCGAACGCCGAGCACACTTCAAAGAAGACCTGCTGGATGGGCTGCCCCTCGATCCAGACGAGCAGGACGATTGCGGCAAAGACCAGGCTGACGGCCACAAAGAAGACGAGGAAGGAGCGCATGATGTCGTCTTCCTCCAGCTCCCGGCCAAACACCTTGACGTCTTTCCGACCGCGCATGTAGGCGATGACCGTGGCGATCATGACAAAAAACGTGGTCGTCCGAATCCCGCCCCCCACACTGTTGGGAGAGGCCCCGATGAACATCAGGGCAGACAGCATGACCAGTGTGGGTGTGGACAGCACGCTGACATCCATCGTCGTCAGACCGGCGCTGCGTGTGGACAGCGATTGAAACAGCGCAAAAAAGAGCGATTCGTCCCAGCTTTTGTGCGCCAGGAATCCGTCCCATTCAAACAGCAGGAAAAACAGGGCGCCCGCCACGCTCAGGATCAGGTACGTCAGCGTGGTGATCTTGGTAAACAGCGAAAAGGTAAACCGCCGGTTGAGCCGCCGATGCGCGATGTAGTCCTTTACCTCGACCAGCACGGGAAAGCCGATCGCCCCCAGCACCATCAAGACCATGTGGATCAGCTGGAATACGTAGTCGTGGGAAAAGCCGATCAGCGAGTTTCCGTAGATGTCAAACCCGGCGTTGGTGAAGGCGCTGACCGACGCAAAAAAACCGTGAAAATAGGCCGTATACCAATCGGCGTGGTACCCTGCCGCCAGGAAGTAGCTGCCCAGCATGATGGTTCCAGCCAGCTCGATGAAGATGGCGAGCAGGAGGATGCTGCGCATCAGGGAGACGAGTCCGGCAAGCGTGGGGCGGTTGTGGTCGGTCGCGATCCATTTGCGCTGTTCCAGCCCGATTCGCTGCCGCAGAACCAGCCAGAAAAACGTTCCCAGCGTCATGATGCCAATGCCGCCGATCTGAAAAAGCAGCGTGAGCAGGAGAAGCCCCCACTGATTAAACACCTCGTGAATCGCGATCACCGTCAAGCCCGTCACGCTGATGGCACTTGACGCAGTAAACAGCGAGTCGAGAAACGTAAGCCGGGCACCCGGCTGGTGAAAGATCGGCAGCATCAACAGCAGGGTGGAAATCAGCACGGCACTCAGGTAAAAGGATACGATAATTTGTACGGAACTAAAGCGACGTCGTTTGTCGGTCACAGCCAAAGCAACTGCCTCCCGTAAAACATCATACGGACTATCATAGCGAATGGAATGGCGGATCGCAATGCCCAAAAGAGGGCGGGGGCAGCGATGATTTCGTCCCGCCCCTGCCGTGCCGGATCACACCCCTTCTGTCGCTGACGAGCAGAAAAATTGCCAATGACTGGCTGAGATCCCGTAAGTCAGGCGGTCATTACAAGGTGGTGAACAAGCGCAGCAGCAGCGCGATCCGCTGCGGAATCGCATCAATTACGATGTGTTCGTGAGGGGCGTGGGCGCCGTCGCCGACAGGTCCCAGTCCGTCAAGCACGGGCGTGCCGACCGCTGCCGCCACATTGCCGTCGCTGGTGCCGCCGACGCCGGTCTCGGTCAGGTCCAGACCCTCCAGGGCAGCCAACGAACGGGCGTGAAGAAAGAGGCGTTCCGTCTCGCTGGTCCGTTCCATCGGCAGTTTGCTGATGCTCCCCTCTACGTCCAATTCGGCGCCGGGCAAGACGGGGGAAAGCGAACGCATCAGTCGGCTGATTCGTTCCGCTTCCATCGACGTGCTGACGCGTACGTCCACGACCGCTTCCGCACAGTCCGGTACGACATTGGAGGCAATCCCGCCCTTGATCGTGCCTACAGACAGCGTCGTGCCCGCGGTGTAATCGGTCCAGGACTGGACGGTAAGGACGTGATGAGCCAACTCGGCGATGGCGTTGACGCCTGAGGCGTGGTCGTTGCCGGCGTGGGCCGCCCGTCCTTTTGCCCTCAATACGAAATTGCCGCCGCCTTTGCGGCTGGTTTTCAACGACCCGTCTCCCGCCGCAGGCTCCAGCACCAGCACGCATTTGCTCCGCTTCGCTTCCTCTTTGATCAGCGCCTCCGATGACGGGCTGCCGACCTCTTCATCCGTGTTCCAGAAAAAGACCAGTTTGCTTTCCAGCGGCAGGTGTTCTTCAATGATCGCGCGCAGGGCAAAATAGCCGAACACGATGCCCGCCTTCATGTCGTACGTACCAGGGCCCCACGCTTTGCCATCCTCGATGCGCCACGGCTCCCGGCTGAGTGTGCCGATCTCCTTGACCGTGTCATAATGGCCGAGCACGAGCACCTGCTCGCGGCCGCTTCCGTATTCCACACGCAGTTGGCTGCCGTATTCGCGCTGCGGAATCGCCTCAACCCGGCAGCCCAGCTTGCGAAAACGGTCCGAGATGTATGCCCCGAGCTTGTCGACCGCCGCCTTGTCGTGCGTGGGCGACTCCATTTCCACGTAGGTGCGCAGTTCTTCCAGCACATCCGGCAGCAGCCGTCGAAAATATTCAGTCCAATTCCTGTTCATACACGCCCTCCTCGCAACAGTTTCCACCTGCATGATACATCGCAGGGAAGAATTGTGCCAGAGCGGGCGGCTTTTTCAAGAAAAGCGGCGGGACGTCCGACCGCGGCGCAATGCGGTATCACGCCGCCTGTTGTTGTCTGATAAATAAAATTTAGTTGAAATTGTTTCGGTAATGATTAAAATAAGCATTATGATGAATAAATATAAGTTGTCGGAGAAGCAGCCGGCAGCTTGCACTTCCGCAGCCAACGATTTATGGCAAGCGAAGGTACTTTACTCACATCATATCTAGGGGGTATATCAATGAAAAAGACGTCCTTGTTTTCGCTCGCCGTCTCCACGCTGCTGGCGGTAACGGTACTGGCTGGATGTGGCACCGGCGCACAGCCTGCAGGGGAACAGCCGGCCGGACAAGCTTCCTCCGGTGAAGAAAAAACGCTGATCATGGCTACCTCGGCCGACTACAAGCCGTATGAATTCCACGACCTGTCCAGCGGCCAGGATGAGATCGTCGGCTTTGACATTGACATCGCCAAGCACATCGCCAAAGAGCTGGGCTACGAGGTGCAAATCGTCGACATGAACTTTGACGGGTTGATTCCCGCACTGCAAAGCAACCGCGCCGACTTCGTCATGGCGGGCATGACGCCGACGCCGGAACGGCAGAAAAACGTGGACTTTTCCATCATCTACTACGACGCCAAGAACACGATTGTCGCCAAGCAAGAGAGCAAACTGACCAAGCCGGAGCAGTTGGCTGGCAAAAAAGTGGCCGTGCAGACCGGTTCCATCCAGGAAGAAGCGGCAAAGGAACTGGCCAAGACAATTCAGGGAATGGAAATTGTCTCGCTGAACAAGACCGGCGAAATCGTCGAAGAGGTGAAAACGGGCCGCGTCGATGCTGCGATCCTGGAGGACACCGTGGCCAAAGGCTACATCGACGCCAATCCGGGACTCCAGTTCACCACGATAAATGAAGCCGAAAACAACGGTTCTGCCGTGGCCTTCCCGAAAGGTTCTCCGTACGTGGAGGATTTCAACAAGGTGCTTAAACAAATGCAGGAAAACGGTGAGATGGACAAGCTGATCAAGAAGTGGTTCGGCCAATAACCGGGCCCTGACAAGGAGTAGAAAACGGGCATGTTTGATTTTCAACAGATTGTGCCCTATATCCCGTTTATCTTGAACGGGGTAAAGGTCACCTTACAGGTAACGCTCCTCGCGGTGGTGCTGGGGTTTATTTGGGGCTCGATTCTGGCGCTGATCAAGATTTCCAACGTTCGCATACTAAAATGGCTGGCGGTCGCCTACACCTCGGTGTTTCGCGGCACGCCGCTGATTTTGCAGTTGACGTTCGTCTATTTTGCGACACCGCAGATATTCGGCTATAACATTTCGAAGTTCGAGGCAGCCGTGCTCACCTTTACGCTCAACTCCGGCGCGTACATTTCAGAGACGATCCGCGCAGGGATTATGGCTGTCGACAAGGGGCAGTGGGAGGCTGCCAAGGCGCTTGGCGTGCCGTACCGGCAGATGATGATCGACATCATTCTGCCGCAGGCGCTGAAAAACATCCTGCCTGCCCTGGTGAACGAAACGATCGCGTTGTTGAAGGAATCGGCGCTGGTCTCCACGATCGGGCTGGCCGATATCATGCAGAACGCCAACATTGTGAAGGGAACAATCTTCCGCTACTTCGAGCCGTACCTGATTGCCGGTGCGCTGTACTACGTAATGGTCATGCTGCTCACCTGGCTTGCGCACGGTCTGGAGAGGAGGCTCAGACGCAGTGATTAAGATTCAAAACGTAAGCAAGTCGTTCGGATCGCTTGACGTCCTGCACGACATCTCCACCGAGATCGGCCGCGGCGACGTGGTGGCAATCATCGGTCCGTCAGGGTCGGGGAAATCGACGCTGCTGCGCTGCATCAATCTGCTGGAGACCCCGACAAAGGGCAGCATCTTCATCGACGGGGACGAGATTACCGCCCCCAAAGCGGACGTGATGAAGATTCGGCAAAAAATCGGCATGGTGTTTCAGCACTTTTACCTCTTCCCGCACATGACCGTGCTGGACAACCTGACGTACGCGCCGGTCAAGGTGAAGGGCGTGACCAAGGAGGCAGCCGAAGCCAAGGCCCGGGAACTGCTGGCCCGCGTCGGCCTCTCCGACAAGGCCGACGTCTTTCCGGCGCGGCTGTCCGGCGGGCAGAAGCAGCGCGTGGCCATCGCCCGGTCACTGGCAATGGAGCCGGAGATCATGCTGTTTGACGAACCTACCTCGGCACTCGACCCGGAGATGGTCAAGGAGGTGCTGGAGGTTATGAAAGGGTTGGCAGAGTCCGGCATGACGATGGCGATCGTCACGCACGAGATGAACTTCGCCCGGGAAGTAGCCGACCGTATCTGTTTCCTCGACGGGGGACGGCTGGTGGAGGAGGCGCCGCCGGAGGAGTTTTTCACCAGTCCGCGCAGCGAGCGGGCCAAACAGTTTTTGGAAAAAATGCTGTGAGGACGCAGTCCTGAGCAAAGTCGTGTATACGACATTGCCATCGCTTGCGGGCAACCGCAGCAGGGCACACCATGAGGCAAGGAATGAAGCCGCGGATAGTTCCGCGGCTTTTTTTCTCTTCATTTTGACAGACAGGACAGCTTCCGTTAGAATGAGCACAGCCGCTCTTTGGCTGTCGTTCTTATCATTGGTATTTCGGGTAAAGGAGTGAATGCGCATGGCTCGACAACGACTGCTCGTCATGCTGGAAATGGCAATGATGGCAGCGCTTGCGGTTGTGTTCAGCGAAATCAAGGTGTTTGAAATGCCGCAGGGAGGGTCCGTCTCCCTGGTGATGGTGCCGATCGCCCTCATCGCGGTGCGGCGCGGAATTCTGCCGGGCGTGGTCACCGGTTTGATCGTCGGGCTGCTGCAGCTGCTGCTGGGGGGCACGATTGTTGCGCCCATTCAGGTGCTGCTCGACTACCCGCTGGCGTTTGCCGCCCTGGGACTGTCCGGCATGATCCCGCTGTCCGGTCTGCAGGGGACGTCGCGACGGATTGCGGTGCTGTGGAGCGCCCTGTTCGTCGGTGTGATCGGACGGTTTGTCTGCCACTTTATCTCCGGCGTCGTCTGGTTCGGTCAATACGCGCCGGAGGGGATGCCGGTCGCGCTCTACTCGTTCGTCTACAACATCACCTACTTGCTGCCGGAAATGATCATTGCCGGCATCGTGCTGACGGTGGTGCTGACCAGCGCGCCGCATCTGCTGTTCTCGGCTGGGGGACGGAAGCGCATCGCGTAGCGGGACGCAAAAGATTCAGACAGGGGGCGGCTGCCGTCTCGGCAGGCGGCGTGCCGCACCCATTTTCTCGTCTACGGGGAAAATGGGGTCATATCAGCGGAGCCATCCGCATATGGTATTCAGGCAGCAGCACGTTGCCTGAATTTTTTATTAGTCGACACCGGGAGACGCATGTTTGCCCCGTTGTGGAATATAATGTAATATGCACGTTTGAACAATACACCTGAAGGAGGTGCGGCAGTAAATGGGATTGCGCTCCTTTCGCCTGCGACAGGGGGGCGCCTTGCGACGTGTTCTCGGGGTTGCGTTGGCTGTCGGAGGGATCACCATTTTTCTGTACACGGCACCTCCGTGGGTTTGGTATACCCTGTTGGGATTGGGCCTCGTGGGAGCTGGCTGGTATCTGTATCACGTGAAGTAATTTCGGTAAGGAGGGGTACGCATGCGGTTTTACACCATCAAGTTGCCGAAGTTCTTGGGTGGCATGATTCGCGCCGTCATTGAGGCGTTCAACCGGAAAAAGTGACGGCGGCATCGCTGTGCACAACATCTGATCCCGCCCTCGGAAGAAGCCGGTCTTCCCGGGGAAGCTGTTCTCATGCAGGGGAGACCGGAAGCGGGCGCGCGTGGCGGTACGTCAGCCGTTTCCGGGATGTTTCGCAAAGCGATCGAGGCGCGAGCAGGCAGCGCCCCGTGTTCAGGGGAAGGAAAAACAGCAGGGAAAATGCAAAAAAGCACCTCGCGGGTGCTTTTTTTTCGCGTTGTCTCGAATCGCGTTACACGCGGGTAACGAGACCGGATTTCAGCGCTCGGGTGCTGACGTAAACGCGCTTCGGTTTACCATCTACGAGAATGCGCACTTTTTGAACGTTAACACCCCATTTGCGGCGAGTAGCACGCATGGAGTGGGAGCGAGCGTTTCCAGCTTTGCCAGACTTGCCAGTTACAAAGCAACGACGTGCCATTGCGATCCACCTCCCTTAGCTGCATATAAACGGGATACCCGGTGTGAGAAATACAAACACTTGCTTATAGTAGCACACCCCCCTGTCAATTGCAATACTTGACATGGAAATGCCCGTTTTCCGCTTTTCCCCGGAGTGTCCGTCAAAACGCTTCATTTCTCGCTTTTCATGGTGTAGAATTGGGAAGAGCATGGTAATACGTGCCTGACTAGAACGGTGACGCCGTTAAAAGGAGGAGTCCTTGCATGACAGTGGAATTGAGCACACCTCTGGGGAAAGTGAACGTTGCAGAAGAAGTGATTGCGCGGATTGCCGGGGGCGCCGCCATGGAAGTGTTCGGCCTCGTCGGCATGGCTTCCCGGAAGGCGCTGAAAGATGGTATTGCCGAACTGTTGGGGCGGGACAATCTGAGCAAGGGCGTCGTTGTCCACAACCAGAACGGTGAAGTGGTATTGGACATGCATATCATCGTCAGCTACGGCGTGAAGATTTCCGAAGTGGCCGGGAACGTGCAGCGGCGCGTACGGTACACGCTGGAACAGTTGGTTGGCGTCGATTT
Source organism: Brevibacillus sp. NL20B1 (assembly GCF_018195675.1). Taxonomy (NCBI): domain Bacteria; kingdom Bacillati; phylum Bacillota; class Bacilli; order Caryophanales; family Paenibacillaceae; genus Brevibacillus; species Brevibacillus sp. NL20B1. The sequence goes on from NZ_JAGTPT010000001.1 coordinate 206,665, forward strand.
GGCTGCGATAAATATCTATGTACAGGGAGTACGTACAGACAGGGATACGTAAGGAGGAACATCAGTTGGTACATACGCGTCTCGATGGCGTGCTGTTTAGCCGGATGGTTCATTTCGGGGCCAGGCTGCTGTCAAGCAACGCCAAAGTGGTGGATGGATTAAACGTCTTTCCGGTGCCGGACGGCGATACGGGGACTAACATGAATTTGACACTCATGTCAGGAGTGGAGGAACTGTCGCGCCGGGAATCGGTGTCGATCGGAGAGGCGGCCGCCGCTCTGGCGAGAGGGCTTTTGATGGGCGCTCGGGGGAACTCCGGGGTCATTCTGTCCCAGCTGTTCCGCGGATTCAGCAAAGCGGTCAGCGGTAAGGACGTGATCAGCGCCCGACAATTCGCCGAGGCGTTGAAAGCCGGGGTTGATTCCGCCTATCAGGCAGTCATGAAGCCGGTGGAAGGGACCATTTTGACCGTTGCCCGCGAGGCAGCGGAGAAAGCCGTTTACACGGCGCGCGCCACAGACGACGTATTGGTGGTCATGGAAAAAACCTACGAACAGGCGCAGGCTGCACTGCTGCGCACACCGGACATGCTGCCGGTACTAAAGGAAGTAGGAGTTGTCGACTCGGGGGGACAAGGGCTGCTGTTTGTTTACGAGGGATTCCTTCGCGCCCTGCGCGGCGAGACGTCGGACGAGCGTGCGGCAGAGGCGAAGCAATCCGCAGCCAAGGTCGATCTGGACGAACTGGTGCACGAGCAGCACAGCGCGCAGGTGCACCTGAAAACAGAGGACATCACCTACGGCTATTGCACGGAGTTCATGATCCGGCTGGTCAACAGCACGGAACCAAACAAAAAGCCGTTTTCGGAAACGGTTTTTCGCCATCATCTGGACCAGATGGGCGATTCCTTGCTGGTCATCTCTGACGACGAACTGGTCAAGGTACATATACACGCCGAACACCCGGGCAGCGTGCTGGAGTACGCCCAGCAGTTTGGCAGCCTGCATCGGATCAAGATCGAAAACATGCGGGAACAGCACGCCAACATCCTCCGTGAAGAGGAGAAAAAGGGGAGTGAGGGGAAAGCCCAGCCAATGGAACCGCTTCCTTACGGTCTGATTGCCGTCGCCGCCGGAGGCGGTATTGCCGAGATATACCGCAGCATGGGCGTTCATGTCGTGGTCGAAGGCGGTCAGACGATGAACCCCAGCACGGAAGACTTCGTCAAGGCAGTGGAAGGATTGGACGCCAAGCAGGTGATCATCCTGCCAAACAACAGCAATATCGTCATGGCCGCCCAGCAGGCTGCCGCGCTGGCGGATAAGCCGGTGACCGTGATTCCGAGCAAGAGCATTCCCCAAGGGATGGCCGCACTGGTGGCGTTCAACGCGGGAGCAGACCTGGAAACCAACACCCAGGCGATGACGGCCGCCATCGGCCAGGTCAAGACCGGGCTGGTCACGCGCGCCGTGCGCGACACCCGGATGGGCGATGTGGAGATCAAGGAAGGCGATTTTATCGGCATCGCCGAAAAGGAAATCGTCACCGCCGGCACCGATCTGCTGGAGAGCGCCAAGGCGCTTTTGAACTGTCTCGTTGACGAAGAGACGGGCATCGTCACCATTTTTCTGGGCGAAGGAGCTGAGGAGGAGCAGGCTAAAGCACTTCAGGAGGTGCTGGCTGAAGCACATCCGGACGTGGAAGTGGAAATCCTCGCCGGCGGCCAGCCGCTCTATCCGTTCATCTTTTCCGTGGAATAAGCGCAGCCGTGTGCTGTGAGAGGAGTTTTGCGCAACATGTCTATTGTGATTTTGACCGACAGTGCATCGGACATCGATCAATCGCTGCGCGAGTCTCTCGGGATCGTGTCCGTGCCGCTCAAGGTGATGTTTGGCGAGGAGACCTACACGGACGGGGTCACCATTACCGCTTCCGCTTTTTACGATAAGCTGAAACAGTCCGAGACGCTGCCGACCACATCGCAGCCGTCGCCGCTCGATTTCGCGGAGGCGTACAGGGCGATCATCGACCAGCACGGCAAAGACGTCCAGATTATCGCCATCATGCTGTCCGGAGCAATGTCCGGCACGTACCAGTCCGCGCTGATTGCCCGGTCGATGCTGGAGGAACAGGTGGACATCACGGTGATCGATTCCCGCAAGGCGTCGTTTGTCTACGGCATGATCTGCGTGGAAGCGGCTCGGGCGGCCCGGGAAGGGAAGACCAAGCAGCAGATCCTGGACATGATCGATCACTTTTTACATGAAGTCCGGGTCTACTTCATCGTTGACACGTTGGAGTACCTGCAAAAAGGCGGCCGGATCGGCAAGGCGTCGGCGCTGATCGGCTCGCTGTTAAACATCAAGCCAATCCTCACGCTGGACGAGGCGGGATACGTCGCTCCGTTCGACAAGGTGAGGGGAACGAAAAAGGCGCTGGCACGCGTCTTGGAGGCGCTGAAGGAGTACGCCGGCAACGATCCGGTCAAGATGGCCGTACTGCACAGTGCGATTCCCGACGATGCGGCGGACCTGTTGGCGCGGGTCAAGCAGGAGTTTAACGTGGCCGAAGCCTACCTGCAGCAAATCGGCCCGATCGTCGGCACGCACGCGGGACCGGGTCTGTTAGGCGTCATGATGATAAAAGCGTAAAGGTGACAGCCTCCCTGAACGATACAGGGAGGTTTTTCACTTTTCATTTATGTAGCGCTTTCAAAAGTGGTACGATACAATGAGAGTGTAGCTTGCATATGTGACCCCTTGCCATTCAGGAGGAGAACCGGGTGAAATACAAAAGCGTGTTTGACATCATCGGTCCGATCATGGTCGGGCCATCAAGTTCCCATACAGCCGGCGCGGCGCGCATCGGCCGAGTGGCCCGGAGGCTGTTCGGCCGGCAGCCGAAGCGGGCAGAGATCACCTTTTACGGCTCGTTTGCCAAGACGTACAAGGGACACGGCTCAGACGTGGCTACGGTAGCCGGCATTCTCGACTTCGAGACGTCCGACCTGCGTCTGAAGGACTCGCTTCGCATCGCCAAAGACATGGGCGTCGACGTACAGCTGAAGACGTCCGACGAGCTGACCGGCCATCCCAACACCTCCCGCATCCGGTTGGCCGACGACGATCAGGAAATCGAAGTAGTCGGCGTTTCCATCGGCGGCGGTAAAATCGAAGTCTCGGAGATTAATGGCTTTTCTTTTCAGCTTGGCTTTGACACCCCGACCTTGATGGTGCTCCATGAGGATCGCTTCGGCATGATTGCCGGTGTGGCCAGGGTGCTGACGCAGCACCGCATCAACGTGGGCCATATGGAAGTCTCCCGGCACGACCGCGGCTCGCGCGCCCTGATGGCGATCGAAACCGACGCGGTGGTATCGCCACAGGTGCTGGACGAGATCAGGCAGATTCCCCACATCTTAGACGTTTCCCTGCTTTCGCTTGGCTGAAGCAGGATGAAGAGGAGTGAACCCAACAACATGTTTCGCAACGTGGCCGAACTAGTGGAATTGGCGGAAACCCAAGGGAAAAAGATCTCCCAGGTGATGATCGAGGCGGAAATGGAAGTCTCCCAGCGCAGCCGGGAAGAGATCATGCACGACATGTACACCAATCTGGACGTGATGGAAAAGGCAGTGCGGCGCGGCTTGACAGAAGATATCCGCTCCCACAGCGGGTTGACCGGCGGCGACGCCAAGAAGCTGCAGGAATACATGAAAACCAAGCCGTTTCTTTCCGGCCCGACGCTTTTGAATGCGGTGTCGATGTCGGTGGCCGTAAACGAAGTAAACGCGGCGATGGGCACGATCGTGGCGACGCCGACCGCTGGGGCGTGCGGGATTGTGCCGGGAACGCTGTTTGCCGTCTCTGACCGACTGAAGCCGAGCCGCGAAGAAATGGTCAATTTCCTGTTTACGGCAGGCGCGATCGGCTACTGCATCGCCAACAACGCTTTCATCTCCGGTGCCGCCGGCGGCTGCCAGGCAGAGGTAGGATCGGCAACGGCGATGGCGGCGGCAGCAATCGTGGAAATGGCGGGCGGCACACCGGAGCAGTCGGCTCAGGCTGTCGCGATCGCGCTCAAAAACATGCTCGGTCTGGTGTGTGACCCCGTGGCCGGACTGGTGGAGGTTCCCTGTGTCAAGCGCAATGCGATGGGAGCAGCCATCGCGACTGTGGCGGCGGACATGGCATTGGCCGGGATCAAGAGCGTCGTACCCACGGATGAGGTGATCGAAGCGATGTACCGCATCGGCTGTTCCATGCCGACTGCGCTGAAGGAGACGGCGCAGGGCGGTCTGGCTGCCACTCAAACGGGCCGGCAAATCGAAGCCAAGATTTTCGGTGTGCGGTTGGATGCAAAATGACGGATGTGTATCAAACGCCCGTCTCGCTTCTGCACGGGGTAGGCGAGGAACGGGCAAAAGCACTGGCCGGATTGGGCATACACAGCGTGGGTGACCTGCTGGAGTATTTCCCTTCCCGCTATGAAGATTACCGCGTGCGCGACGTGACAGAAGCAAAGGACGGGGAGAGGGTGACGCTGCAGGGGACGGTGTACGGCGAACCCTCTGTTCGTTTTTACGGCAAGCGAAAGTCTCGCATCGCTGTCAAACTGGTCATCGACAAAGTGGTGGTGACTGCGGTCTGGTTCAACCAAACGTTTGTCAAAAAACGACTGTCTCCCGGAAAGGAGATTCTTGTTACCGGCAAATGGGACAGGCACAAGCTGCAGATCACGGTGAGCGAAATGACAGAGGCGGATTCCGACCGGGCGCAAAAGCGGGGCGAGCTGGCACCGATCTACCCGCTTGGCGGCGACGTCACGCATTCGCTCCTGCGCAGGGCGATCCAGCAGGCGCTGAAGCAGTACGGGACCGAGATTCCCGAGATTCTGCCCGCCGACATCGTCGCCCGCTACCGTCTCATGCCGCGCGCAGAGGCGTTTCACGCGATCCACTTTCCGAGGAGTGCGGAGGACGGACGGCAAGCGCGTCGTCGGATCATGTTTGAAGAACTTTTTTTATTTCAGTTGAAAATGCAGGCGCTGCGGCGCATCACCCGACAGCAGACGGAGGGCAGGGCGCTGGACGTGCCGATTGACGACGTGCGCCAGTTTGTCGCCTCACTGCCGTTTTCGCTGACCGATGCACAGAAGCGGGTCGTCCGGGAGATTCTTGCTGACATGCGCTCCCCCTACGCGATGAATCGGCTGTTGCAGGGAGATGTCGGCTCGGGGAAAACGGTGGTGGCCGCCATCGCCTTGTTTGCCGCTGTCAAGGCGGGGTATCAGGGAGCGCTGATGGTGCCGACGGAGATTCTCGCCGAGCAGCATCTGCAGTCGCTCACGAGCCTGCTTTCTCCGCACGGCATCCAGGTGGCGCTATTGTCCGGTTCGCTTGGGACCAGGCGGCGGCGTGATGTGATTTCCGCCTTGCAGATGGGCTTGATCGACGTAATCGTGGGCACGCACGCGTTGATTCAGGAAGACGTCTTTTTCCGCAACCTGGGGCTGGTCATCACCGACGAGCAGCACCGCTTCGGCGTGGAGCAGCGGCGTATCCTGCGCAGCAAGGGCTTGTCCCCGGATGTGCTCTTCATGACCGCCACGCCCATCCCGCGGACCCTGGCGATCACGGCCTTTGGCGATATGGACGTCTCCACGATCGACCAGATGCCGGCCGGCCGCAAGCCGATCGAAACCACCTGGCGCAAGCACGAGCAGTTTCACCTCGTGCTGGAACAGATGCGCGGCGAGCTGCGCAAGGGACGGCAGGCGTACGTGATCTGCCCGCTGATCGAAGAATCGGAAAAGCTGGACGTGCAAAACGCGATTGACGTTCACGCCCAACTCACGCAGTATTTTCCCGAATACCGCATCGGCCTGATGCACGGCCGCCTGCCGGCAAAGGAAAAAGACGCCGTGATGCAGGCGTTTCTCGCCGGTGAGTACGCTGTGCTTGTCTCCACGACAGTGGTGGAGGTAGGGGTAAACGTACCCAACGCCACCTTTATGGTCGTCTACGACGCGGAGCGCTTTGGCCTCGCTCAACTGCACCAGCTTCGCGGACGTGTCGGCCGCGGCTCCGAGCAGTCCTACTGCGTCCTGATCGCCGATCCCAAGTCGGAGATCGGCAAAGAGCGGATGCGCGTCATGTGCGAAACCACGGACGGCTTTGAGCTGTCCCGGCGCGACTTGGAACTGCGCGGCCCCGGCGACTTTTTCGGTACCAAACAGAGCGGCTTGCCGGAATTCAAGGTGGCCGATCTGTTGAGCGACTACAAGGCGCTGGAAGTGGCCCGTCAGGAAACGGCTCGCCTGGTGGAGGACGAGCAGTTCTGGCAGGACGACCGGTACGCGTGGCTGCGCGGCTACTTGAAGCGCGAGGGCGTGCTGGATGGAATCGTGTTCGATTAAATCAGAGCCTTGCAGCAACAACCCACCTGCAAACGGACAGGTGGGTTGTGCAATTGGCCCGTGGCTGTCCAGTTTCTGCGGCGTTCACTGGGGAAGTGCGCCGCTCGCATCAGCCTGCCCTCGGCAGGCTTTTCTCTCTTTTGATCGGCAGATTTACGGACCCGTGGAAGCCGCCTCTGCCTCTTGGCGCATGACGGTGACTGTGTAGCTGACGGCCTGGCCGCCCGGTGGGGTGACTGCAATTACGAACGTGGTGTCGGCGGTGTCCAGTGGAATTTCCACGGACGGTTGTTCGTCGGAAAGCGGCACGTCATTTACGATAACCGTCGTCTCTGGAGAAATGGCAGCCGCCAAATTGATAGCGCTTACATCATGTTCAACGCTTAGTGTGTAGTGGGTGATGTCGGGAGAGAAACCGGGACGTAACTTACCCTCATTGAACGTCAGCCCGAGGAGTCCGGCATGCACAGGCTGCTCGTCGCCGGGGCTGTCATCCTGAGGTGCGCCGTCGTCAGGGCTGTCATCCTGGGGTGCCCCGTTATCGGGAATGTCATCCTGAGGTGCCCCGTCATCGGGAATGTCATCCTGAGGTGCGCCGTCGTCAGGGCTGTCATCCTGAGGTGCCCCGTCATCGGGAATGTCATCCTGTGGAGCCCCGTCGTCGGGAATGTCATCCTGTGGAGCCCCATCGTCGGGAATGTCATCCTGAGGTGTCCCGTCGTCAGGGCTGTCATCCTGAGGTGCCCCGTTGTCGGGGATGTCACCCTGACTCGGCGTGTCAGCTCCAGGCTCTTGCGGCGGTTCCGCCGGTGTCTCCTCCGGCGGGTCGTATGCAGACAGCGGTTCCTGCACGTCGTACGCTTTTGCCCAGTAGTATCCGGGTGCGATGATCCGCCGCACGAAAAAGTCTACCAGCCAATCAGCCGGGACCGCTTCGGAGGTGGCCGATCCGATGCCGTTCTCATCCGTCACGATGTCCACAAACCTTCCGGCTCCGTATGCGAACCGGCCGTGGACATTAGCGGACGGGATCGGCTCGTTGGTCTCCATGTCGACAACTCGCAGACTGACCTTGGCGCTGGTGCCGGTATGGGTGATCTCCAAGCCGCGCACGATCATCGGCGCGAGCGGCGTGTCACCGGTGACGGCCGACGTTTCGTCCGAGACGGGCCCGCGATTGCCCCTCACGTCGACAGCGGCCACCCTGTAGTAATAGGTGGTGTTGGGCAGGAGCCCTGTATCGGAGAAGAGAAGGCCTCGTGTACTGCCTGCCAGGTTGGACTCGTCAGGTTCAAAACCGCTCTCGGTGCTGCGGTATACGTAGTATTCCTCCACTTCCGTATTGTCAAAGGCGCGGCCAAAGGTGATGTCGATCCGTTGATGGTCTACCGCGATGGCGGTCGGTTCGACGCTTACGGCAGAAGGAGGGGTGTCGTCGTCCGGCGGCTCCCACGTAATCCGGTCCGGCCCCCAGTCGGAGGGAAGCTGGCGCAGCGAATCGTAGTGGTGCATGGCGATGCCGGCAAAAGCCGGATCGCTCCCGACAGCCTCGTACACTTTGTCCAGTTCCCTTTCCATATACGTGCGGCCTTCTTCACGGAAAGTGATCGTCTCGGGATCGCCGCCGTCGGCAATGTCCAGTGTCTCTACACCGATCACGACGGACCCGGGCTTGCCGATGGCATTGGCGTAGGACAGTTCTCCCAGCGCTGACTGAATGATGCCGGCCGATCCTTCGGCTGTGTCCCGGTAGTCCATGATGGCAATGTAGTCGCTGATGTCCTGGATGTGCTCGGACAGCCATGTCGTCGTTCCCCTCCAGGGGATGTCCCGCGCTTGGTCGGCCGTATCAAACCATCTGGGGATTACGGTGCCAAACGGCAGGTTGATCCCGGCAGCGTCTCTTCGCTGAATCATTTTGGCGAGACCATCCAGGTACTGGATTTGGACGGAAGGCTGGTCGGTTTTGAAATCGGGCAGAAGGTATGGCTCAATGTCCACGTTGACACCGTCAAATCGTTCGTCGGGAGCAGAGGAGAGGTTGTAGTTGATCACGCCTTCCATCGCGCGGACGGCGAACTCGTGGTAGCGGCTGTAAGCGCCCAGGTAGGGCGGGATCGTTCCGCCTGCGATGGTCGCGTGCACCTTGTATCCTTTGGAGTGGGCCCAGGAGATGAACGCCCGCACCTTGTCCGGATCTTCCTGCATCACATGCTTTCCGTGCAGTTGGTCGATGCCGAGGTAAAACGTCGTGACGGGGTCCGAGTCGAAGGTGGCCGTGTCCTGTGCCAGGGCGTCCAGCACCTCCTTGGAGCCGTCGTTGTAAAACAGGTTGTACGACGCCTTTTCCCAGATCCACATGGCCCTATCCTGCGGTTCTAACGTAACGGGTTCGGGTTGGGCGCAGCCAAGGCGGACGTATGTGGTCAGGCTGGTGCCGACATTTCCCCGGCTGTCACGCGCCCGTGCTTCGATCCAGCTGGTGTTGGAAGCCCCGGCCGGCGGATTCCAAAGGTACTTGTAACGGCCTTTTGAGCCGTCTGCCTTGGCCTTCAGCCATTTTCCTCCGTTGATTCTCACTTCCACGGATGAGATCGGGTTTTTTGCCTTCACGGAGATTTGGATCATCACTGGCCCGTTCACATGTGTGCCATCTGCAGGGCTGTTGATGGTGACGACCGGTTTGTTGGCCTCGGGGTTATTCACGTACAATGTGACAAATGGCGACCAGACCCCGTAGCGGGTCCTCGCGTCCCAGCCTCTCACGGCGATCTCGATCGGGCCGTCGTACGGGCTGGTGTCGAGGTCGTAGTACCACGTGCCGGAACCGTCTCCGTCAGGATCGTTCATGTAAACGTCTTCCAGTGTCTCGGCATTGATCACGAGCTTTAGCTCGTACGATCGTGATAGGTAAGGGTGCGTCCTCGCCTGCGCGGGTAGCGCATCGTGTGGAACCCCTTTTCCCCCACGTCACACCGTGCGTGCGGCTTTCACCGCACACGGCGTTCCGCCATGTTCTCCCCAGCGGAGTGCATGGCTATGCCCCTTCGCTCCACAGGCATTACCCTGCTTCCTCGCTACTACGGGCTGCTGTCCTTCGGATTCAACGGCCATTTCCTGCCGTTTCGAAGCATCGCGGTTTGCCCCGCTTGGCATCTTCGTCCGAAGTTCCGACGTTCCCTGTACCCTAGCCTTGCATCTGCTGCCGTAGCCCTCCTCTCTGACCCGTCAGCCGTTCGCCCGCCCGCAGTCGGAGGACGGGGGAACTCCATTCCCTTACCGGAGTGGAACAGAAGGAACGAGGACGAAATTCCTTCCGCGACTGCCCCGCGGTATTGCGGGGAGGAGGGGACCGCGATATCCCCGCCGGACGGGTCGTTCTTCCGAGGATTCGTGCCAACGCCGAAGCGTTCTCCTGGGCATAGCAGCTTTATGGCCCCCCGGCATCTTTTACCTAAGCAAAGACGCCGCACTTCACCGAGCTTCATACGCGTCCGCGGCAAATCGGCCGCGCATGTCGGAGGATTAGGCAGGAATGCCGACTTTCATTCCGGGCGGGCACTTCCCCCGCCGAATCGGGTACAGAGTTAGACTCCCTAAATCGGGGAGCCCCCTGGTTTTGCCACCTATTTCTAAGTGGATTGTTCAGGAACGTCGCGCACCGTCCACGTATGTGCCGGACACCCGGATCGTTCCTCCCATGATTTGTTCTTTGTTCTCGTGCGAGTCGATCGTGATTGAGGCTTCGGCATGAGCGGGAGGAGGAGCGCTAAAAACGGGAAACAAGGCCAACAGCGAAACGAGAAAAAAACGGGCGAAAGGAGGCAAGCCTGCGGTCAACCTGATGTGTCGCATCGTCATGTCAACTCCTTTCTGGATGTACTGCGCGACCAAGGACGGGCCAAAGCCTTGATCGTTTACAACATTGTAATGTTTCCAAACGATTTTCAGTACGGCTTTTCACGTCTCTTTTGCGAGTGAAATTCCCGTTTGTCTCGTTTGTCCGGCAAGGAGCGAAGGACGCGGCTTGCTGCAGCGTGGGGGCATTCGAGATCGGACCCGCATGCCGGATCGTGTCGCCTGGGGCGAAGGGTTCCGTCCCGCGCCGCCCGCCGCCTGCTCCTGGCGCCCCTTTTACAGCCGAGTGGACCGAAGCTGTCCTCTTGGCTTCCTGCTTATCGGGATTCTCTGCCCGTCGCCGTCCTCCCTGCCGTTCGGCAGTTAGTGGGGGAAAAATTACCAGCGCCTTTTTTGCATGCAGGGAGTATAAAAGCGAACGTGTGTTTGCTATACTAAGAACAGAAGATAGGAACAAATGTTCTTGTTGGGGGATGAACATCATGACCAAGGACCGGATCATCTTCCTGGCTGACATGCAGAGCTTTTACGCCAGTATTGAAAAGGCGGCCCAGCCACAGCTGCGGGACAAACCGATCGTCGTGGCCGGCGATCCCGAACGGCGCAGCGGTGTGGTTTTGGCCGCCTGTCCCATTGCCAAGTCATACGGCGTCACCACGGCAGAGGCGCTGTGGCAGGCACAGCAAAAGTGCCGGCATCTGGTGGTCGTTCGTCCGCGGATGGAGACGTACCTGCGCGTCTCCGTGCAGATTACCCGCATCTTTGAGTCGTTTACCGATCTGGTGGAGCCGTATTCCATCGACGAGCAGTTTCTGGACGTGACAGGAAGCGTCCGGCTGTTCGGTGACCCCTGGCGGATCGCCGAGGAAATCCGCCGCCGCGTCCGGCTGGAGACCGGGATTAACGCCCGGATCGGCATCGGGGAGAACAAGGTGCTGGCCAAGATGGCCTGTGACAACTTCGCCAAAAAACGGGAAGAGGGGATCTTTTGGCTGAAGCGGGAAGAGCTGGCCGACACGCTTTGGAAGCTGCCGATCGAAAAGCTGTTCGGGGTGGGCTCGCGGATGAAGCGTCACTTTCACCGCATGGGAATCTACCAGATCGGGCAGCTCGCCCGCATGTCTCCGGCAGTGCTCGCCCGCCGCTGGGGCGTAAACGGCGAGGTGCTCTGGCGCACGGCTCACGGTCTGGACAATTCGCCGGTGTCGCCTCAGACCCACGAGACGCAAAAGGGCATCGGCCATCACATGACGCTGCCGCGCGACTATCACACCGCAGCCGAGATCAAGGTGGTGCTTCTGGAGTTGTGCGAGGAGGTATGCCGCCGGGCGCGGAGCAAGCGGCTGATGGGATCGGTCGTCTCGGTCGGATGCCGCGGGGCCGATTTTGATGCTCCTGCCGGCTTTGGGCGGCAGTTGAAGCTGCCGGAGCCGACCCATGACGCGATGACGCTGTACGAAGCGGCCTGCCGCCTGTTCGACCGGCACTGGACGCAGACGCCGGTGCGCAGCGTCGGTGTCAGCCTGGATCAATTGGTGCCTGACAATGTAGTGCAGCTCAACCTGTTTACCGACACACACAGGCAGCGTTCGCTCGCCCGGGCCATGGACGACATCCGCGCCCGCTACGGACAGGATGCCATTTTGCGGGCGGTTTCCCTGCTGGGAGCGGGGCAGGCGCGGGAGCGTGCCCGCAAGATCGGGGGACACTACAAGTGATGGAGCGGGACGGGCAGGCGGCAAAGGGAGAGCAGGAGCTGTTGCGCCTGTACATCCTGTTCGGGCTGCTGTTTCGCGCGGTCATGGCGGATTGGGAGCGGATGCGGCAGGTTCCCTTGAAGCTGTCGTACCACTGGCTTTTCGAGGAACTGTCCCGCTGGGCGGAGCGGCAGCATCACAGACTGCGCCGCCATTTGCGGCAGCGGGGATGCGTCCTGCTGAGCGCCCGCCGGGAGCAAGGCGTCTACGTGGTGCAGTACCGGCTGCGCGGGTACGTGCGGGAAGCGGTCTACTTCATTGAGGTGCTGCGCGCCGAATGCCAGGAATTGGTCCGGCTGTGGATCATGCAGCAGCACGTCCTCCGCCAGGACCCGGGCGCGATGGGGCCGGAGCGTCATGCGCGGCAGATCGGCCGCGAAGAAGAAGGAGAGAAGGCAACATGAAGGAAAAACGCGTGTCGAAGAAGGACAATTTGTTTGCGGCCAGCCGCTTTGTGCTGCCCGAGCATCGGGAGATGTACCTGCGGATCAAGGCCGAAGAGCGGCGCTACATCCCCCCGGAATTGGACGAAGAACAGCTGGCGGCCGTCAGCGAGCAGATCTGGAAAGCGTTCCAGACGGGGGACGTCGTGAGCCTGAGCTACTACGACGGCGAAGCGGCCCGCCGCCTGAGCGGCCGGGTGGTTCACATCGATCCGGCCAGCCGGCAGTTGAAGCTGAAGAGCGGGGAGAAGACGCTGCGGATTCCGTTTGCCCGCCTGCTGGACGCCGAACTGACAGCAATCTCCTGAGCAGAAGGGACAGGGTCGGCAAGCAGACGGGCCGTTTTGGCGCGAGTTGGCACGGACATCCAGAAAAAGGCAAGCGGCAAAAAACAGCGTGGCACGGTGAAATGCCGTGCGCGGTGGTGACGTGCTGTTCCTGCGACAGCAGGCGGGGAAAATCAGCATTTTTTCGCTGTTTTTTGCGCGAAATGCTTTTTGCCAGAACGGGATGTTTCAGAGTATCGTAAGGATATCTTTCCGATCAAGACCTGAGGTACGTTAAAGGAGATTGTACATGTTGGCAAAAGAAATGGGTGTCATTTTTACCAGGCACGCGGAGCAGATGACCGCCAAACGCTGGACGGAGTTCATTCAGCAGCTGGAAAACAAGGGACTGTACGTGGTCATCGAAACGGACACGAACGGGCGGGTCATGAGCCCGTTTGGCGGATTGATGCCGATGCCGTGCAAGGACGAGACGCTCCATATCCTGACGGAAGAAGAACTGCAGCAGCGGGGCCTGCCGCGCGGCCATCACATTATCACCAAACCCAAGGCCAAGCACGTCACCACCTAGCGGACAGATCGCACGCCGCTGCACAGAGACGAATACGCACACGCAAACCTTTCTCATCCCGGGAGCGGGACGACGAAAGGTTTTTTGTTTGCGCCGCGGTGGGAGGGACCGACAAACGCCCAGATGCATACGGTGGTAAGAGAAAAAAAGCGCCCGCCGGGCACGTGCGGAGCAAACAAGCTCGCCCTGGCAGAGGCAGCGGGAAGCAAAAGGAGGAGTCTCATGGAGCCCAGCAATGCGCTTCGCAAAATGCAGGAAGTGCAGTTTGCGCTCGTCGAGCTGCAATTGTATCTGGACGTGAACCCCGGAGACCAGCGCGCCGTTCATCAATACAACTGCTTGTCCAAAGAGCTGATCGCCTTGAAAGCGGAGTATGAAACGAAGTGCGGCCCGCTGATGCAGTACGGTTTTTCGTCTTCCCCCAGCCGCTGGGTGTGGAACGCCACGCCGTGGCCGTGGGAAATCGAGTATTGAGGTGAACAGCGATGTGGATTTATGAAAAGAAGCTGGAAATCCCAGTCCGCGTCAGCAGGCCGGACCTGCAAATGGCCAAATTTCTGATCACCCAGTACGGCGGACCGGACGGAGAACTGTCTGCGGCGCTCCGCTACCTGAACCAGCGCTACACGATGCCGAACGAGCGGGCCAAGGCGCTGCTGACGGACATCGGCACGGAAGAACTGGGGCACATGGAAGTGATCGCCACGCTGATCCACAAGCTGGTCAAAGATGCCACGCCGGAGCAGATGAGGGCAGCCGGGTTGGGATCGATGTACGCCGAACACGAAAAGGCGCTGTTCTATACGGATGCCAACGGTAATCCCTGGACGGCGGCGTACATCCAGGCCAAGGGCGACCCGATCGCCGATCTGGCGGAGGACATCGCCGCCGAGGAAAAGGCCCGCGCTACCTACCAGTGGCTGATTAACTTAACGGACGACCCGGATGTGATCCAGGTCTTAAAATACCTGCGCGAGCGGGAAGTGGTCCACTCCCAACGCTTTCGCGAAGTGCTGTGCATCGTGGAAGAAGAGTACAAGACGAAAAAGTATTTTTGACGAAGGAGGGATGCGCGCATGAAGAAGGAACAAGTCCGCCAAGCCGCCGCCAAAGGCAGGCCGCATCCGCTCACCCGGGCAGGCCACTTTCCTCCGCGGGTCGGCTTTTTCCCGCAGGTGACGGGCAGCTATCCGCCCGTAAATTTGCCTCCGGTCAAACCGTATCCGCCCGATCCGTACATGGACCAGTTTTCGCTGCCGGAAGCGCTGGCAGCGGGCACGCTGTTTCGGTGGCTGTATGATTCGTATGAGAATCCGTACCGGAAGTAGGATAGCGTTTGGGCATAATGAAGAGCCATCCACGTTTAGGAAGCGGATGGCTTTTTGCATTTGCGGGGACGATTGAAGGACTGTGATACGCGCGTAAGCGGCTACTTGACCAAGAGATGTGAATTGTTTTTCAGGTTCTCGATCAAGCGCTGCAGCTCTTCAATCATTCTGTTGTGATAATCATTGTCGGATTCGTTGTTCCATTTCTTGTGTTCGGCTTTCAGCTTGTTGATGATGTTCAGTCTCACGAGTTCTTCCTCATACCCATCGCGTAAAAAATCAAAGAAAAATTCATCAACGGATAATCCCAGTTCGTCCATCATTCCTTCGATCAGCGGCGATCGGTCTTGCAGGTAGCTGTTTTTGATGTCCTCAATGTGCTGTATGATCTCTTTTTCAGAAGGATACAAGTGGTGTTCCAGCGCATATTTCCTGAGCAAATGTTTCTCGATTACCTTATCCATCGCCTGCTCAGGTGTTAGGGTAACGCCAAAAGCCTGGGAATAGGCGGTATATCTGGCGATTTTATCGTTTAATTCCTCCTGGGTGATGGTCATGTCCGCATTCTTCTGAAGAAAAGCATTAAAGGGGAGGGAGGCTCTGTCCATCTTTACTGTTTCGGTGTATATCTGCGCATATTTTTGCCCTCTCTCAAATTCATCGGGATCCTTTTTTGCCCATGTATGAGAAAGGGTGCCTGCACTTAGGACAAGAACCGTTATCGATGCGGCTGCGATTCGTGTGTTCTTCATCGTATACACCTCATGATATTCACGGTATCGCTCTTGGTCCGTCACTCGTGCTGCTCGAGAATGGTTTTGTGTGTTTTTCTCCGTATATGCCATTCAGGTTCATTGACGGTCTCCATTCTTCCATCATTGTCCCGATATTCACCTGAACGCTGTAAGAAGGTTACCCCACCCATCATCAGGATGAACCCAATGTGTTCCACAAACGACTTATGTATGTTCCCCATAGAAAAATCCCCGCCGCGTTACCAGGAAGGGAGGCTTTTTTTACGGTCTGCTTGGAAGGGATACGAGCATGAAGAGGGGATACATGGCTCCCTTACAAAGAAGGTCGTCTCCCCAATCTTGCGAGAAGTTCTCTCACGATCGGTTTGACTGGCGGGCTGATGCTGCTCGGAAGCTGATCGATCGGGAAGAACTGATAAGCCTTGCTCTCGTTGTTGATGGCTACGGTACCCTCAAAACGGGAGGACGTGTAGACAACGTCCACCCCATAGATTTCATCGCCATTCGGGTAGACATAATGCAATTCCTCGCCGGAAAAGACACCGAACAGCTCCAGGTCATGCAGCCGCAAGTTGGTTTCTTCCAACGCCTCCCTTCGTGCCGTTTCCTCCAGCCGCTCTCCCAGGTCAATGGTTCCACCGGGAAAGCACCAGCAATCGTTATCGCTTCGCTGCAGCATCAGCACGTTTCCGTCTGGATCAAAGATGATCACGCTGGCGCCGCAAATCATCAGCGGTTTGGTTCCGATGATCTTTCTCATTTCTTTCACGTATTCAATCATCCATTTCCCACCCAACGAAAGAATATTTCCAATGATACCACAATTTGGGGTGGACGGGAACACAAAGAGCCCCGCGTAACGCGGCGGGGCCATACGGGAAACACTGCCGAGCGGATGAGTCAACTGCTGAAAAAGCCGCTGCTGAAATGCTTTTTCTTGTAATGGGCGCTTCCGTAGTACGCGTGTCCGTGTCCATGACCGCGGCCATCATGCTGCTTGTGATAGCCGCCGTGCTTGTAATCGCTCCTGCTGTACCGCCGGTATGTACGGGAAGCGGGACGGCTGCCGAGCAGGCTGTTTATCAGTTTTTTGAACAACATGACATGACCTTCAGACTGAGTTATATACTTTTACGAATGAAGAGGTCCATAGTTTCGGGATAAGGATGACATCATTTGAGTACAGGCAAGCTGACCAATCGACTTGCCGAAGCAGTAGCGAGCGAGCCGACGGAAAAACCGCCGGCTCTTTTTTGCGTGTGGGCGGACCCCAGGCGTTTGCCCGCGTCTCGACATTGACCGTGTCATGCCTGTTCTGACAGTCCGGGGCCGGGTAGACAAGAGCCAAATTTGCGCGGCAAGCGGTATGCGTCCAAGTGTCCGTCTGCCGTCAGCATACTATTTAGCAAGCGTTTTGCAGCAGCATGCTGTTTGTCAGCCATGACGGGCAGAGGCTTCAGCCATGAAGTGATTGTGCATGTATAGAAAGGGGGTACCGCGACCATGAACATACTGGTGACAGGCGCCGCCGGCTTCGTCGGTTCCCATCTGTGCGAACGGCTGCTGCAGATGGAGGGAACGGAAGTGGTGGGCCTCGATGTGTTTGTCAATCCGTCGCTCGCTCCTGTCAAACAGAGAAATATCGCCGCGCTCGTCAAAAATCCGCGCTTTCGGTTTATCCAGGAAGACCTGCTCCAGGCTGATCTCCCCGCTCTGCTGCAAGGAGTAGACGTGGTGTATCATCTGGCTGGCATGCCTGGTGTTCGCTCCAGTTGGGGCAGCGATTTTCAGTTGTATGTTACGCACAATATTCTGGCTACCCAGCGGCTGTTGGAGGCGGCCCGCGTCAGTAAGCTGGATCGGTTCATCTATGTTTCCACCTCGTCCGTCTACGGTGAAAAGACCGGACGGGTCCCGGAAGACGCTCCGCCTGTACCGCTTTCCCCATACGGTGTCAGCAAGCTGGCCGGCGAGCATTTATGCCATGTCTATCGGCTCTGCTACGGGGTGCCGATTGTGATATTGCGGTATTTTACCGTGTATGGCCCGCGCCAGCGTTCTGACATGGCGTTCCATTTGTTTATCCACAGCCTGATGAAACACGAGCCGATTACGGTGTTTGGAGACGGTCGGCAGACCCGCGATTTTACGTACGTTGCCGACTGTGTGGAGGCCACGGCTGCAGCGCTGACGGCAAACGGAGTGATCGGCGAGACGATCAACATCGGCGGTTTGGAACGTGCCTCCGTGCTGGACGTCATCGCCATGCTGGAGCGGTTGACAGGAGAGAAAGCGATACTCCGTTTCACGGGAAATCTCCACGGGGAGCCGAGACACACGTGGGCAGACATCTCGAAAGCGGAGCGACTGCTGGGGTACCGGCCTGTTGTTCCCTTGGAAGAGGGACTGGCCCGGCAAATCGCCGCCATCCGTTCCACGCTCTCTGATTGATTGCAGCAATCAGCCCTGGCCGAATCAGTGGATTGTCCCCCCATCGGACAGGAAGAAAAATTCCGCTTTGCAAAGTGGATATCTGCTCAAACCGACCAGCAGACAGGTTCATATAGTGATACAAGTCAAAGGGGAATCCGATGACTATACGCAAAAATGACACTTGATGGTGGGAGGTCAAAGGCAGATGTCACAAGAAACCTGGTTGGAGCATCTGAGCGAAACGCTGCGGGACGAAAACGGGATCGAGGAATTGGAGGTTGAAATCGAATACGCGGACGGCAACAAAAAGAAACTGATCTACTCGTCCGGCCAAGACCCGATCCTGGAAGAAGAACTGAACGAGGAAGACGACGAAGAAACGGATAGCGTCGTCGCGCAAGCAGATGCAGATGAAGAGGACGACGAAGACGAGGCAGAATCCGAAAAAGGCGATGACGACGAGGAAGAAGACGAAGAAGAAGACGAAGAAGAAGACGCGGAAGTAGACGCAGACGAGTCCGATGAAGACGAAGATGAAGATGAAGACGAAGACGAGACAGAAGAAGACGACGAGACGGAAGAAGAAGACGAAACAGAAGACGAAGAAGACGAGGAAGAAGACGCGGAAGTAGACGCAGATGAGTCCGATGAAGACGAGGAAGAAGACGAGGAAGAAGACGAAGAAGAAGACGAGGAAGAAGACGAGGACGACTAAAAACAGCATCAACATGCAACGCGTCGA
This sequence comes from Brevibacillus sp. NL20B1, assembly GCF_018195675.1. Lineage (NCBI taxonomy): Bacteria > Bacillati > Bacillota > Bacilli > Caryophanales > Paenibacillaceae > Brevibacillus > Brevibacillus sp. NL20B1. The sequence goes on from NZ_JAGTPT010000001.1 coordinate 225,256, forward strand.
GACGATGCGCCGGGCAGGCGCATCGATTTTTCTTGTTCCGGTGCGGATGAGGGGGCCGTTGGCACGATTTCTCAAGTGCGGATAGATATTTGTCCGTTACGTGATCCTTTCGCTGCGAATACCTTATAAAAGGTTTACGAAAGATTTACACCGATTTACAAAACGTACATCGGAGGGAGACAATGGACCAATACGTTATCAAGCCGTGGGATAACCCAGAGGCAACAGGAAACAAACCTGTTAATTGGGATTTGCAAGTGCCACCGGAGATCGACGCGCTGGCGGAACAAGTGATGACTCACTACGACATGTCTGTCAGCGAGCGCACGTTGATCACATCGAAACCTGACAAGGGTGGTGCGATTTGGCGAATCCAGACCAACAAGGGACCGCGCAGCCTGAAGCTGCTGCACCGTGCTCCGGCGAGGAGCTTGTTTAGTGTCGGGGCGCAAGCGTACATTCGCCAACAGGGGGGCAGAGTTCCCGAGCTCATCCCGGCAAAGGACGGCAAACTGTTTGTTGAAAGTGGCGGAAAACTCTGGATCGTCACCGAATGGGTGGAACCCCTCACGCCGGCGACCAAAATTGACCTCGCTGGAGCCCAGCAATTGTGCTACGGATTGGGTGAGTTTCATCGCTACTCCAAGGGGTACGTCCCTCCGCAAGGGGCGAAGAACGCGTCGCGGCTGCACAAATGGCCCAACTACTACAGGAAGGTGGCCAAAAAGATCGGGTGGCTGCGCGAAGTTGCCAAAGTGTACAACGACATTCCTGCCAGCCAAGCGATACTCTCCGTAGTCGACGAGTTTGAGCGGCAGGCCTGGGATGCGCTGCAAAAGCTGAACGAGTCTCCCTACCGACACATGGTGGCGATGGGCGAACCGTATTGGGGACTGGTTCACCAGGATTACGGATGGTCAAACGGACAGATGGGGCCAGGCGGTCTGTGGGTGATCGACCTGGATGGGGTCGCGTACGATCTCCCTTTTCGCGACCTGCGCAAGTTGATTACGAGCACGATGGATGACATGGGCGTCTGGGATATTACCTGGATGCGCGGAATGATCGAGGCGTACCACGAGGCAAATCCGCTCAGTGCGGAAAGTTTCGACGTCCTGCTGATTGACATGGCCCTCCCCAACGAGTTTTACAAGCATCTCAAAGAAATATTTTACGATCCGGTGACGTTTTTGAGCACGGGAGGAGTGGAAGCTATCCAGCAGCGGATTGTCGCCGCGGACCAGTCCAAGTGGCAGGCGCTGGCGGAACTGGCCAAGGACAGAGCCAAATACAAGGCAGAGAATTACGAACAGTTGGCGGCGCTGCGCCAACCGAGCCGGCCGGCCAGGGAAAGTGTTCCGGATGCAGACAAATGGGTTCTGCAGCAGCCGGCACAAGCAGAGATGCAGCCAGAATCGGCTATGGAAGGCAAACGGGATATGGCTGCTGTGCCTGAACCGCTCGCACAAGGAAAACAGCGTGCGGCAGAAGAGCCTGCAGTTGCTACGAAGCAAGGAAAACAACGTGCGGCAGAAGAGCCTGCAGTTGCTACGAAGCAAGGAAAACAACGTGCGGCAGAAGAGCCTGCAGTTGCTATGAAGCAAGGAAAACGGCGTGCGGCAGAAGAGCCTGCAGTCGCGACAAAGGTAAAGGAACCAGTCGGTGCTGCGCCATCCGAAGCGGAAGCGAAGGAGCCCGCCGTCTCATTGGTGCCTGTCGTGCGGGATAAAGTGCGGATAAAACTCAAAGCCGCAGACGCCAAACGCGTCTACCGCAAGCGTGTTCGCGTTGTGAAACGAGATGAGAGCCGCCCGCAGAAAAAACGTAAGCCTGTGAAAGCGGTGAGGAGCGTGAGCCGGCGCAAACCGGAGAAGGCTCGGACGACGAAGCGCAAATCGGTCCAGACGCCTCGGACGACGATCACGCGCAAACTGACACAGTCTGCTTCGCAGGCAGCGAAGCGCAGAGCGAAGCAAAAAAGCAAAACCGGCGTCGTCAAGCTGAAAAAGTTGGCGCGCCGAGCGGCTTCCACGGTGAAGGTCAAACGAAAACAGCAGAAGTCATCCGCATCGGCAAAAAGAACGGTCAAAGTCAAAAAGAAAGCGGTCAAAAACTGAAAACGCCTCTTCGGCCAAACATCGACCACTTGAATTAAGGCGGCCGCAGCTGCCGTCCAAAAGCCGTACGGCTGCAGGCAAGACAGACGGGCCGCCAGCTTGAACCAAGCGGCGAGATGGGAAAGGAGAATTCGGATGAAGGGGTTACTGATCTGTACGGAAAAATTGCCCGTACCGCCAATCCGGGGCGGTGCCATTCAAACCTATATTGCCGGTATCGTCAATATACTTGGCAAGCACCACAACGTAACGGTATTGGGGACGTCCGATCCCTCGCTTCCGCAAGAAGAAACAAGGGAGAATGTTCGGTACGTGCGTGTCAACGGACAGGGCGTCTTTGAGCTGTACGCGAAAGAAGTGGTCCAGTATCTGCGCAACAATTCGTACGACATCATTCACGTATTCAACCGACCGCGCCTGGTTCCGCTGATTCGGGAAGTGTGTCCCCGCGCGCGGATCATTTTAAGCATGCATAACGATATGTTTGATCCAGCCAAAATTGAACCTGACGTCGCTATCAAGGCGATCGAAGAAACGGAGCGGATCATCACCATCAGCAATTACGTCGGCAAGGTGATCTGCGAGTTGTATCCGCAGGCGGCGTCCAAGGTGCGCACCATCTATTCGGGTGTAAATCTGGACGTGTTCGTGCCGTGGGAACGGTCGCAGACGGCCAAGCAAATTCGCAACCAGCTCCGCTCGGAGTACAAACTGAACGGAAAGCAGGTCATCTTGTTCGTCGGACGGCTCACTCCGAAGAAAGGGGCCGACGTCCTGGTCAGGGCGATGAACGAACTGTCGCGCCGCCATTCCGACATTGCGCTCGTCCTGGTCGGGGGTTCCTGGTACAGCGTGGACAAAGTGAGCGATTACGTGGCTTACGTCCGTGCTCTGGCTGCGCGTTCTCCCGTTCCGGTCATCACGACGGGATACGTGCCGGCCGAACAGATTCACCACTGGTTTTGGGCCGGCGATATTTTCGTCTGTCCCTCGCAGTGGGAGGAGCCGCTCGCCCGCGTCCACTATGAAGCGATGGCCGCTGGACTGCCGTTTGTCACGACGCAGCGAGGCGGTAATCCAGAGGTGATCATCAACGGCAACGGCCTGTTGGTCGAACAGCCGGAAAATCCGCAGGCATTTGCCGAAAAGCTGCACACGCTGCTCTCCAACCGCGATTTGCAGCGGAGAATGGGCAACGCCGGCCGGCGTTTGGCCGAGGAACGATTCACGTGGAGCCGGGTGGCAAAGGAAGTGCTGCAGGTCTGGAACGGATAGCACCCGTTCATTCGTTCGCCTTGTAAGATGACAGGCCAAAAAGCGCGTCCGTTTGGGAAGCAGACAGGGAGGATATGACCGGTACGTGCCGGAATACGCCTCCCTGTTTCTTTTTTCAGCGGAGCGTGATCCGTTGCGAAACAGGCTTGTCCACCTGTGGAAAGCAGACACGCCATGGGAGACGATCGGGAAAAACGAAGACCGGCCCAGGCGCGGAACGTGCACGCGACGGCGAAACGATCCAGGGATTTGCCCGAGCCGGCAGGCAGACTCGTCTGCTCCCCACAGACGTTCAGGAGGTCGGGATGACGGCCACGATCCGATTCATGGGAATAATCACACTGCCAGGGACAGCTTCTTCGCTGGGCGCAGGCTTCAATTCGATGATGCCGTCTTCCACGCGAACCAGGTTCCCGAACCGGTAACGGCGACTTTGCGCTCCCCAATCGACGGACAGGATGACTTCAACGGCTTTTTGGTTTTTCATGCAGCGTTCCAGTTCCTTTCGCAGGCTGTTCATGCTGATCGCATCCGCCGTCTCCGGAGAGTCGACATCTACTTTGACGACAGGAGCCGGGATGATGGCAGGCGGGGGTGCGTCCACACGAACCTCGGGTGCCGTGACGTTCACCTGTGGGGTCGGAGTGGTGACATTCACCCGCGGCGGTCGGACATATACGCGCAGCGTCTTGTCATTTTTCTTTATGCGCCGCGTTGTTCTAACAGTGAGAGAACGGGAGCGGGATGCGGAACGGGCTATCCTCTTTTTTGCTGCTTTGGCCGCTTTCATTACTGACACCTCCATCTGTGCATGGTGTAGTATATGCACGGCGGGAATGCAGGAATTGGACAAATATCCAGCAGGTGAAAAAATGAGCCAGTCCTGGAGGAACTCGACACATTTTTCCAAACATAGAGGAATTTTTTAAAAACGTAGGAAATTCGTGTATAATGGTCGGGGAATCGCTAATACATAGGTGGAGGTCTCGTGCATGAATTACTCGCAGTTTAAACCGATGGGAGTGGGAAGCCTGCTGGATCGGAGCTTTTCTCTCTATCGGCATCACTTTGTTCAATTTTTTCTATTGACGTTGCTGCTACTTGGACCATGTCTCCTGATGCAGGAGGTATTAATGACAGATTTTGACAGCGTGCCTCTGGTGAAGAGCGATGAAGAATCGTCGACTTTTTGGGAAATCTGGCAAAACCGCCTGGTTGAGCCCGACCCCGCCCTGAACGACAACGTGGGGGATAACGTGGGGCTCCTGCTGTTGAACCTGCTTGTCATTGTGCCGCTGACGTTGCTGTTTGCCTATCCGCTGACTCTCTCGGCGACACTGCTGATGACCAGAGCGGGGGTGACAGGGGAGACGATCAGCATGAAAGCGGCGCTGAAGCAGGCGCTGAGCCGGGTGTGGCCGCTCGCCGGCAGCACGTTTGTATTTGGACTGTTCATTTCAGGCATCCTGGTTATTTTGACTGTGCTTTTTATGGTGGTCGGCATCAGCATCGTAGGCATGGCGACCGTGGATGACAGCGATCTTTCACCGCTCGCCCTCATCGGTTGGCTAATCGGCGGGTACATCGCACTGATTATCACAGTCGTGCTTGTATCGAGCTTTTTTGTGATTCGTTGGGGGTTTTACCTGCCGGTAGTGTTGCTGGATCATGAAGGGCTTGGTATTGGAAGGAGCTGGAAGATAACAAAGGGCAACTTCTGGCGCCTGGCAGCGCTGTACCTGGTGATGACGGTGATCTACACCATCTTCTCTGGCGGCATTTCCGCCTTGTCGCTCGTCGTTTTTGGCACGTCCATCCTGAGCAAGCTGATCCAGGTGCTGGTCTCGTGCCTGCTGATGCCGTGGATGATGATTGTCTACGCTCTTTCCTATCTGGATCTGAAGCTGCGTTATGAAGGAACAGACGTGGAGGCGCTGCTGAAGCGGCAGGCTGCGGCGGAGTTGAATGGCAGCCATGATTGATGCGGATCAACTCTCCCGCGACAAGGAGCGGCTGGCGCAGATATTGTCTGCCGATGAGTATGCCGTTCGGGCAGAGGAGGGAAAAAGCTGGCTGGATGTGCTGATGGAGCCCATCGTGGAGATGATCAGCCGCCTGCTGAAGCACGCTGACGTGTCGCCGGGAGCAGTCAGCACACTGTCGGGTGTGATCATCATCGCCGCTCTGATCGGCCTGTTCGTGCTGATCATCTGGCTTATCAGCCGGATGGTGCGGACGGTACAGCGAAAAGCAGCGCCGCTTTCGAGAGGGGAACACATCCGCACGCACGCCGATTGCCTGCGGGAAGCCAAGGAAATGGGACAGCGGGGCGAGTGGCGGGAAGGCATGCGCCTCATGTTCCTGTCCCTGCTCTTGTATCTGCAGGAGCAGTCGTGGATCCGGGTGGAAAAGTGGAAGACCAACTGGGAGTATATGGATGAGCTGCGCGAACGCCAGCCGGCTTTGGAACCGCTGTTTCGCCGCCATGCACACGCCTTTGAACAGGTGTGGTACGGCAGGAAGCGCGTGGAGGAGTCGGTCTTTTGGCAGCATGTGAGCGAGCTGGAACAGCAGTGGAGCGGGGAGGGACAGCATGGGGACCGTCGCTAAATACCGTCTGGCTCTCGCCGCCGCCGTACTGCTGCTAAGCGTGCTGGGCTGGCTGTTCATCAATCCGGCAGCTCCGTCGTATCCGCCGTACGTCTCGTTTTCGCCCCAGCCAACCGGTCTCAAGGCAGTCGCGACGCTGCTGGGGGAAAAGCGAAGCGGCGTCAAAGAGTGGCGCCAAGCGTGGCGCTTTTTGCCGTCGGGCGGCGGTCAGGCGCTGATCGTGGTCGAACCGCTCCAGGTGACGGACATCGAACGGGAGGATATCCTCCGCTGGGTGGAGAGCGGCAACGACCTGATCGTGTTTGAAAAAAATCCGACCGGATGGGAGGAGGCTGACCTGTCGGCCGTTTCCGCGGGGGAGGCAGGAGATGAGGCAAAAAAAGAGAGGCCCATCTACACCTCTATCCCCGGTCAGAGCGGGACCGGGCTGGTGCATGCGCACAAGCGGCTGGACGACACGCCGGGCATGGAGAAGCTTCTCTCCGACGATCTGGGCATCATCGCCGGACGGACGCAGGTGGGGGCTGGCACAGTCACGCTGTTTCTCGTGCCCGAGTGGCTGACGAACGAGCAGGTGATGAACCACTCCCACTTCGAACTGATCTGGCCGTACCTGCAGGGGGACTGGAGCGTCGTCTGGCTGGATGAGTACCATCACGGCTATCGGCAGCAGCCGGGCATGCTCGCCGTCTACCCGGGTTGGTTGGTGGCGGCTCTGGCCCAACTGGGGCTAGTGCTCCTGTTTTGGCTGTGGCGGAAGGGCAAACGATTTGGCCCTGTCTACACCCTGCGGGAATGGACGGTTCGCCGTGGGGATGAAACGCTGCTGGCCGTGGCGAGCTGGTACGAACGGCGCCGCCTGACCCTGGATGCCTTGAAGATCCGGGAGGCGTACCTGCGGCAGGTCATGCAGGAGCGCTGGGGGCTTCACACCCGGGCTTCGTTCAGTGAAATCGCGGCGGCAGCCAGGGCGAGGTGGAGCGAAGCGGAGGCGGCCTCGCTCATCAGTCTGCTCGATCGGATCGAGAGGGCAAAGGCGGAGGGGCGCTGCTCGCTCAAGCAGTTGGTGGCCGAAAGCCGCATGCTGGATGACATGACAGAGCGCGTGGAAAAGGAGTGAATGAGACGTGGAACAATTGCTGCAAGAAATGGAGAAACGCGTGTTGGGACAGCGGCACAACATTCGGTTGCTGCTCGCGGCACTGCTTGCCGGCGGTCACGTGTTGCTGGAAGGGGTGCCCGGGATCGGCAAGACGAAGATGGTCCGCACCCTGGCCGGCTTGATCGGCGGCGAATACAGACGGATTCAGTTTACCCCCGACATGATGCCGAGCGACATCATCGGCAACGTCGTGTTCAACATGCAGCAAAACCGGTTTGAAACGGTGAAGGGACCGGTCTTTGCCAACCTGCTTCTGGCTGACGAGATCAACCGCACGCCCCCCAAGACGCAGGCGGCGCTGCTGGAAGCAATGGAAGAGCGGCAGGTGACGATTCACGGCGTCACCTATCCGCTGCCTGATCCGTTTTTTGTCATCGCGACGCAAAACCCGGTGGAGTACGAAGGCACGTACGCCCTGCCGGAAGCGCAGTTGGACCGGTTTCTGTTCAAACTGCAGGTCACCTATCCGTCGCATGAGCAGGAAACGCAGATTCTCAGGCAGCACGTGCCATTCTTTGCCGAGCCGGCGGAAGGGAGCGAGCCGGTCATCAGCATGGAGGAGATCGTCCGCGAGCGGCGGAAGCTGGCCGACGTGGTGGTGGAAGATTCGATCATCGAGTACATCGCCACACTGATTCGCAAGACGCGGGAGACCAATCGGCTGCTGCTGGGGGCCAGTTCGCGAGCAGGCATTGCCGTCCTGATGGCGAGCAAGGCCTGGGCTGTTTTGGATCAGCGGACGTACGTCACGCCGGATGACGTCAAGACAGTCGCACGGCCGGCTCTGCGCCACCGGCTGATTCTTGCGCCGCAAGTGGAATTGGAGGGGGGAACCAGTGACCACATCATTGATGAGACGCTGGCCGCGATTCCGGTTCCTCGCTAGGTTTTTCTTCGACGACTTCATCTTGCCGACCAGGCGGCTGATTCTCCTGGCGCTGTCCGGCTGCCCGCTGGCGGCGCTGGGATACCTGCTCGGCTGGGGGTATGCCGTGTTCTGGATGGTGAACGGGTTGCTCGTCATCGCGAGCGTAATCGACCTGGCATCGCTTCCCAGGCGCAGGGAGCTGATCGCGGTGCGTGAACTGCCGGAGCAGATTGATCTTGGCCGGGCGCTGCCCGTCTGCATCCGCCTGGAAAACAGGAGCGGCCAACTCGTCTGGTACGAACTGCTCGACGATTTGCCGCTCTCATTTGATCGGCTGGAGCTGCTCGCGGGAGAACTGCCGCCGGGCTCCGTCACGGTCCGCTACGAAACCCGCGCCAGGGAGCGGGGAACGTACACGTTGTCTCATCTGTATCTGCGCTACAGGGGGAGCATCGGATTGTGGCAAAAGCAGGCAAAGCTGTCCTGCAAGCAGTCGGTCAAGGTGTATCCCGATTTGTCCGCCGTGCGCGGGTACCTCAACTCGCTCCAGGAAAGCCTGATCGTCGATGGCAGGAAAGTGATGCGTCGGGCCACGTCGGGTTCAGAGTTTCACGCGATCCGCGACTACGTACCGGATGACGATCCCCGCCACATCAACTGGTCGGCCTCTGCGCGGACGCGCCGCCTGATGACCAACCAGTACCGCCCTGAGCAGGGAAAAGTTGTGACAATTCTCCTGGACTGCGGCCGGATGATGGGCGTGGAGCTGAACGGCCGGACAAAGCTGGACTTGTCGTTGGAAGCGGCGCTGACGCTGGCCGCCGTCGCCCTGCGGCAGGGGGATCAGGTGGCGCTGCTCGCCTTTTCCCATGAAACCAAGGTGTACGTGCCGCCGGGCAGAGGGCTTGCCCACCTGCACACCTTGCTGGACGCGGTCTTTGACCTGCAGAGCGACTTCGTCGAATCCAATCCGCTGCAGGCGCTGGAGTACCTGTTTCGGCAGCAGAAGCGGCGCAGCCTGACGGTGCTGTTTTCCGACATGGAAAACTACCTGCTTGAAGATCAGATGGCTGCGTACCTCAGGCGGTTTCGGCGCAGTCACCTGTTGTTATTGCTCTCCCTGGCCGACCCGCTGCTGCACGCCTGGAACAAGGCGGAGACTGTCAGCAGCCGCCTGGCGTATATCAAGGCCTTGGCCCAGCGCTTCCAGCTTGATCGGAAAGCGTTTCAGCAAAACATGATCGGCGCGGGCATCCAGGTGCTGGACGTCCCGGCCGATCAGCTCACGCTGGCGGTAGTGAACCGCTACTTGGAGATCAAGGCGAGAGAAGCGCTGTGACGCTGCCGCTTCAGCCCGTATATGTACCAGCCGACAATGACGATGAGGGTGAGAATCGCCACCGCGTATTTCGCCTCGAGGGAGAGTGCGGAGGGCGTGATGTACCCTTCGATGATACCGGCGACGACAAACAGCGGCAGCGTTCCGAGCAGCAGTTGGGCCGATTCCTTGGCCGCCTGCAGGAACTGGTATTTGCGGTGGTATGGTCCAGGTACGAGCATGCGGTAGCCCATGTGCAGACCGGCCCCGCCGGCGATGAAAATGGCCGTCAGCTCGATCACGCCGTGCGGCAGGATGTAGGCCCAGAACGCGTAGCTGGCGTTCGCCTGCCAGTAGACCGCGGCCAGCGCTCCGACCAGCAGGCCGTTGAACAGCAGCAGATAGAGCGGCACCAGGCCAAGCGTCACACCGCTGATGAAGGCGAGAATCGCTACCTTGATGTTGTTGAGCATGATCTCCGTGGAGATCAACGGACTGTCAATCGCTGCGTGTCCCTGGCCGAGCTGGCTGGGATCGATCCGTTCGGCCATCCCTTCCGGCAGGACGTAGTAGAGATTCAGCGGATCGGCCATGACGGCGGCAAATCCGGAAACGCCGCCGATCAGAAACAGGACGGCCGCCCAGCCGATAAACGGCAGGCGTTTGCGGATCAACTCCAGCAGGTTGACCCAGAAAAAACGGGAGAGCTGTCCGCCGCTGGTCGACTGCTGCTTGTACGCGATGTTGTGGGCACGGGCCACCAGTCGGTTCAAGTAGCGGGTCACCTCATCGTGCGGGTGATAGGTGCGGATGTAGGCCAAATGGGCAGAGGTCTTTTTGTACAGCAGCGTCAGCCGGTCAATGTCAGCCGCGCCAATCTCCCGCGGCCGCTTGTGAAAACGATCCAGCAGCCGCTCCAGTTCGGCCCAGGTGGATTTGTGGGTGTGCCAAAACGACGTCACATTCACGATGAACCCTCCGTTTGCGTGGTCTATTTACAAATAATAGGAATATGAATGGTACTTACTCGTTTCGGAGAAGGGAGAACGTTTTACCCATGAGTGATCAGAAAAGCATCGACCGCCCATACAGAGAAACGGCCATCGTCACTCCCGAGCACGTACAGCTCCGGTTTCAAACGGCCGGGTTGGGCAGCAGGGCGGCGGCCCAGCTGATTGACACGCTGCTCCTTCTCTTGGTTAATCTTACTGTATTTGTGTTGATTGTCATAGTCGTATTTGGCAGTGAAGAGGAATTTTTCCAGGATGAAAATAGCTACGCCTTGGCTATCCTGCTGATCGTCCTGACTGTGTTGAATTTCGCCTATTTTTTGCTGATGGAGTACTTCCGCGGCGGACAGACGCTGGGAAAGAAGTGGATGGGCCTTCGCGTCATCCAGGAAAACGGCCAGTCGCTGACGTTTTTGTCCGCCGTGATTCGCAACTTGTTCCGCATTATTGACAATCTCCCGGCCGGCTACTTTCTCGGCGGATTGGTCGTGTTTTTTCATCCCCGGGACAAACGGATCGGCGACATGGTGGCCGGAACGATTGTCGTGTTGGAAGACGAGGGGATGCGTCTATCCCGAAGACACAAGAAGCGGAAACTTGCCCGCTGGATGGCGGATGCACCGCCCTTTGTGTTGACCGAACAGCAGAAACAGGCAATCACCCGGGAAGACTGGCAGCTTCTCTCCGCCTATGTTGATCGCCTGATGACCATGGCGGAGGACAGGCGAATGATACTGGCCCTGGAAATCACACGACGGCTGTGCGACAGGTTGGATTGGCCTGACCGGAAGACGGCGATGGCTTTTCCGATCGGATTTTTGCTGCAACTGCACGAGCAGCTTCAACATGAGTGGAAGATTGGGCCGTAATCAGAAAGATCGGAGCGTTCCGATCTTTTTTGCAATGCGGTGTCGCCTGCCGTGATTGTGTTATAATAAAATGTCAACTCATGTCGCACAAGAGGAGGGAGAGCAGATGAGCGACAAGTACGTTACCGCTTCATCGACTTCATCGACCACACTGCGCCTCCCGGAACAGGGGAAGCAGGGAGGAAAGCGCAGGAGAAACGGCCTGTTCACCAGTTTGGTGCGGGCGGTCGCTCCCGGGACGGACGATAAGCGCTCGCTTGTGCCCACAGTCATCGCTGTGCTGTTGTGGCTGGGACTGGCCGGCGTCGGATACGCGTTTGCCGTTCACACGCTGGACAAGCAGCAGCAGTTCGTGACCCAGCGCCTTCAAGAGGTGCAGGCTCAGAACGAGCAGCAGATGAAGCAGGTAGAAGAACAACTGGCGCTCGTCCAAAACGAAATGAAACAGGTGCAGAGCGGATTGGCGACGCTCCAGGAAGATCTGCAGCTGACAGGCGAAACCATCGGCGGCACCAACAAGACCAAACAAGCCCTGCAGGATCGGATCGATCAGCTCAACAAGCAGTTGGGTGAGCTGAAGGCGTCGCTGAAAAAACTGGAGGATGCGGCCCGTGCCTGGTAAGATTCACCGCTTCTTCGCGTTTCTTTTGGCACCGGCGGTGGGGTTCCTGCTGGCGTTTTCCCAGGCCAACCCGGTGGACAAGCTGCCGGTGGAGCAGTTGACGCCGCCGGTGGAGGCGACCGGCAATCAGGTGGCGGCGCTGATGAAGCAGCTCGATGACACAAATGACCAACTGCGCGAGGCGTCATCCATCATGGAAGAGCTTCGCAGCCGGGCGGACAAGGAGAAACGGGAGTACGAGGAACAGCACAAATCAATCAACAACCTGTTGGAGACGAGCAAAACGCAGACGCAAAAGTCAGCCGACGTGCTGGACACGATCTTGTCCAGCATGCTGGGCAATCCGGTCGGGCAGAGCTTTGGCCCCAACTCCATCGTCAAAGTGTATTCCTTGGAAGAAGCCGGATACCGCGGTTACATGGCCAAAGTACGGCTGAAAAACCCCAACGCGCTGCGGATGGTGCTGGCGCATGACGCGGTCAAAAGCAAGGGAGAGACGACCAGCAGCGCCGGCAAACGCACGGGAGCGGTGCTGGCGATCAACGCCGGCGGCTTCATGAAGGATAAAAACGGCTATCTGACCCCGCTTGGGATTACTGTCGTTGACGGCAAGATTCGCACCTTTTCGACGAACACCAATCTGAGCTTCGTCGGATTCAACAAGCAAGGGCGGCTGGTCGGCGGCAAAATCACCTCGCAGCAGCAAATCACCCAGCAGGGGATTTTGCAGGGGGCCAGCTTCCTGCCGACGCTCCTCAAGGACGGCAAGCGCATGCCGATTCCGCGCGAATGGGCCAATGCCCGGCAGCCGCGTACGCTGATCGGCCACTTTGACAACGGCGACCTCTTGCTGATCGTCATCGACGGGCGGCGCAAGGGGTGGAGCAACGGCGTCACGCTGGAAGAAGCGCAGCGCAAACTGCAGGAATTCCACGTGGTGGACGCCTACAATCTGGACGGCGGCGGTTCCAGCGCCTTCTACTACAATGGCAAGATTCTGAACAAGCCTTCCGACGGCAGGGAGCGTCCGGTGGTCAGCAATCTGGTGATCATGCCGTAGCTGGACAGCTCGGCAGCGGATGCCGAAAACAGCCTGATTGAACATCGCTTCGAAGAACAGTCACTCGTCATGCGGGTGGCTTTTTTCGTTGGGTTCAGTCCTTTTGTCCCAGATGCACTCGCGCCTTTCTCACGTTGACCGGGCCTAATATTCAGAAATATAATAATTTTCATAGATCACCGGAGGGTGAGGAGGGATTTAATGAAAAAGGCAAAAGTGCTTCTTGCGTCCTTGGCGGCGCTGGTGTCGCTGGCAGCGCCGGTGCAGGCGGCCGTGCCGGGAATTCCTGCAGGTGCGGACGGAGCGACACAGGGCATTGTGGCGGTTTCCCACCCGGCGGCGGCACAGGTGGGCCGGGACATTCTGCAAAAAGGCGGCAATGCAGTGGACGCCGCAGCGGCGATCCAATTTGCCCTCAACGTGGTGGAGCCGCACATGTCGGGGATTGGCGGCGGCGGTTTCATGATGATTTACCTCAAGGATCAGGACAAAATCACGGTCATTGACAGCCGGGAAATGGCTCCTCAGGGAGCAGACGCCCGGATGTTTCTGGATGAAAAGGGTGAGCCAATCCCGTTTGCCGAACGGCACACCAACGGCAAGGCGGTCGGGGTGCCCGGCACGCTGCTCGGTGTGGATAAGGCGCTGACATCATACGGCACGATGTCGCTCGCCGAGGTAATCGAGCCGGCGATCGAGCTGGCAGAGAAGGGCGTTGAGGTAAACGGGGTGACCGCCCGATATATCGCCGCCACGAAGGACAAACTGCTGAAGCACAAGACGGCCGGAGAAGTGTTTGTGCCAGGCGGTACGCCCTTGAAAAAAGGCGATCTGCTGATCCAGCCCGATTTGGCGAAGACCTTCCGACTCATCAAGGAAAAGGGGACGGACGCCTTTTACAAGGGAGAAATCGGTGAGGCACTCGTGCGCGAAGTACAGCGGACCGGCGGTTCCATGACCATGGACGATTTGCAGCGGTACGAGGTCAAGGAACGCGAGCCGGTGCGCGCCAAGTTCCGCGGCTACGAAGTGGTCTCCATGTCTCCCCCCAGCTCCGGCGGATTGACGGTGATCCAGATTCTCAAGCTGATGGAGGGCTTTGACAACAAAAAGGCCGGGTTTGGCTCGGTGGAATACCTGCACAATCTGATCGAGGCCAACCGTCTGGCTTACGCGGACCGGGCCGCGTACATGGCGGACGAAGACTATTACCCCGTGCCCAAACAGGGCCTGATCCACGACGACTACATAAAGGAGCGGCGCTCATTGATCCGGCCGGATGCGGCCAACCCTGAGATTACTGCCGGCGATCCCTGGAAGTACGAAACAGACAAGAAGCCGGTGCCGGCCCTGAATCTGACCGACCCCCAACCCGTCAAGCAGACGACCCACTTTGCCGTGATGGACAAATGGGGCAACCTCGTCTCCTACACGACGACGATCGAAGACGTCTTCGGCAGCGGCATCATGGTCCCCGGATACGGATTTATGCTGAACAACGAGCTGACCGACTTTGACGCCGTGCCGGGCGGAGCCAACCAGGTGGAACCGGGTAAGCGTCCGCGCTCCAGCATGAGCCCGACCATCGTGCTGAAGGACGGCAAGCCGTTCATGGCAGTGGGATCGCCCGGAGGCTCCACGATTATCGCCTCCGTGTCGCAGACCATTTTGAACGTGATCGAGCACGGCATGGAGATCCAGGACGCCATCCTCGCACCGCGCATCTTTACCAGCAGCTATCCCAACGTCACCTGGGAGGCGGGCATCGACCAGGACGTCATCCTCCAACTGATGGCCAAGGGGCACGTGTTCAACGAGCATCCGGAAGACATCGGAAACGTGCAGGCAATCATATACGACTTTGAGACCGGCAAAATGTACGGAGGAGCCGACAACACGCGGGAAGGAACCGTGCTTGGGGTGGACGCGGTGGCGTATACGTCGGCGGAGCCGGAGCCGCTTCCCCCGGTGGAAAAAGGACCGTTCGTGCTGAAAGTGAACGGCCACGTCTACCCGTACACGGCTGACCAGAAGGCGTTGATCAACGGTACCGCGTACGTCGAGGCGAAAAAACTCCTGCTCGGACTGGGCGGCGACCCCTCCCGCTTCCAACAGGACGTCGTCACAGTGGGCGGCAAAGCGTTTCTGCCGGTGAAAAAAGTGGCCGAAGCGCTCGGTTACACGATTAGCTGGGACGCGAAAGAAGCAGCCGTCCTCCTCAAAAAACCGTAAACAGATTATTCCCTTCGAGGCCCTGCCGAACATGGCAGGGTCTTTTGGTTGTTTGCACATGTGGGAAGAAACGGTATGACGTATTGGTCAGGCAGGGGTGTATAATAGGGGAGATTATGCGCGCATCGTCGGCAGGCTGTTTCCCGTTTTGTACGGTTGAGGGAGCAAACCTGGCAAAAAGCGTAACATTTAAGGCTATGATTCCGTCATTCTACATGGTAAGGTAGAACAATACACATGTGTGTGCAAGGAACCAGGAGGTATATCGCATGAAAACACGAAAACCCGCCGGTCTAGCAGTTGCAGCCGTACTCTCCGCCGTGCTGTTGGGAGGATGTGAAGGGCTGCAGCCGACCGCTCCGGCGGACTCGCAGCCGACTTCGACGGATGGGGCTAACGCTCCGTCATCCTCATCGATCAGCCTGGCCGCCGTTCCGGACAGCATGGTGCTGGCACCGGGGGCCAAAAAGACCTTGCCGTACGGGGATGGCGTCACGTATCATTCTTCTGCGCCCGATGTCGTGACAGTCGGTTCCAACGGGGAGCTTTCCGTATCTTCCCAGGCAAAGGCCGGTTCCACAGCGACCGTTACCGTGGAGTATCAGGGCGAACGCAAAGACGTGACGATCACAGTCAAACCCTCTCTCGCTGCGACCGTGACGATGGTGAACGGCATTCCGACCGTTACCAATCCGGACGATTTGGTCGTGGTGGTCAACAAGGAACGGGCCCTGCCCGCCGATTACGTGCCGCCTCGTCTGGTCGAACCCAACGTGCCGTTCACGTTTTCCGGCAAGGCGGAGAAGCGCCTGTTGCGCGAAGAAGCGGCCCGTGCCCTGGAGGAGCTGTTCGCCAAGGCGAAACAGGATGGTATTCAGTTGTACGGTGTCTCCGGTTACCGTTCGTATCAAACGCAAAAGGGACTGTTCGAAGGTTACGTGAAAACGCAGGGAGCTGAGCACGCGAACCGCTACAGCGCCCAGCCGGGGAAAAGCGAGCATCAGACCGGCCTGGCTATCGACGTAGCAGGCACCGATCCCAGCACCTTGCTGGAGGAGCCGTTTGCCGATACCCGTGAAGGCAAATGGCTGGCGGAGCACTGCGCCGAATTCGGGTTCATCATCCGCTATCTGAAAGGGAAAGAAGAAATCACCGGCTACGCCTACGAACCGTGGCATATCCGCTATGTCGGAAAAGAAGTGGCCAAGGAGATCATGTCCTCTGGTGTTACGTTGGAAGAGTACTTCCAGGACAGCGGTCAGGTGCAGGCTCGTTAGGCATCCGATATACTGACAGATTGACGAAGCGGCTTTCCGCCCCGGATAGGGGACGACGGACAGCCGCTTCTTTCGTCGTCGGTTCGTGCGGCTGCCGGAGTGAGACGACCGCCTGGAACGAATCCCGGCGGTTTTTTATTCTGTAAGAAAAAAATGGCCGCTTGTATCTAACTAAATAGAGAGAAAGGAGGGAGAACGCTGGAACAGAACCATCTGTTGACGGACGGTGCCGTACTGAACCAGACCAGGGATGCCGCATTCGAACAACTGATGCAGACGCAGATGGCTCGGGTGTACCGGCTGTGCTGCTGGTTGGTCAACGACCGGACGGCTGCGGAGGACATTACCCAGGAGGTTTTCCTCAAGGTGTACAAGCATCTGTCTGCGTTTCGGGGAGACAGCCGGATTGAGACATGGCTCTATCGGATTGCGGTCAATGAGTCCAAACGGTACCTGCGCTCTGGGGTGTTTCGCAAACGGTTTTCCGCCTCCCAGGCAAACCGTGTAGCGTGCGCCGACATCGAGAAGGAGGTCATGCGGAAGGACGAACAGGCCGCGTTGTCACGGCTGATCGACACGCTGCCGTTTCGGCACAAACAGGTACTCATTCTCCACTACTACGAAGAACTGAGAGTGGAAACGATCGCCGAAATCCTGGGCATTACACCCGGAGCAGTCTACACCCGCCTGCACAGGGCGCGGGAAAAGCTGAAAGCATTGATGCGCAAGGAGGAGGAGCGATGGATTTAGACAAAAGGCTGCGCGAGCTGGCAGCGGCGAAGCGGATGGCATTTCAACCGTCCAGGGCGGACATGGAGCGGATCGAACGGAACATCCGCGAAAGGATCGGACAAAAACAGGGGAGGTTCCGTCGTGCCGCAGTCTCCATCGCGGCCGTGGCGACAGCCTGCGGGGCGGGCGCGTTCCTCCTGACGCCTGTTGTTATGGACTGGCAGCGCGATGCGGGAGGCGGCCGCGTTCCTGTCGTGGAGCCGGCAGACCCATCTGTTGAGGAGCAGTTCCCGTTTGCTGAGGAATTCATCCGATTCCTGAAGTCGTATACCGACCTGGAGCTCACTCAAATCGAGCCGTCGCCATTTGCAGACGTTTTTGCGGCAACGAATCAAGCCGTTCGGCTGACCACCAACCAAGGGAAGCTGGACGTCGTGTTTTTCCCCAATCCGGGGCAAGCGGAAAAGGTGGAGATCGACGAGGATTTTTCCGTGCCGGGCCACATTACCTTAACCTTCACTGGCGCTGAGCTAAAGACGGGCTTTACTCCGATGAAAGCATCGGGGCCGACCTATGTGTACGCGCATGATAAGCTGTTGCTGCTGACGAACAAGAGCGGATTCCTGCATTCGTTCCAAATCAAGTTGTTTCTCCACGACGTGTACCGGGATGTGTTTGAAAGTTTCGGCATCGATCCGGAGGAGTATGAATTCGACCGAGGGATCAAGCAAGGGAAGCAGGCATCTCACCTGTCGGAAAAAGCGTGGAAAGGATTGGATGCAGCCTGGACACAGGTAGCCGTAAACGGAAAGGTCGGCGACATCATCCCTGGCCTGTTTCTTAAACACGATGGCCAGGAAGCGCTGATTGTCTACAAGTCGTCCGATGCGGTCAATCACCTATACCGTTACGCGTGGGAGGAAGAGCGGGGCGAGTGGGTGCTCACGGCACACGGCAGCAAGCAGGGGAAAACCATCCGGAAACGCCCATGACTGACGATTCCCCGTTTCCTTGCCGTCGCTGTCTGGCGGAATCTGGGATACGTGCGGTTTAAGGAACCTGTTCCAAAACGAAACACAGCTCTCCGCGCAATCCGGACGGGAAACGCGGAGAGCCGTGTGCTGTTCGCGACAGTCAATGTCCGCCGCACCGTGAATGCGGCCGAATCAGTGACGGGTCTGGTAGGTTGGCAGGGGTGACGGCTGCTGCTGCAAGGGAATCTGCTGTGTGACTGACTGCTGCAGCTCCCGCTCCATTTGCTCGCACAGCGTGATCGCGTGCTGCATCTGGCGAATCGCCATGTCATGACCTTGCAGAGCCTGCTGAATCATCTGGACCGCCTGCTGCTCGCGAGCAGCCAACTGCTGCAGCGTGGCGGCGTTTTGCTGTTCCTGCTGCAGAAGCTGGCGGTAGGTGGCGCTTGCTTGCATTGTCTGTTGGATCAACTGCTGGATGGTCTGTTTGCACTGAGACAATTCTTGTTGGGCATGGGTGATCGTATGCACGAAAAAACGACCTCCTGATTGTGGGATTGATGCATGCGATTACCCTTTTATGTTGTGCAACATACGGAAAATTATCAGTCGTGTTGGTCAGATGCGCCCGTGACACCGCATGTGTTGTTCTCATGCAAAAACCAGCATCCCGGCTGCACTTACTTGGGCAGGCGGATGCTGTTCAACGGCCAGTAGACCAGTTCCGCCCGGCCGACCACGTGCTCCAGGCTGACGGGGCCGATGACCCGGCTGTCCATGCTGTTGTTCCGGTTGTCGCCCATGACGAAGACGTGGCCGGGGGGGACGGTGATCGGGCCAAAGTCTTCGGTGAGTGTGATGCCGTTCGCTGCCGCTTTCAACTTGTTGGCGGTGAGGTATTCCTCTTGTACAGGCTGGCCGTTGACATACAGCTGATCGTCTTTCGCCTCCACGGTATCACCCGCGACGGCGACGACTCGCTTGATCCAGTTTTCCCCGCTCGCGTCGGGGTGGATGATCACGATTTCGCCTCTTTTCGGCTGCTGCAGGTAATAGATTGCCTTGTTGACGATCACCCGTTCGCGGTCGTGCAGGGTGCTCTCCATGGAACGCCCTTGAACGACGTAAGGGGCCATCACAAACACATAGATAAAGGCGGTCAAGCCGCCAATCAAGACGAACGATTTCAACCAGTCTGCCAATTCCGTTTTCCATTTTGCCTTTGCCGTGCTTTGCGTATGTTCCATATGCCAATCTCCTATGTATCAGGTTTGTCGGGAGGCCGCCGGTTGGTTTCGAAAACAGGAGGCGCTGCCGTATCTATTATTATACATATATTATACATACGATACGGACGGAAACGGAAGTTGTTTCGTGGAAATAGGTGGAAAATAGGCTGTATTTCGCCAATTGTCCGTCACGAATTTGTCACGGAACTCGCCCCTTGCATCGTTTGCCATTTTGCGGTAAGATGTCAATGTAAAAAGTTTTACAGTAAAAATATTAAACGGTAAACGTATTGTCCTACTCACATCCCCTTTTTCAGAGGCCGACTGAATAACGCTTGCGCAGACTGTTAACAGCCGATATATTTTTATAGTAAAAGTATGAATTTTTGAAAAAGGGTGATGATGTGAGCGAAATGTCCCGCGCCGGTAAAATCGAGGAACTGGATCAGGTGTTTGTTGAGTTGGCTCGCTTCTTCATCAGCCATTGGCTGCTGGAAGAAGAAGTAATTAGCCCCAAGCAGTTCATCTTGCTGCGGGTGCTCTATGACAGAGAGCGCAGCACGGTGTCCGAATTGGCCGCTCTCTTGAAGCAGTCGAACAGCGCCACCACCATCGCACTGAATCGACTGGTCAAGTCGGGCTACGTCAATCGGCTCCGTGATGAACAGGACCGGCGGGTCGTCTGGGTTACGCTCTCGGACAAAGCGGTTCCGCTGATGGAGCGATTGTTGTCCAGACGGAGGGAACTCCTCACCAAACTGCTGGAAAACCTGACCGACAGCGAACTGGAACAGTTTACACTCTATCTCCGAAAACTGAAGCAAGGCTTGCAGTAACCTACTTGCCGTATCGGAGCAGCGGGCGGGGGATATTTCACAGGACAGCGTGAACCAACAGAAGATGGGAGTGTACGAAAATGAAAAAATCGACAACACTGTTGATGGGAACCATGGTTCTCGGCGCCACTCTGTTCGCGAACGCTGCTTATGCAAACGAAGCTGTTCAGGCTCACGGTTGGATCAACATGCCGGCAGAGGATCAATGGGTAGTCCAGCCGGGAAACAACGCGACTGTCACCAACCAAAGCGGCTGGATCAACATACCGACAGAGGATCAGTGGGTGGTCCTGCCGGGAAGCAACGCGACTGTCACCAACCAAAGCGGCTGGATCAACATGCCGGTTGAGGATCAGTTCGTAGTTCAGTCGAGCGTTACAGCACAAGTAACCACGCAAAACGGATGGATTGCCATGCCGGTAGAAGATCAAACGATCATCCTGTCGCCCAAAAGCGAGCAACCCACCGGCGTGGCTCACGGTTGGGTGGCTGCTCCGGTAGAGGACAGCGTGATCGTGGTGAAACCGGCTGCCAGCACCAACGATATCACTCAGGCTCACGGCTGGAGTTGGTCGGTGCCGTATGCGAACAACGACAAGTAAACACGCTCTTGCCCCTAACCCCTTCTCGATGCAGAAGGGGTTTTTTGACGCGCTCGCTTTGGCTAAATGGCAGGGAAGCCGCACACACTACGAATTGACCTAAATCAGGAAGGAGGAACTGACATGGCAGATGAGCGCCAAAATGAATTGGACCGCACTGCTGACACATCGATCAGGACATTTGCGTCAGAGTCCGAAGCAGATGCGGAGCAATCCCAGGAGGTGAACATCACCCAAGAGCAGGTGAGCGATATGTACAAAATGGGGACGATCGACGATGCCCAAGGACTGAACTGATGTCCTGATCTCGACCGTCCCCGCTTGCCTGCCGGGCGGGTACAGCAGACGGCAGGCTTGATCGTCTGATCCATCTCCTCTGATCCGTCTCCATCAAACAGCAACAACCCGGACTGCATATTTGTCCGGGTTGTTTGTTATGTCAAAGCGGCAGTCGTCCTTTCCCCTGATCACAATGCGTACCGCTTACGGCCGGTCGTAGACAGCCCGCTCTTCCGTGGGTATCCGGACGCGCCACAGCAGCCAAAAGTTGGCCAGGGAAAAGACGACGGCGGTCACGACGGCGGAAAAAGTGAGCGGCAGGACGAGCAGTTCAATCGACACCACCAGGTAGTTGGGATGGCGCAGGAAGCGGTACGGGCCGCGCCGCACGGGTTCGCTGCCGGGAAGGATGTAGATGCGCGTGTTCCAGCGTTTTCCCAGGCTGACGATGCACCAGTACCGCAGTCCTTGGGCCAGTGCAAATACGGAAAATGTCCAGGCCCACCACGGCGCGGTCCTGCCCTCATGGAGGAGTCCCTCCGCGAGCAGGCTGACAAGAAACAGCACATGCAGGGTGACGATGTACTTGTAGTGTTCGGCCCCTACTTCCCGTCCGCCCGCGGCGAGGATGTGGCGGGCGTTGCGCCGCGCGAGGGCCAGTTCCAGCAGGCGTTGGGCGACGACGACGGTATAGACGGTGACAAAAAAGCTCACGCTCTGCTCACCTCGCTTCCAACAGGATCAACTCCGAACTGAAGCCAGGTCCGAGGGCGGCCAGCAGTCCCTTTTCGCCCGGCTGCCAGTCCTCTTCCATGCACTTTTCCAGCACAAATAAAACGGTGGGCGACGACATGTTGCCAAAGTCGCGGAGGACGTCCTCGGCCAACCGTGTGGCTTCTGCCGGAATCCCCAACGCCTGCCGGTAGGCGGCCAGCACCTTCGCCCCGCCGGGATGGAAGATAAATCGCTGCACGTCCGGGACAGATACGCCAAACGGTCCGAGAAATCCCTCGACGTTGGCCCGCATCGACTGCCGAACCAGGCTGGGAATGTCGCGGGAAAAAATCACTTTCAGGCCCGGTTCGGTCAGTTCCCAGCCCATGATGTCCAGCGTATCCGGCCATGTTGTCGTGCGTGCCCCCATGAAACAGAGGCGGGGCGGAGCAGACGGCCGCTTCACCTCATCACCTTCCACCAGCACGGCAGCGGCTCCGTCAGCAAACAGGCAGGTGGCGACCAGGTTGCTTTTGGACAGGTCTTGTCGGATAAATGTCAATCCGCACAGTTCTACTGCCACCACCAGGACGCGGCTTCTGGGGTACGCCCGGGCGTATTCAAATGCCCGTGTAAGACCCATCGCCCCGCCGACGCATCCCAGTCCCCACAGCGGCACGCGGGCGATGTCCGGCCGCAGGCCCAAGCGGTTGATTAGATGGGCGTCGATGCTTGGGGTGGCGATGCCCGTGCTGGAGACGAAGATCAGGCAGTCAATCTCCGAAGCCGCCGTGTTGGCCTTGTTCAGGCAGCGCCGGGCGGATTCGGCACCGAGGGAGACGGCATGCTCCACGTACAGCCGGTTTTTTTCAGCAAACCCGTGTTCTGTTGTAAACCAGTCGAGCGGCATGCAGAAGTGGCGCTTGCGAATTTGGCTGTTGGCAAAGACGGCGAGCAGGCGATCAATGTCGGGGAAGGCTTGTTGGAAAAACGCACGGGCGACCGCCATGGAATCGTCCTGAGTGATTACATGTTCAGGAACAGCGGTCGCCGTGGCTTCGATGCGGGGCATCGCAATCCCTTCCTTTTCGTCAGGTAAGTAGTTCCAGTTTTCCCTAAACGCAGTTGTCCGATTCGTGACACACGGGAAAACAAAACGAAAGCGGAAGGGAGCGAGAACAGAATCGCTTGAGCTGCAGGCGGTCGTTGGCGGGAAATCGCCAGCCGCCCTTTATGACGCGGCAATCGGAGGCTTGGAACCGTCAAAAGGAGCCGGCTGCCGCTGGCTCATGGCCCGCTTCACCAGCCGGTACTGGAACAGGCCGGCGACGAGCAGGAGGACGGCGAGCAGGGAAAACCAGTAGGCGCCGCCGATGCTGCGGAACGACACGGCGCCAAGCGACGGGCCGATCGCGCCAGTGATGCTCCAGTTGGCCCCGAAAATGGAAAAGTAACGGCCGCGGTACGCTTCCGGCGCCATGACGGAAATTGCCTTTTGGATTTGCGGGCCGTACAGCATCTCGCCCAGTGTAAAGATGGCCTCCGCCACCACCAGCAGGAAAAAGGTGGGGGCCCAGCCGTAGCCGATGCCGACACAGGCGAGGAGCAGGTAGGCCAGCAGGATGACGCGATGGGCCGGAAAACGTTCGGCAAACTTGGCGATCACGATCTGGCAGCATACGACGAGCAGGCCGTTGATCGTGATCAAGGTGGCAAACACGGTCAGGAAATCATCAAAGCGCGTCCGCAGGTGCTGCGGCAGGATGATCTCCACCTGGGAGTACAGGAGCGAGACCGGAACGGCCGCCAGCGTCATCCACAACAGGGTGGTGTGCTCGTGCAGCCGCAGCTTGGGCGCTTTTGGCTTGTCTGCTTGGCCTTGGCTGCCCTGCTTCCGTTTCTCACGGGGGAGTGTCTCCGGTACTTTCCACACGATCAGCAGCATATAGGTGAAGAGTGCGGCCGAACAAATGCCGAAGACGATTGCCGGGTTGATTTTGTACAGCGTAACCCCGATCAGCGGTCCCGCCGCCGCGCCCAGGTTGAGGGCGGTATGCAGCAGGGCGAACACCTCACTGCGCTTTTCCTCCGGAACTACGTCCGTCACCTGTGCGCTGGCTGCCGGCCAGAACAGGGACGAGCCGATTCCGTTCAGAATGGTTAAAGCCGCAAAGTCATAGAGGGACTCCGCCCAGATGTAACCAGCCATGGAGATCGCTTCGATCGCCAGGGCGGCCACCATCAACGGCTTTCGTCCGTAACGGTCAGCCAATCCTCCAGAATAAAGTCCGGCGATCATGCTGGTCAGCGGCTGCAGACTGGTCACCATGGCCGCCACCACCAGATTGTTGTCCATTCTCTCATATAGATAAAAGGCCAGGAAGGGTCGGAGCATGAATCCGGCAAATGTGGTCAGAATCGTCCCGATTACGCGGATCCAGATGGTCGAGTCATAACGTGCAAAGACGGATTGAAGCCATGCCATGTGGTAAATTCCTCGCTTCTGATAAAAGAATTTTTTAGTAGTATACGAATTTTTTGTGAAATGAAAAAGAAGGTTTATACATATCTGAATACTGAGTTTTTCGTTAATGCCGTTTGCGTGAGCACGGCTTCCATGAGAGGGGTCGCGAACGGAGCGAGCGATACGCGAGTCGGTTTACACGTTGTCCCGACACTGCGCTGGCGATTTTTTTCCTTGAACTCACTGGAACAGACAGGTAAAATATTCCTATGAATAAGATAAAAGTCCTATATTTTCCGTGGTTATTTAGGTCTTTTGTATCATATCCAACGCGTTTTTGTGCGAACTACGTCGGAGGGGATATCGTTGGACTTACGTTGGATAGGGTTGGGGATATCCTGCCTGTTTAGCCTGCTGTGGACGGTTGTATACGGACTGCCGTCCCATCAGCTGACGGCCGTACTGGCCGCAGTGGTCGCGGTGATGCAGGCAGCAGCGGGTTACCAGATGGGATTGTATGCCGAGAGACTGAGAGAGGAGGCCAGTCTGGACTCGCTGACAGGTGCTCTTGTCAACCGCCGCTTTTTTGCATTGCTGGAAAAGGAGATAGAGCGGGCCCGCCGCCACGACTATCCGGTTACCTTGCTGTTTATCGACCTGGACAATTTTAAGATATTCAATGACAGCCATGGTCACTTGGCGGGAGACGAGCTGCTGTGCCGCTTTGCCGACATTCTGAAACGCAGCATCCGCGCGCAGGATGCGGTCGGCCGATGGGGCGGCGAGGAGTTTGTCATCATGCTGCCTCATGCGGAAACGCCGCACGGTGTAGCCGTGGGGGAGAGAATCCAGCGCAATGTTCGGGAGGATCTTGGGGGCGTAACGGTCAGCATCGGCATTGCCTCGTTTCCCGCGCACGCGTCCACGGCAACGGAACTGGCGGCGAAGGCAGACACCCTGATGTACGAAGCGAAAAAAAAGAAAGACTGCATTTTGGTAGCGCACCATTGAGGGAAGGAAACATTTGGAGATAATTGAACACCCGCATCCGGAATAGGGCGGGTGTTTTTCGCTTGTCATGCGTCTTTACAAAACCTTTACAATATCTTAATGAAAAAAATACGCGTTTGTCCTTGTTTTTAAATTTACCTTTCGAAAGTTGTTCGGTTATAATCGTTGAGGCGCTATTTTTCCAAAGGAGTGACGACGGAACATATGTGGAAATCCAACAAGGACATCTTCTTTGACCTGTTTGAACAGCAAATCGCCAATGTTCACAAAGGCACCCATCTGTTTTACGAGATGATTGGCAACTATCAGGATGTGGAAGCCAAAGTGAAAGCGATTAAAGCGGTTGAAAAAGAAGGGGATGAAATCGTTCGTCGGATCATGAACGAGCTGAACTCCACGTTCATCACCCCGCTGGAGCGGGAGGACATTCACCAGCTCGCGCATACGATGGACGAAATGATTGACTATATCGACGGGGTAGCGGATCGGATGTACCTCTATCAAGTGCACCAGCCCGATCCTCGCGTTCTGGCTCAGGCCAACATTCTGGTGAAATGCTCGGCCAAACTGATCGAGCTGATTCGCACCCTGCGCAAACTGGATCACAAGGTGGTGTCCCAATACGCTTCCGAGATCAAGGAATTGGAGCATGAGTCCGACTCCAACTACCGGAAAATGGTGTCCGACCTGCTCAACGCACCCGACGCCAATCCGATCGAGGCGATCAAGCTGAAGGAGATTTACGACAAGCTGGAAGACTGTGCGGACTTCGCCGAGGATGTTTCCAACCTGGTAGAAGGGATTGTGCTGAAGAATGCTTAGTCTTTCGCCTGACATAATCATACTCATCCTTGTCGTCATCATGGCGCTCAGCTTTGACTTTATCAACGGCTTTCACGACACGGCCAACGCGATCGCCACGTCCGTGTCCACCCGGGCGCTGAGTCCCCGCACGGCCATTCTGATTGCGTCGGTACTGAACCTGATCGGTGCGCTTACCTATACCGGCGTGGCCAAAACGATCGGGGGAAGCATCGCCGACCCGTTCAAGCTGGAGAACGGTCTGGTCATCGTCCTGGCCGCGCTTACGTCCGCCATTCTGTGGAACCTGATCACCTGGTGGTTCGGGATTCCCAGTTCGTCGTCACACGCCCTGATCGGCGGGGTGGCCGGTGCGGTTGTCGGTGCAGCCGGTTTCGACTCCATTAACATGGCAGGCTTTATCAGCATTGTCCAGGCGCTGATTTTCTCACCGATCGTTGCGTTTGTAGTCGGGTTTGTCATTATCAAGCTGGTCTCCGCACTGGTGGCCAACATGCCGTATCATCGTACGAACAGAGGCTTTCGCTTGTTGCAGGTGCTGTCGGCGTCCTGGCAATCGTTCAGCCACGGGGCCAACGACGCTCAGAAGACCATGGGGATCATCACTTTCGCGTTGATCTCCGGCGGCTTTATGACCTCGGAGACGGGTGAAATCACGATTCCGATCTGGGTGAAAATCTCGGCGGCGATCGCAATGGCGCTTGGCACGTCGTTTGGCGGCTGGCGGATCATTAAAACGATGGGTGGCAAGATCATGAAGATCAAGCCGATCAGCGGCTTCTCCGCCGACTTGTCGTCTGCCCTGATTATTACCATTTTTACCATGCTGAAACTGCCCGTCAGCACGACGCACGTGATCACCTCGTCCATTCTGGGCGTGGGAGCGTCGCAAAAATTCTCCGCAGTAAAGTGGGGATTGGCCGGCCGGATCCTGGTGACATGGGTCATTACACTGCCGGCGACAGGACTGCTCGCAGCTGCCTGTTACGTGGTATTCGACGTCTTTTTGTAACGGAATCGAGTTCCCGCCTCTCTCTCTTAACGGGGAGAGGGGCTTTTTTGTTTTACGGGGAAAGCGGATCAGGAAGTGCCGGTCAACCGCTCCCAAAAGCCGGGACGCGGTTTGATCTGCACCATCCGGACCGACGTATACGGGATGTAGGTGAGCGAGCCGTCCGCTGCTTCCAGCAGCAGCCCCGCCGTGCCGTAGTCGTGCAGCTTTCCTTCCTCATAAGCAGACAGGCCTGGCCCGATCATGCCCGGAGCGAAGTGAACGCGCACGTTCCGGTCCAGATACGCTTCCAACATGTCGTCATCCATGTGATCCTCCTCCTGTTCCTTTCGTCGTTTTCTTTCAGTTATGCCCACCTTTGCGACAATTCAGACCAGAAAAAAACACCCGACCCACCGGTCAAGCCCCCGTTGAGCAGTCTCGATTCTTCAAAAAAGGGAAACCCCCTCCCACTGCGGAGGGGGTTACAAGGACGTACTTTGCTCAAACTACACACTTTCCACTTGGGTCAGTATCTCTCGAATCCGCTCGATCTGAATAACCTGAATCACGCCGTTGGAGAATTGGATAAAGCCTTGCTGGCGCCATTTCTGGATGATCTTGTTGACCGTGATCCGGGACGTGCCGATGTATCGGGCGAACGACGTCTGGTTGATGGGAATGTTTTCATTCTCATGAATTTGAATCAATTTCAACAAAAAGTGAGCCATTTGGTGTTCGACCGGGCTGTCCAGATAGGAAATGATTTCGGCGAGGAGTCGTACTTTATAGATATGGGAGTTGGTGAAGATCATCGCCGCATGGGGATGATCCTTGCACACTCTTGACAAGGCTTCATCGGAGAAATGATAGAGAATCGAAGGTGTAGTGGTCACCGCGGTTGTCAAATAGGTTCCTCTGTGAGCCCCGTGTTCCCCTAGCAAGGTCCCGATCGGGACGTAGTCAATGACACGCTCGTGGCCGTTATCGGATAGCAGGCTGATTTTCACCCCGCCCTGCCCAAGGTAATAAAAGCCTCTGCCGTTTTCTCCCTGGCGATACACGAACGTATTCTTTTTCAGTTCCAGTTTTTGTCCATATGATAAGAACGGAGTCCACTTGTAGCGAAGGTTTACCATACGATCACCTTTCCTTCCCAACATCATTCTCTGTGCAACATTGGACAGGGAATGAGCGCCCCAGACTAAACCGTTTTCGCTGTCGGTGCAGACAGATTCAACTTCCGCAACACATCCGGACGCTTGATCACAAATTTGCGCTGCTCGATGTCGATCAGTCCGTCTTCTTTCCACTGTTTCAGGATTTTGTATACGGTGATTCGGGTTAATCCGGTGCAGTGCGCCAGGTCCTGTTGGGTGAGGGGGACTTCATAGTTTTTAAACTCATCGCAGATGTTGAGGAGCAGCGCGGCGATCTGCTCTTCGGAAGAAAGCGCTTTCATATTAATCGCATAAAGAAGAATCCGCATTTTTTGATTGACGGTTTGAGCAAACAGGGGCAGTAATTCCGGCCGCTCCTTCATCAGTTTCGCAAACTGTTCGCAGGAAAAATGATAGACCACCGAGTCCTTAACGGCGATCGCGGTGGTAAAGTGCGTTTGCCGGTCCATGGTTTGAATCCCGAGCAGTTGGCCAGGCACCACGATGTTCAACAACCGGTCTTTTCCTTTTACCGTGGAGGTGACGATTTTCACCAAGCCCTTGTGAAGGTAATAAAACCCGTCTCCCAGACTTCCCTGGTAGTAAATGACGGATTTTCCTTTCACGAATTGCCTCTTCCCGTACTTCAGAAACGTCTCCCACTTCAGGTCGGTTTCAAAAGGGGATACCATATCGAACACTCCTTTCAATATGGTTGTAAACGATTAACGGCTGTGGTTAGTGGCCGGCTTGGATCTGCGACATCTGCTGCAGCAGGCATGCCTCCTTGGTAACGTCTTGAATGGCGGAAGCCAGTTCCATAATCCCTTCTGTCTGTGCCTTTGCGAGATTTTTTGATGCAAGCACCATTTGTGAAAGAGAGGTGATCTCCTCCTGCAGCGAAGAAAGGCGCTTGGAGATTTCCTTTGCCAAACCGCCGGACGTCGAAGCCAAACGACGCATTTCTCCCGCAACGATCGCAAAGCCTCTGCCCTGCTCCCCTGCACGGGCGGCTTCAATCGAGGCGTTCAACCCGAGTATGCCCGACTGCTTGGCGATGTCTGAAATTGATTTCAATACGGAAAAGGTTGTTTCTACTTGCTGCAGCATTCCGGTCATGACCTGATGAAGCTTCTCGCTGTGTGACGACAACGTCTCAGCGCTTGACTGCATCACCACGGACTGGGCGGAAACCTCTTCCACAATGGCCGACAGGTGTTCGGCAATCTGTACTAGCTTATTTTGGCGATCCAGACTGACTCCGAAGACGAGCGCACCGGAAATCCTGCCGTCTTCCTCAATCGGCAGTCCGTCGGCAATGTAAGCGATTTCGTACACCGAGGAATCCATCAGCTTTGTCATCGGTCTTCCCTGCTTGATAATCGTATTGGCCAGACTGCCTTTCTTGATTGGATCATGCGGCGATAATCCGAATTGCAAGGTCTTTACGGGCAGGTAGGTTAAAAATTTCTCCCTATCCGTGATCCCGAGCGTAAAATCATCTTCAAAGCACAAAACCATCCTGTGCATGATGGAAGATACGTGCACGACACTTTCCAGCATGATCATACCCTTCAAGCTCCTATGTTTCATAAATCTAAATTTTCAGAAACTATCAGCACAATTATAAATGGGCGAAGAGCATATGTACAACGTAATCATTCTCGTCGCGAAAAAAAGTCTGAAAAAATGTTAACTGGTTTACAACCGGCGTGACGGAAGGGTTCGAAAAAGGGATTGGAACGTTAAGCGATTTACACAGGGAGGTCCTCCCTTTTAGTACAATCAGTTCACGACAATTTTAAATATTTAAACAATTATCAGGGGGAGGATATGATGAAAGGGAATCTGCAAATGGATGCGCCCGTTCTCGATCCGTCGTCGAAACCGGCAACCAGGACAATGCCAGCCATCACGCTGCTCGTTGTTGTCATCTGTTGGTTCAGCATGCTGGCAGACGGGTATGATCTCGGCATCTACGGCGCTGTGCTGCCTTCGTTGATGGAGTACAAGGATTGGTCGCTGTCTCCGGCGAAAGCGGGCGCCATTGGAAGCTATGCGCTGGTCGGCATGTTGGTGGGAGCCATCTGTGTCGGAACTGTCACGGACATGATCGGGCGCAAAAAGACATTGGCTTTTTGCGTATCGTTGTTTTCCATCATGATGGGGTTTGCCGCGATGGCACCCTCGCCTGACATGTTCGGTTTGTTTCGTTTTCTTGGAGGTATCGCGCTGGGCGGCGTGATTCCCACGGCGTCCGCCCTCACCATCGAGTATTCGCCGGTGGAACGGCGGTCGTTGATGTACGCCGTGATGTACACAGGGTACCCGGTCGGCGGTCTGCTCGGTGCGCTGCTGTCGATGTATTTCCTGCAGGATTTCGGATGGCGGTTCTTGTTCTGGCTCGGCGCCGTCCCGATTCTCCTCGTGCCGTTCATTCTCACGTATTTGCCCGAATCGATCAGCTTCCTGCTGGCGAAGAACAGACGCGAAGAGGCGGAGCAAATTGCCGCCCGGTACAACATTCCGCTTGATACCATCGGAGCGTACCAACCGGATCAAGCGAACGAGGGAAAGGGTAAATTCGCCTCGGTCGCCGCGCTGTTCGCCAAACAAAACATCCGCGCGACCATCTGTTTCTGGATCGCCTTTTTCATGGGCCTGCTGATGATTTACGGGTTGAGCACATGGCTGCCGAAAATGATGAAGGAGGCCGGGTACCCGCTCGGATCCAGTCTGGGATTCCTGTTCATGCTGAACCTGTCGGCTGCGGTGGGCGCGCTGTTGGCGGGCAGGGCGGCAGACCGGTGGGGATCGCAGAAGATCATCAGCATCTCCTACCTCCTCGCTGGGGTCTCGATGGCCCTCTTGAGTGTAAAATCGTCGATGCCGGTGGTGTACGCCCTGGTCGGCCTCGCCGGTTTCGGGACGATCGGTACCACGTTGATCATGAACGCCTACATTTCCAAGTACTTCTCCGCAGATAACCGGGCGACCGCGCTGGGATGGGCGATCGGGTTCGGTCGGATCGGGGCGATTTCCGGCCCGGTGCTGATCGGATTGTTCATGTCCTGGAACATGGGGCCCTCCTGGAACTTCTATACCTTTGCCATCGCGGGAATCATCGCTTCGGTCATGGTGCTGTTTATTCCGAAGCACCGCGACGGGAACATCTAACCAACGCGTGGGAGGCTGTCGATACTATCGGCAGCCTTTTTTTCTGACGTCACTTCAAAAATCGGGTGAAAACGTTAACCGCACTACAATTTTCAAAATTGTTCAATATTATAATGCAATCACAAGACAGGAACTCATCCTAACCAAGAAAGTAGGGAGGAATTACCATGGGAATCCGAACAGGTGCCCAGTACATCAACGGATTGAAATCCCGGCAGCCGGAGATTTGGCTGTCCGGACGGAAAGTGACCCATGTATGCGACGAGGTTGTGTTCCAGCAGCCAATACGTGAAATCGCAAAGCTATACGATATGCAGCACGATCCGGAGTACCAGGACAAGATTACGCACATCTGTACAGAAACCGGGGAACGGGTGAACAATGCGTTTCTGGTCCCGAAAACCCACGAGGATTTGCAGGCTCGCCGGGCGCTGTTTGAAGCGTATGCCAAAGCCACGTTCGGCTTGATGGGCAGAACTCCGGATTTTCTCAATGTTGTGCTTACATCGTTGTTCAGCAACGCTTCCTTTTTGGAAAAATACAATCCGCAGTGGGCGGAAAATATCCGCGCGTATTACCGGTACATCCGCGACAACGATTTGTTCTTGACGCACGCGATTATCAACCCGCAAAACGATCGCAGCAAGTCATCGCATGAACAGCAGGATCCCTTTATCCATTTGGGCACGGTGAAGGAAACGCCGCAAGGACTGATCGTCCGAGGCGCGAAAATGCTCGCCACCCTGGCGCCGATCACGGATGAAGTGATCATCTACACGTTCCCGGGATTCAAGCCCGGCGATGAGCGCTACGCGCTTGCCTTTGCCGTTCCGATTGACACGCCGGGACTGCGCATTCTCTGCCGTGAACCGATGCAGGACGGAACCCGCTCGCTGTTTGACCATCCGCTGGCGTCACGCTTTGAAGAAATGGATGCGGTGCTGGTCTTCCACGATGTATTGGTGCCGTGGGACCGGGTCTTCCTGTACAACAACGTGGAAGCGGCCAACCTGCTGTATCCGAAAACGGGTATCGCGCAGCAGCCGGCGCATCAAACCGGAGTACGCGGGCTGATCAAACTGCAGTTTGCCACGGAAGTAGCGGTCCGTCTGGCCGACTCCATCGGCGTGGATGTCTACCTGAATGTCCAGAACGACCTGGGTGAGTTGATCCAGGCGGTGGAATCGATCAGGGCGCTGTTGCGGATCGCCGAACAGGAGTGCGACGTATTGCCGTCCGGCGAAATCATGCCGGGATGGGTGCCGCTGGAAACGATACGCGGACTGCTGCCGAAGATGTACCCGCGCGCCGTGGAAGTGCTGCAAATCATCGGAGCAGGCGGTCTGCTGATGTCTCCGACGGGGGCCGATTTTGCCAATCCGGAATTGGTGGAAGACATGGAGAAGTATTTCGCCGGTCGAGCGGGTGTCTCCGGGAAGGAACGCGTCCGTTTGTTCAAGCTGGCCTGGGATCTGTGCGGAGAAGCGTTCGGTCAGCGGCTTCTGCAATACGAACGCTACTATACCGGCGATCCGATCCGCAAGCGGGCGATCTTTTTCAACAATTACAAACGGGAGCGCTCGTTTGACCTGGTCGATGACGCGTTGAGCGTGCTTGATCTTAATGAACCGGTCGTGAAAGCGTGAGGAACGGACGGCGCTTCGGACAAAGGAGGAAACGGGATGAAGCTGTTAGGCATATCAGGAACGATTGTGGGGGCAAAAACGCGCATACTCGTGGAAAAGGTTCTCGAGGAAGCGAAGAGGCTGGACCCTGAGCTGGAAGTGGAACTGCTGGATATGAAGCAGTACGATGTCCAGTTCTGTGACGGGCGTGACCCGTCCACCTACACCGGTGACACGAAAACGGTGATCGACATCGTCTCTTCCGCTGATTTCTACATCATCGGCACGCCGATCTTTCAGGGATCGATCACCGGGGTGCTGAAGAACCTGTTCGACCTGGTGCATCCGCAGGCGCTTCGCCATAAAGTGATGGGTTTTGTCGCCAACGGGGGCACGTATCAGCATTATCTGGTGATTGAAAATCAGCTGAAACCCATCGCCGGATACTTCCGGGCGTACGTCGCACCCGGCTATGTGTACGCGCATGCCGACCACTTCAACCGGCAGAATGAACTGGTGGACGAAGACGTGCTGCAGCGGATCAGGAATCTGGCCGAAGAAGTGGTCCATATGCAAAAAGCGTTAAAAGCCGGTGATATTCATGCCTATTCTTGAGATCAAGCTGCTGGAGGGACGAGATCAAGAGGTGAAGGAGCGTTTGATTGCCGATGTAACGAAAACGGTCTCCGAAACCCTGCAGGTCGCACCCGAACGGGTCAGGATCATCCTTTACGAGATTCCGTTGAACCATTGGGCGATTGGCGGAAAGACGGTGAAAGAAAACCAAGCGGAAAAGGAGCGATTGACATGAGTACGACGAGCATGTTCGCACCGATCAATTTGTGGAAATTTATCGAGGAAAACAAGGACCAGCTGAAACCTCCGGTCAACAACAAGGTGATCTGGAAAGACGCGGAGCTGATGGTGATGGTGCTGGGCGGACCGAACAAACGGCGTGACTTCCACGTCGATCCCTCCGAAGAAATTTTCTATCAGCTGAAGGGAGATTGTTATGTAGAGATCATCAACCAGGAAGGCAAACGCGAAGTGATTACCGTGCGGGAAGGAGAAATGTTCCTGCTTCCGGCCAATGTTCCGCACTCGCCGCACCGGGTGGCCGATACCATCGGCATTGTCATCGAGCGAAACAGGGCCCAGGGAGAGCTGGAGGACTTCGTCTGGTTCTGCGATCAATGCGACCATGAAATGCACCGCGTCACCGTTCAGCTGATCAATATCGAAACGCAGGTAAAGCAAGCGATCGAAGGATTCAACGGCAGCCTGGAGCTGCGGACTTGCAAAAACTGCGGATACGTCATGCCGCCGGAAGCGAGCGAATGGAAATGCGAGTAGATTTTCATACCCACATCATCCCGGAAGACCTGCCGAACTTCGCCGAAACATTCAAGGGAGAGCGCTGGCCTGTCCTGCACCGGACATGCGCATGCGGCGCCAATATCCTGGTCGGGGGAAAGGTGTTCCGCGAAGTGACCGACCAGGTATGGGACCCTGCGAAGCGGCTCCAGGATATGGACCGGGAAAAGGTGGACATCCAGGTGCTGTCTCCGATTCCCGTCACGTTCTCCTATTGGGCGCCCGCTGAAGAAGCGGAAGTGATGGCCCGCATCCAAAACGATTTCATTGCGGAAACCGTGAAACAGCATCCCGACCGGTTTATCGGCCTGGGAACGGTTCCTCTGCAGAACACGGCCGTCGCCATCCGTGAAATGGATCGCTGCGTTCACGAACTGGGCCTGAAAGGGATCGAAATCGGTACCAACGTGAACGGAAACAATCTGGATGACCCTGCATTCCTGGAATTTTTCGAGATGTGCGAGAAGTGGGACGTGCCGCTGTTTGTCCACCCGTGGGAGACGTTGGGCAGAGAGCGGATGCCTCGCCACAATCTCATGTACACCGTGGGGATGCCGAGCGAGACGGCCCTCGCTGCAGCCAGCCTGATCCTTGGCGGCGTGATCGAGAAATTCCCTCGCCTGCGGATTTGTTTGGCCCACGGCGGGGGATCATTCCCTTACATTCTTCCCCGGCTGGACCAGGGCTGGAAGGTATGGCCCCATCTCCGGCTGCTGGAACAGCCGCCCAGCCATTACGCCAAGAATTTCTATTTTGATTCGTTGGTCTATGATCCGGCGAACATCCAGTACATGATTGACCGCTTTGGCTATGAGCGGATCCTAATGGGCTCCGATTACCCGTTCCTGCTGCGGGAAATTCCCCCGGGCGAAGTCATTGACCAGATGCTGACGGTTACGGAAGAACAGAAGCGGGCGATGCTCGGGGAAAACGCGCTTCGCTTCCTGAATATGAGCCAGGTGAAGGTGAGGTAACGATGACGATACATGCGGCGACACCCGAACAACGATTGCAGGATCTGGGCCTGACGCTGCCTGCGCCGCGGCAGGCGGCGGGAAATTACGTGGGCTGCGTTCGCACCGGCAATCTCCTGTTTCTGGCCGGTCAAGGGACGGACGAGTACCGCGGCAAACTGGGCGAAGACGTCACGGTGGAAGTAGGCTATCTGGCGGCAAGACAGTGCATGCTGAATCTCCTGGCGGTCGTCAAACGGGAGATCGGCGAATTGAGCAAAGTGAAACGGATTGTCAAACTCCTGGGCTTTGTCAACAGCGCTCCTGATTTTACGGATCAACCCAAGGTGATGAACGGCGCCTCCGATTTGCTGGTGCAGATTTTCGGAGAGAAAGGCAAACACGCCCGTTCTGCGGTAGGCATGGCGCAGCTTCCGCACAACAACGCGGTCGAAGTAGAGATGATCGTGGAAATTGAGGAGTAGGGGGGATTCCGATGAGCCAGACTGCACAGGAAAGAGAAAGAAAGTTGAAGGACGCCAAGCTGTTCATCAACGGCGAATACACCGACGCCATCTCCGGCGAGACGTTCGACACGCTCAACCCGGCGACCAATGTCAAGCTTGCTTCGGTGGCCAATGCCGGCGAGGAAGATGTGAACAAGGCGATTGAAGTGGCGCAGCGCACCTTTGAAAGCGGCGTCTGGAGCGATATGCCTGTCGAAGAACGGGCGAAGATTCTCTGCAAAATGTCCGATCTCGTCATGGAACGGGTGAACGATTTGGCCTGGGTGGAAACGCTCGATGTCGGCAAGCCGATCAAGGAGAGCCGCGGTTTTGACATTCCCAGAGCCGCCTGGAACCTGCGCTTTTTTGCAGAGATGGCCAAATACCTGATTCATGAAAACTACGAGATGCGCAAATTCATGTCGTACACGAAATACGCTCCAGCAGGGGTGACCAGCCTGATCATTCCGTGGAATCTGCCGTTCATGCAGATGACCTGGAAAGCTTCCGCGGCCCTGGCAGCCGGCAATACCGTGGTGGTCAAGCCGGCCTCCTATACTCCCCTGAGCGCCGTGATGCTGGGGGAAATCGCCAATGAGGCAGGCCTGCCCCCGGGTGTGTTGAACATCGTGACCGGCCCGGGAGGAACCGTCGGCACGGCGATGACCACGCATCCCTACGTGCGCCGGATTTCGTTTGTCGGTGAGACGACGACAGGCAAGACGGTCATGAAAAACGCCGCTTCCCAACTGATTCCGGTCTCTCTCGAACTGGGAGGAAAGTCGGCAAACATCGTGTTTGAAGACGCCGATCTCGATGAAGCGGTGACGGGGTCCATCGAAGCGATTTACCGCAACCAGGGTGAAATTTGCCTGGCCGGGTCGCGGCTGCTGGTGCAGGAAAGCATTTACGACCGGTTCCTCGACAAATTCGTGAAGGCGGTGCAGCAGATCAAGGTGGGCGATCCGCTCGACCCGGAGACGGATATGGGGGCGCTCGTATCGCGCAGCCACCTGAAAACGGTCGATGACTACGTGCAGATCGGTCTGGCCGAAGGCGCCAAGCTTGCTTACGGCGGCAAGCGAATCACCAGCCTGGGTGACGGAAACTTTTACGAGCCGACCGTCTTTTATGACGTAGACAATAAAATGCGGGTGGCCCAGGAGGAAATTTTCGGTCCGGTTGTCGTCGTCATTCCGTTCAAAACGGAGGAAGAAGCGATTCGCATCGCCAATGACTCCATCTACGGATTGGCCGGGGTGGTCTGGACGAACGACCTGAGACGTGCCCACCGCGTAGCCGCTCAGGTGCAGTCCGGCCTGCTGTGGATCAACTGCTGGTATGTGCGCGACCTGCGCACGCCGTTCGGCGGGGCAAAAGCGAGCGGCATCGGCCGTGAAGGCGGGCGGCACAGCTTCGAATTCTATACGGAAGCAAAGACAGTTACCATGAAACTATGAAATTGGAACGCAGGGAGGTAGCGTCGTTGGACTTGGCAAAAATCACGAAATTTGCCGACCATTTGGCAGAGGCGGAACGAAGCGGTCGCGGGGTAGAGCCGTTAACGGCCCTGGACCCCAATTTGACGACAGAAGAAGCGTACCGCGTGCAGCTGCACACGATTGAGCGAAAGGTGAAGGCCGGCGACGTCGTTGTCGGAAAGAAAATCGGGTTGACTTCGTTAGCCATGCAGACACTGCTTGGGGTCGACCAGCCTGATTACGGTCATTTGCTGGCGGGCATGGCCGTTGAAAACGGAGGGGAGATTCCGTTTCAGCGCGTGATCCAGCCCAAGGTGGAAGGGGAAATTGCCTTCGTGTTAAAGCGCGACTTGCAGGGGCCGCGCGTTACCGCATCAGATGTGCTGCAGGTGACCGATTATCTCCTCCCTGCTCTGGAAATCGTGGACAGCCGGATCGCGGATTGGAAAATCAAGCTGCAGGATACGGTCGCGGACAATGCCTCCTCCGGTTTGTACGTGCTGGGCGGACGCCCCGTGAAGCCGGATCAAATCGACCTCGCACTGGCTGGCATGGCCCTGTACAAAAACGGCGAGTTGGTCAATACCGGTGTAGGAGCAGCGGCGTTGGGCAACCCTGCGAACTGCGTGGCATGGCTAGCCAACAAGCTGTTTGAGTTTGGGATAACGCTGAAAGCCGGGGAAGTGATTCTCTCCGGCGCCCTGTCTGCGGCGGTCAATGCGGCCCCCGGAGACTGTTTCAGCGCGCGAATCGCCCATCTCGGGGAAGTAGGAGTGAGATTTCATGTCTAACGTAAAGGTTGCCATTCTCGGCTCCGGAAACATCGGTACCGATTTGATGATGAAGCTGGGCAGGTCAAGCAAGCTGGAGCTTACCGCGATGATCGGCATCGATCCCGACTCGGAGGGACTGCGCATGGCGAAGCAGCGCGGTTATGAAGTGTTTGACGGCGGACTGAAGCAGTTTTTGGAAAACAGTCCGGAGCTTGCCGATATCGTGTTTGACGCCACGTCTGCGAAAGCGCATATTCGTCACGCCAAGGCTCTTCGGGAAGCGGGCAAGCTTGCCATCGACCTGACTCCGGCCGCAGTCGGCCCATATGTCGTTCCGGCCGTAAATCTCGGTTCCCACCTGCACGAAACAAACATCAATCTGATTACGTGCGGTGGCCAGGCGACGATTCCGATCGTTCATGCGATTAACCGCGTGAGCCCGGTCAACTACGCTGAGATTGTCGCCACCATTTCCAGCAAAAGCGCCGGTCCGGGCACCCGCGCCAACATCGACGAATTTACGGAAACCACCGCCCACGGCATCGAAGCCATTGGCGGCGCGAAGAAAGGCAAGGCGATTATCATCCTGAACCCCGCTGAGCCGCCGATTTTGATGAGGAACACGGTGTATGCGCTGGTTGACGAAGAAACGCTGGATGAACAGGCGATTGCTGCATCCATTGAGCAAACCGCAGGCTATATTCAATCGTACGTACCCGGATACCGTCTCCGTACCGAGCCCATTTTCGACGGCAACAAAGTCACCGTCTTTTTGGAAGTGGAAGGGGCCGGCGATTACCTGCCCACCTACTCCGGCAATTTGGACATCATGACAGCGACGGCGGTGAAAGTGGCGGAGGAATTTGCCGCGCACCACGTGAAGGCAGCATCCGTCTGAAACTGGAAAGGAGACGAAACAGATGAGTGGTAAACGGGATATTCTCATCACGGAAGTGGCGCTTCGCGACGGCAGCCATGCGATTAACCATCAATTTACCGTGGAACAAGTGGTGAGCGTGGCCCGCGCTTTGGACGAGGCGAATGTTCCCTTCATCGAAGTTTCCCATGGAGACGGTCTGGCCGGTTCTTCCTTGCAGTACGGGCTGTCCCGAACGAATGAGATGGAACTGATCGAGGCGGCAGTTGCCGTCTGCAAACAGGCGACGGTAGGTGTGCTCCTCCTGCCGGGAATCGGCACAATCAAGGATTTGAATGCCGCTGTGAAGCTGGGTGTTGGCATGGCCCGGATCGCGACGCACGTTACCGAAGCCGATATTTCCGCTCAACACATTGCCCGCTCCAAAGAACTTGGCCTCTTCACCGTCGGTTTTTTGATGATGTCTCACATGGCACCTCCGGAAAAACTGGTCGAGCAGGCGAAACTGATGGAGAGCTACGGAGCCGATGCGGTGTATGTGGTTGATTCAGCCGGCGCCCTGCTGCCTCATGAAGTGGCCGAACGAATCAGGGCATTAAAGCAAAGCATCGGCGTTGAGATAGGGTTCCACGCGCACAATAATTTGTCCCTGGCGATGGCCAACACGCTGGCGGCGATTCAGGAAGGGGCAACGCGCATCGACGGCAGTGTCCGC
Organism: Brevibacillus sp. NL20B1; assembly: GCF_018195675.1. Lineage (NCBI taxonomy): Bacteria > Bacillati > Bacillota > Bacilli > Caryophanales > Paenibacillaceae > Brevibacillus > Brevibacillus sp. NL20B1. The sequence continues at coordinate 264,971 of NZ_JAGTPT010000001.1, forward strand.
TGTTTGGGGGCCGGCGCGGGCAATACGCAAACGGAAGTACTGGTCGCCGTGCTGGAACGGATGGGCATCGAAACCGGCATTGATCTTTACAAAATGATGGATCTGGCGGAAGAGATCGTTGCGCCCATCCTTCAGGTTCCGCAGGAGATTACCCGGGACAGCCTGGTCCTCGGATACGCAGGCGTGTATTCCAGCTTCCGGCTACATGCGGAGCGTGCCGCGAAGAAGTTCGGAATTGATTCCCGCGATATCCTGATTGAGCTCGGGAAGCGAAAGGCGGTAGGCGGTCAGGAAGACATGATCATTGATGTCGCTGCGGAAATCTTGAAGCAGCGCAGTGCAGCGGGACTGCGATAAGGAGGTGGACAGCTTGCTTGCGGAACATTCCTACAGATCATTGGCGCAAAAGCTGGTCGATGCGGAGTTCAACCGGCAGGAAGAGGTGAAACTTACGGCTGAATATCCAGACTTGTCGGTAGAGGATGCGTACCGGATCCAGGATGAGCTGGTTGCCATCAAGCGCGAGCAGGGCCATCGGGTGATCGCGCTGAAAATGGGCTTTACCAGCCGGGCCAAAATGAAGCAGATGAACGTAAACGAGCCGATCTACGGCCATGTGTTTGATTACATGTCCGTTGACAGCGGCGTCCTGTCTTTCCGTGAATTGATTCATCCGAAAGTGGAAGCCGAAATCGCGTTCATCCTCGGCAGGGATATCGAAGGACCGGGAGTGACGGGCGCTCACGTGTTGGCCGCCACGGAATACGTCGTTCCCGCCCTGGAGATTATCGACAGCCGCTACCTGAATTTTCAGTTCACCCTCCCCGACGTGATCGCGGACAACACGTCCGCTTCCCGTGTGTTCATCGGATCGAGGCAGCGCAGACCGGATGAGCTGGAACTGGATCTGGTCGGAGTTACCCTCTCCATCAACGGGGAATTGAAAGATTTGGGCGCAGGGGCGGCAGTGCTGGGACATCCGGCCCATTCCGTCGCCATGTTGGCCAACATGCTGTCTCGCAGAGGGCGCAAGCTGCACGCCGGTCAACTGATCTTGACCGGCGGCATTACCGGAGCGCAGCCACTTGCTGTCGGCGATGTCGTTTCTGCCAAATGGGACGGACTGGGCTCCATTGAGTTTACCGTCAAGGAATGACCGTAATCTGCTAGATGGCCCCGGTACGCGACCGGGGTCGGCTTATTTTGTTTCAACCGTATCTGTTCCGATCAGTCCAGACACGTCCTTATGGATTTCAACTGCTTTCCGGGCGTCTCAGGGACAAGAGCTGTGGGAACGTTTGGCCGTTGACTGTTTGAAAAGAATGAACCCCTAACGTATTGATCGGTCAACCATAGGGGTTCCAACGTCTACGTTTAAGGGGTTCATACTACACGGATCGGTTTTTTGGGCGTATGTATTCGTCATTTCGGCGTTTGCTCGGAGTGATCGGACGGCTGTCTGCTCGCGCGGGCATACACCAGCATGAGCACAACCCCGACGACGATCAGGCTGAGGCTGACAAGCTGGGCGACGCGCAGCGTTTGGCCGAGCATCAGGCTGTCAGTGCGCATGCCCTCAATAAAGAAGCGGCCGAGCGAGTAGAGGATCATGTAGCTGAACAGCACCTGTCCGTCAAAGCGTTTCAACCGGTACAGCATGACCATCAGGATGGCGAAGACCACGAGGTTCCACAGCGATTCGTACAGAAATGTGGGGTGGTAGTACTGGCCGCCTATGTACATCTGTTCGCGGATAAACGCAGGAAAATGCGACATGAACTCCTCGGTGGCCGGCCCGCCGTGGGCTTCCTGGTTGATGAAGTTGCCCCAGCGGCCGAGCGCCTGTCCCAAAATGACGCTGGGCATCAGCACATCTCCCAGCTTGCGCAGCGGAAGATTGTGCTTGCGGACGTACCAGACACCGGCAAGAAAACCGCCGATCAACCCGCCGTGGATGGCCAATCCGCCCTTCCATACGGCAATGACGTCAAACAGATTGTCTTTGTACTGCTCCCACTCAAAAATAACGTAATACAAACGGGCACAAATAATCGCGGCCGGGATGATCAGCACGACCATGTTCAGCACGTGGTCGGGATCGATCCCGGCCCGTTTGGCGTTGTAGCGGGCCAAATACGTGCCCAGAAAAAACGCCAGCCCCATGATTACGCCGTACCAGTGAATCTTGATGGGGCCGAGCGTCAACGCAATCGGATCAATCATGATGAATTCCTCCTTGCCATCAACCATCTGATGCACAGTATAGCACAACCGGCACAGACAGTTCCATTACAGGGAAGGCAGAAGCAAGGAGGGGCGAGGCCGCGTTCTCAACGTGATCATCTCCGCCTGGCGAGAAAGGCGAGAATCGGGTCCAGGGATGCCCGCCGGTTGGGATCGTGGACCGGCGCGAACAAGTCTCCTCGTTCCTTTAGCCGCTGTGGCACGGTATGGACGGTAAAGTCGGTCGGATGAATCCGGGGCACTTCGTCCCACGTGATCGGAGTGGAGACCGTCGCTTGCGGGCGGGCGCGCGTGGAGTAGGGAGCAGGCAGTGTTTTGCCGCGCCAGTGCTGCAAATAATCAATGTACAACTTGGTTCCCCGGTTTTTCACCAGGCGTTCGATCGTGACCAGGCTGGGGTGTTTTTCCGCCAGATAGGTGGCGACGAATTGACTGACTTGACGGGTTTCGTCAAAGCTGTAGCGACGCTCGATCGGGATGTAGACCTGCAGGCCGCTGGCCCCCGATGTCTTGACGAATGAGGGCAGATTCAACCCGTCCAGCACTTCTTTCAACAGCAGCGCCGTCTCGGCTGCCGGTGCGAACTCGGGGGTGGAAGGGTCCAGGTCGAACACCAGCTCGGTCGGCGTTTCATCATGGGCGAGATGAAATGACACGTGCCACTCCAATGCAGCCTGATTGGCCATCCAGACCAGTGTGGCGGTGTCGTTGCACAGCGGATACCGCGTGTTTTCCCAGCGGCTCGTGGCAATCCAGTCCGGCGCGTACGCGGGCAGGTTTTTCTGGTAAAAATGCTTGTCGCCAACGCCGTGCGGATAGCGGATCACGGTCAACAGGCGGTTTTGGGCGTAGCGCAGCAGGGGAGGCGCCACCTCCAACAGGTAGCGGATATAGTCCCATTTGGTGACATTTGCTTCCGGCCATAGCAGTTTGTGCGGGTTGGTGATGGTCAGTTCCCTGCCTTCGACGCTCAATACGAGATCGGTCGCGGCTGTCGGCATCGCTTTGCTACCCTCTTTCCGGAAAAATGTTCGGGATTGCATCCGATGGTTTGCCACTACTATGCCCCGGTGCATGACGGTTATGCGGGCTAAAGCGGGCTGCATATTTTTCCGGTTCGGCACCCATAATACGGATAGCTTGCCAACGGTTGGTGAATGCGATGGCTAAGAACGGAAAGTCAAGCAAGGAAGAATTGATACATACGATCAATACCTGCAGTTTGACCGAGATGGAAGGGGTTCCTCTTTACCCCACCCTGCAGGAAAATGTGCACGTGTTAAAACAGCTGTTTTCCGACTGCTCCGACTTTGTCATCCGCGAGTTCAACATGAAAAACGGCGTCGCGGCGGTGGCTGTATTCGTCGACGGCCTGGTTGATACGAGAGAGGTCAACCAGGCGCTGGAGGCGTTGATGATCCTGGAGAGCGGCGATCGCGACGTCGATGTGATCCAAAAGAAACTGCTGCCGGTTTCGCAAATCGCCAAGGTAAAGGATTACAAAGAGTTTTTACAGGCCGTGCTGTCGGGAGACACCGGCATCGTGGTGGACGGAAACACGGAGGCGCTCACCATGGGCATGCGCGGCCCGGAAAAGCGCTCCGTCGATGAACCGGAGGGGGAGGCGGTGGTGCGCGGCCCGCGGGAGGGCTTCATCGAAAACATTCGGACCAACACCTCCCTGCTGCGGCGCAGACTCAAGACCCCCCGGTTGAAAATGAAATCGTTGGTGATTGGCAGGGAAACCAATACCAACGTGGCGCTCGCGTACCTGGAGGGGATCGCCGACCCGCAATTGGTGGAAGAAGTGACGCGGCGCATCAGTGTGATCGAAACCGACGGAATTTTGGAGTCGGGCTACATCGAAGAATTGATTCAGGACAACATCTATTCTCCTTTTCCCCAGGTCCAGTATACCGAGCGTCCGGATACGGTGGCGGGAGCACTGTTGGAAGGGCGTGTCGCCATTATGGTCGACGGTACGCCTATGGTGCTGATCGTGCCCACCACGTTCTGGATCATGCTGCAGGCGAACGAAGACTACTACGAACGATTCATGCCGGCAACCCTGATCCGCTGGCTGCGTTATTTGTTCCTGCTCATTTCGCTGCTCACGCCCGCCGCCTATGTAGCCATCACCACGTTTCATCAGCAGATGCTGCCCACCACCCTGCTGCTCAGCATCGCGGCGGCGCGGGAGTCGATCCCGTTTCCGGCGATCGTGGAGGCGCTGATCATGGAAATCTCCTTTGAAGCCCTGCGGGAGGCCGGGGTGCGTCTGCCCAAGACAGTCGGCCAGGCGGTCAGCATCCTGGGGGCGCTTGTCGTGGGACAGGCGGCCGTGGAGGCTGGGATTGTGTCAGCGCCGATGGTGATTGTCGTGTCCATCACAGGGATCGCTTCCTTTACCATACCTCATTTCAACGCTTCCATTGCGCTTAGGATGCTGCGTTTTCCGCTGATGATCGCCGCCTCGATTTTGGGCATATACGGCATTCTCGTCGGCATCGTGCTGATTATGGGACACTTGGCCAACCTGCGTTCGATGGGCGTTCCCTACTTGTCCCCGATCGCGCCGATGTCAGTGAGTGACCTGAAGGACGTGCTGATTCGTGCTCCGTGGCCGTTCATGAAAAAACGGCCCAGCTTTCTCGGCGTGCAGGACGCCCGGCGGATGCGAACCGGCCAAACCGGCCAACAGCAGCGCAAAGGCCAATCCGGGGCTGTTCGCCAAGGCGGAGGCGGGCATGGCGACAAAGGCCGCACCAAAGGAGAGGGATGAACGAATGAGACGGTGGATGAAGGGTTGTGTCGTCGCTCTCTGCGGACTGCTGATGAGCGGATGTTGGGACCGGACGGAAGTGAACGACATTGCCATCGTGATTGCGTTTTCCATCGACAAGGAGGCCAATGGTGAATATCGTTTGTCCGTTCAGGTTCCGCTGGTAAGCAGTTTGGGCGGACCGACCGGTGGCGGAGGAGGTACCAGCGGGGACAATGTCTATTACGTCGACTCGGCCACTGGCAAGACGCTGCGGGAAGCACACAGCCTGATTCAGGCCAGGATGAGCCGGCAGTTGTACTACGCCCACCATCGCGTGATCGTCATTGGGGAGGCGTTGGCCCGAGATGGACTGAGCGAGGTGCTGGATGTGGTGGCCCGTTTCCCTGAGAACCGGCTGACTGCCTACCTGGTGCTGGCCAAGGGGAAGGGGTTTAACATGCTGCAGGTGCAGCCCAGCTTTGAACGCTTCTCCGGTGAGGCGATGCGGGAACTGATCAAAATGGAATCGGTTCCCGTCACCGTCAAGGACATGGCACAGACGCTGAGCACACCTGGTGTGGACCCCTATCTGCCGTACGTGGCGGCCGTCAATTCCCATCCCAAAGGAAAGTCGAAGGAGATTCAAGTACTTGGGGTGGCCCAATTTCTCCGCGACAAGATGGTGGGGGTGTTCAACCAGGAAGCGGCAGGGGGACTGCGGTGGTTTCACCGTCAGTTTACGCCCTTTTCCACAAAGGTTTCCCTGACAGAAAAGGAAACCGTCAACGTCCGGTTCGACAAGGGAAAGGCGGAAATCAAGCCTGTAATCAAGCAGGGCCGTATCCAGTTTATGATCAATGTGGACGCGTCGGCGTCCGTTATCGAAAACTTGACCGATGCCGATCTGGGCAGGGCGGACAACCTGGCTGCGCTGGAGCGAAAACTGTCCAATCATATTACCGAAACAGTAAAGAAGACGTTGGCTCAGATGAAACGGCAGCGGACGGACACCATCGGGCTGGGCCTGGTGTTGGCTCGAGAGTATCCCCGCGAGTGGCGAAGCCATTTGCGGGATAATTGGAACGAGCGCCTTGCGCAGGCGGAATTCCACGTCCGGACCAAAGCCGAGATCACCAATATCGGCCAGACAACAGAGAACATCACAAAGGAAGATCGCCATGAATAGTGTCGCCCTGGTTTTGTACGTGCTCTTGCTGCTAGCGTCCCTGGTCCAGTTTTTCATGAAGCGAAAAAGCATGCCAGTCAAGCAAAGGCGAGTGATGGGTTTCTTTTACCTGCTCACGATCGGGTTGTTCATAGCACTGCAGTTTCAACTCCACGTGATCATGCCAACCAATTACCTGGCCGACGTCTTTTCCGTTGGCCTGCAGCAGTGGATGGAAAACATCTGGTAAGGAGGGCCTGTCATGATCCATAAACAGGTGATCAATCATCGGCAGATTGCCTGGCTGATCGGCAGCGTCCTGATTACGGGGGCGTTGTTCAGCCAGCCGAAAACACTGGCCCAGATCGCCAAGAATGATGCGTGGTTTGCCTTCATCCTCCCGACGTTTTACGCAATACTGGTAGCCCTGGTCTTCGCGAGGCTGTCCCGGGCCTACCCCGGAAAAAACCTGTTTGAAATCATCTTTCTGGCAGGGGGCAGGTGGATCGGTGGCTTCGTAAACGCCCTCGTTCTGTTTTACCTCTGGCTGTTGTTGGTGGCGGACATCAAGGGGGTCAGCTTGTTCCTGCAAGTGATGCTGCTGCCCCGGACGCCGCTTGAAATCATTTTGTTGGTATTCGTCCTGATGCTGGTGTACTACGGCCGAACAAGCACGGAAGTGGCTGCCCGCGTCAATGAAATGTACTTTCCCGTATTTTTTCTCATCACCATCATGCTGTACTTCACACTGAGCAACGAGTATGCGGTTGAACGGCTGGAGCCGGTGCTGGAGAGCAACATCGCGGCCGTCGGTCTCGGTAATCTCCTCCCGTCAGGGGTGTTTGGCAGCATCTTTTTGTTCGGTGCGTTTCTGCATGCCATTTCCCATCCCCGGCTCCTGTATTCCGCAATGAAACACGGGGCGATCATTGCCGGGTTCTCGCTGACGCTGTTGATGGTGGTTCAGTTGGGCGTGATGGGGTATCTGATCACCAGCAGGTTGACTTTCCCTGTTTACGCGCTAGTGCAGCAGATCCACATTACCGACTTCCTGGACCGCGTGGAAGTGATCGTGTTCAGCATCTGGTTTCCGGCCTTTACAATCAAGGCAGTCGTCACCTACATCGCCTTTCTTGTCGGCGTCGGATCGTTCGCCGGCCAGCAACACTACGCCGCCTCCAATGGGCCGTGCGGCTTGTTCATCGTGGTCTCCTCGCTACTGTCGTTTCCCAATACGGATGACGTGCTGCGCTTCTTCAGCTACGGCATACCGGCAATCACGCTTATCTTCCAACTTCCCCTGCTGGCCTTCCTGTTTGCCGCAGCCCTTCTGCGAGAACGGGGAAGCGGACGTGACTCGCATTCCGCCCATACGAGAGAGTATAGGCGCTGTCAGATCTGGGCCTGGATCAACAAACTGGCGTTAGGTGTGTGTCTCGTGTCGATCGTCGGCGGGGCCTTGCTGGAGAATCAGTACAGAGTGGCCGGCCTGATCAGCGGCGTAGCGTACTTTCTTAGCTTTCTGGTGGCGCTGGTGAGCTCCTATCTGGAAATGCAGGCGGTCAATCACCTGAAACACAAGCAGTCGCAGGGGAATGATACAGCCTCTGCGGACCACTAGAAGATCATCTCATCATCTCCCTGTCCAGCCTGCAGGTGTGCGGCGGTACGTCCACGATTGCCTGAATGGATGGCTGGCGAAGTGATCGCCCTTCCGTCCATTCCGCGTACTTGATTTTGGCCGTCAGCGTGGGGGTCACCCAGAATACGCCATGGTGACGATCGGGCCTGTTTACGAAGGGTTTTTCCCGGATAACTGCAGGCATCAGCCTGTCGGTCAGCTCCCGCCACTCCTGGCGGGACAGTTTGCCCGTTCCCGCATGACCGATGTACCAAAACCGGCCCTGCTCATCGTAGAGGCCCAACAGCACCGCGTTGACGACTCCGCCGTTCAAGGTGAAACCGCCAATGGCGGCAATCACATCCCGGTAGTGTTTGATCTTCAGCCACACGGCTTTTTTCGCACCGATGAGATAGGGGGCATCCAGCCGCTTCATGACGATGCCTTCCATGCCGTGCTGCCGGATCACCTCAAACAGGGCGGAACCGTTATCATGGGACGACACCACTTGCACGTGGCTGTTCGGTTCGATTGTTTCGGACAGCAGTTTGAGCCTGTCCTGCAAGGAGCGTTGGTTGATCCATTCCCCGTTTAGGTACAGACAGTCAAAAATCATGTAGGTAACCGGCACAGTCTGCTGCATCCGGGGCACGTTCTGCATGCGGCGAATCCCGTCCCGGCGCATCACTTCATGAAAGGACGGTTTGCCGTCGCTCCCCAGCGCGATCACTTCACCATCCAGGATCACGGAGTCGGCTCGGCAGTACGTTTCAATATCTGCTAGTTCAGGGTAGTGATGGGTGCGCTCGTTTCCCTTTCGATTGAACAGCTGCACGTGTTTGCCGTCATAATAGGTAAGGATGCGAACGCCGTCCCATTTCACCTGGGCAATCCAGCCCGGCTCCTGGGGGATGGTGTCGCTCGCCACTGGCTCCATCGGGATGATCGGTTTCATGTTCCACCTCGTCCAGGTAACGGAATTGGCCGTCAGACGGAAGAAAGGAGCCGTCCGAATCAGCCTCATCAATGATTGTTCCCCATTAGGACGAAGAAGAGGCGATGAGCGGCATCCGTCTCATCGCCTCGGGCTGTTTAGTAGTACGTACTCTCCGTGTACAGGCATTTGCGGCAGGTCATCGAAAGCTGGCCTCGGGCAAAGTCGTGTTCGCATTCGGATTGGAGCTTTGCCAACTGCTGCTTTACCTTCTTCCATTCAGCCTCCAGTCGTTTTGCTTCCGCGAGAAGCTGTTCCGCCTGATTCACGCGATCTCCTCCTCGTCTTGCAGGTGCGCAAGCGGAGCCAGGGAGCGCCGCTTACGTGTAGAGCTGGTTCCCCTGTTTTCGGAAGGCGTTCGCCTGCTTTTTCATCCCTTGTTCCACGGCTTTCTCTACAGTCAGGTTGTTCTGCTGCGCGTACGCGCGGATTTCCTGCGTGATGTTCATGCTGCAAAATTTGGGGCCGCACATCGAGCAGAAGTGCGCTGTTTTCGCCCCTTCCGCCGGGAGTGTCTCGTCGTGGTATTCACGGGCCCGTTCCGGGTCAAGCGACAGGTTGAACTGGTCGTTCCAGCGAAATTCAAACCGCGCTTTGGACAGGGCGTCGTCCCGTTCTTGGGCGCGCGGGTGACCTTTGGCCAGGTCGGCGGCATGTGCGGCAATCTTGTAGGCGATCAGCCCGTTGCGGACGTCTTCCTTGTTCGGCAGGCCAAGGTGCTCCTTGGGCGTCACGTAGCACAGCATCGCCGTGCCAAGCCAGCCGATCATGGCTGCTCCGATCGCGGAGGTGATGTGGTCGTAACCGGGAGCGATGTCAGTGGTAAGCGGCCCCAATGTATAGAAGGGGGCTTCCTGACACACGGTGAGCTGCCGTTCCATGTTCTCACGGATCAGGTGCATCGGCACGTGACCGGGGCCTTCGATCATCACCTGGACATCGTGTTTCCAGGCGATCTTGGTCAGCTCTCCCAGCGTTTCCAACTCGGCAAACTGTGCCTCGTCGTTGGCATCGGCGATGGAACCGGGGCGGAGGCCGTCTCCCAGCGATACGGCGATGTCGTACGTCTTCAGAATTTCGCAAATCTCTTCAAAATGGGTATACAAAAAGTTTTCCTGGTGATGCGCCAGACACCAGGCAGCCATGATGGAACCGCCGCGCGAGACGATGCCGGTCACCCGTTTGGCCGTCAGGGGAATGTAGCGCAGCAGCACGCCGGCGTGGATGGTGAAGTAGTCCACCCCCTGTTCGGCCTGTTCGATCAGCGTGTCGCGGTACACCTCCCAGGACAGCTCCTCCGCCTTGCCGTTCACCTTTTCCAGTGCCTGGTAGATCGGGACGGTGCCGACCGGAACCGGGCTGTTGCGGATGATCCATTCCCGGGTGGTGTGGATGTGTTTGCCCGTAGACAGGTCCATGATCGTGTCTGCCCCCCAGCGGACGGCCCAGATCATTTTTTCCACTTCCTCGCCGATGGAGGAGGTGACGGCGGAGGTGCCGATGTTGGCGTTTACCTTGACGTGAAAATGGCGGCCAATGATCATCGGTTCGCTCTCCGGATGGTTGATGTTGGCAGGGATGATCGCCCGGCCGCTGGCCACTTCCTGACGCACAAATTCCGGCGAGACGCCCTCGCGGATCGCCACAAATTCCATCTCCGGCGTTATGATGCCGCGGCGGGCGTAATGCAGTTGGGTGACGTTTTTCCCCTGGCGGGCGCGCAGCGGCTTCTGTCTTTTGGCGGGAAAGATAGGGACGGATGGTTCCTGCGGGAAGTTCCGGTAGCCGTCGTCCTCCGGCTTGGGCTCGCGGCCCTCGTATTCCTCGGTGTCGCTTCTTTCCGCGATCCAGTTGCGGCGCAGGGCGGGCAGTCCCTTGGTGATGTCGGCGATGTAATCGGGTGCCGTATACTCTCCGCTGGTGTCGTAAACGCGCAGCGGCGGGTTGGGCACTTCGCCGTTCGGGGTAATAGTAGGCTGCTGGGAAATCTCCCGCATCGGCACGCGGATGTCCGGTCTGGAGCCCTGGACGTACGTTTTGCGGCTGCCCGGAAACGGCGGGACGGCCGCTGTGGAGATAAAGGGGAAGGGGGAAGTGGACATGAAAAAAACCTCCTTGTCACGGTTGCACGTGTCGTGAACCCTGCGGGAGGCGGAGAAACTGCGTCACGAAAAAACGCCGCATGAACCCATGCGACGCCAGACGCAGACGAAGAAAGAGCGTGCGCGAACAGACGCACACCGCATTTCTTGGTGTCAACAACATTCCTCCGCTGGCATTACCCAGTTCAGGTTCAACGGTCGACGGCGGATCAGCCATCCTCTCAGCCTGGTTCCCCAAGCTCCCGTGCATATCTGTATTGTTGTACAGCACCAGCTTACCATTTCCAATTCTATCCGGCAAGAGGTTTTGGCAGTGTCCAACTTATTTTCCCTCTGCCTATCATGCTGACCCGGACAAAAACTGTTTCCGTAGACCCACTCGGGAGTCGTCTGGTACGATGAAGGTCGTGTGAGAAGGAATTTTGAGGTGATGCAGGTGGATGTGTACGCGAATCTGAAGCAGGGAGAACGCGGGGTGTGGGTCAGCATCATCGCCTATGTCTGCTGCTCCCTGGTGAAAGTGGGGGTGGCGCTGCTGGCAGGCTCGGAAGCGCTGCTGGCGGACGGACTGAACAACACAACTGACGTGGTCGCGTCCGTCGCCGTACTGATCGGCCTGCGCATCTCTCGCAAACCGCCTGATCACGACCATCCCTATGGCCACTTACGCGCAGAAAGCATCTCGGCTCTTGTCGCATCCTTCATCATGTTGGCGGTCGGGATCGAAGTCCTCAGCCGGGCAATCTCTGCGTTGTTCACCCCGGAGATGAACGCGCCTGACATGCTGGCCGGCTGGACCGCCCTGGCAACCGCTGCCGTCATGTTCGGCGTTTACCGCTACAACCGGCGGCTGGCGCAGGTAACCCAAAGCCAGGGCTTGATGGCTGCGGCAGCAGACAACCGCTCCGATGCGCTGGTCAGCGTCGGCACGTTTGTGGGAGTGGCCGGCTCCCAGTTTCAACTGCATTGGCTGGACCCGTTGACAGCGCTCGTGGTGGGCGGGATCATCCTGAGGACGGCGTGGTCCATTTTCCGCGAGGCGGCCCACCGATTAACAGACGGGTTTGACCGCAGCGAACTGGTTGCGCTGCGCTCCACCATCGCCGAAATCCCCGGGGTCAAGGACGTTACAGATATCAAGGCGCGCTACCACGGAAGCAACGTGCTGGTCGATGTCGTGATTCACGTGGACCCCACTCTGAACGTGACGGAGAGCCACACGATCACCGAGGAAATCGAGGCGCGGATGAAGGCCGTTCACAATGTCAAAGCCGTGCACATCCACATCGAACCGGAAGGACAGTCCGAGCACTGACGACACGACAAACCTGTCTTGTGCCCGCAAGGAGGGCATGGGACAGGTATTTTTCATCTTTTTGGCTTTGGTATAATGTGGATGCAACAAGATGTACTCAACAATCAGGGAGAAAAATTGAAAGGGTTCAGGAGGTTGTGCACCGTGCGGAAACAGGATGCGGCAGGCGTGGAGACAGCGCTGGACAGACTCAGGAAGCGGGCGATGTCTCTGTTTAATATCCCATCGTCGTACCGGCTCATGATCGAAGACGGGGAGCGGCTTGAAGAAGCTGGAAGCATTCCCTCACGTGACGGTGACCACCAAAAAAGACGGCGTCTGGTTTCACTTTCGCCAGGAGTCGCTGGGTTTGCCGCTGCCGCTGTCTGGCTGCCGCGTTAAGGTGCATGTAAGCGGGGCGGTGACCGATTTTGCCTGTTTCGGCGAGCAGCGGCTGCCGGAACCGCCCGCGCAGTTGGTCGGGGAGGAAGTGTGTGAGCGCTTCCTGGAACACGACGTAACGCTTAGGCTCATGCTGAAGCTGCTGCCGAAAAGCGTTTTCGCTAGCGGGAGAGGAACGTGGCGGCTGGTGTATGAGCCGGAGCCAATCTGCCTGACGTTTTCGGCGGTAACAGGCCCGCAGGCAAAACGCAGCACGTTTAGAGTGCTTTAACAACGCCGCTTCAATATCGGCGGCGTCACCATGGACGGCACGATCACCATCCGCCTCTTCGAAGAGCACGTCCGCTCGTCCTTTCTCTATAAAGAGAATATGAGCAGACTTGCCGTAGATCAGGACGACTTCGCTTTTTTGCGCTTGAGCTTCTTGGTGGTCGTCGTGGTGGTGTCGGCAGCCGGCTCCTCACGTGCCTCTTTGTCAGCTGCAGTCCGTTTTTTGGCGGGTGCGGCCGGAGTTGGCTCCGGCTCCAGTTTGACCGGAGTGGAGGCTCCGCCGGTTGCGGCGAGACTCTCTTTCAACGCCTGCATCAAATCGATCACGTTTGCGCGCGGTGCCGCCGGAGCGACCGCCACTTCCTCTCCTTTCCGCTTGTTCTCGATCAGTGTCTGCAGTTGGCTGCGGTATTCGTCACGATACTTGGCCGGATCAAACGGCGTCGTCATGTTGCGAATCAGCTCTGCGGCCATCTTCAGCTCGTTGTCAGCCAGCGGGACGTCCGCTTCGGGCAGCGACGGCACCTGTGAGACGGGGCGAACCTCGTCGGGATAAAAGATGGTTTCCAGCATGATGCAGTGTTCGTACAGCCGGACCACCGCCAGACTTTGCCGGTTGCGCATCGTCACGCGGGCAACGGCAATTTTTCCTGTTTCCTCCATGGCTGCCCGCAGCAGAGCGTACGCTTTTTCTCCGGTTTCCTGGGGGGAGAGAAAGTAGCTTTTGTCAAAGTAAACCGGGTCGATTTCGTGCAGATCGACAAAATCGAGGATCTCGATTGCTCTTCGCGTTTCCGGGGAAATCGCTTCCAGATCCTCGTCGCGAATGATTACAAAATTGCCTTTTTCGTATTCAAATCCCCGCACAATCTCCGACGCGTCCACTTCCCGCTGGCAGTGCGGACACATTTTGGCGTACTTGATCGGCGTGTGGCATTCGCTGTGAAGCTGGCGAAAGCGGATGTCCCGCTCTTCCGTCGCGGTATGCATCCGCACCGGGATATTGACCAGACCAAAACTGATCGAACCTTTCCAGACCGTGTGCATGGCAGTCCTCCTGTCAGGGTTTGCTGTCCGTAGTATTTGCACCCCGTTGGAATTACCAGGAGGGAAATGCAGGTTATTTTGCTCGACAAGGCGCGCTTTCTTTTTGTACAGTGAAAGCAAGAGGGGGAGAGCGATGGAAGAGTTGAAAAGCATGATCGCGGGATTGGGGCAGCAGTTGAGAGGGCTGGACGAGCGGATCGGCGGGCTTGAACAGCGCATGGATCGATTCGAGCACCGCTTGGACATCATTGAAAGTGACGTGCGCGAGATCAAGGACCAGGTGATGTTGATCAAAGCGCAGGTCGCCCATAACACGGAGAAGAATGGGAGCATTCGCGAATTGCAGGAACTGGTGAATTAGCACGACACGGATATTCGCCTGCTCAAAAAAGTGGTGGCCAACCACTAACAGCCCCCGCCTGCACATCGCGGTGAGCAGGGGAGGCGCCCGCCTGGCCATAACAGGAGGAGTGTTATTTCGCATGCTGGAAACGGATCGTTTGTTATTTCGCCCGTATTGCCTGGATGATCTTCCTTTTCTTGCCAGTCTGCTAAAAGACCCGGACGTGGTCCGCTACATCGGGCATGGCAAGCCGAGAACGGATGAAGAGGTCACACGCTTTTACGACTGGGTGCAGCAGTCCTACGCTTCCGGTCTGGGGCTGATGGTGGCAGTGCGGAAACAGGACATGCAGCCCATCGGCCATGCGGGACTGGTGCAGCAAATAGTGGACGGGAAGCCGGAGACAGAGATCGGTTACTGGATGGCGAAGGAATACTGGGGAAACGGCTACGCGTCCGAAGCGGCGATGGCGTTTCGCGAGTACGGAGCAGCGGCGAAAGGGCTGAGGAGATTGATCTGCCTGATTCAACCGGGAAACGCCGCATCCGCACGAGTTGCCCAAAAGATCGGAATGTTCCGGGAAAAAGAGACTGTCTTCAAGGAGAAACTGGTGCACGTATACGCGTGGGAACAAACCTGACAAACGCTTTACGAAAGGGACATTCCCTGGCAGCGGAGCTTCATCACCCATCCAATTTTCAATACAAAGCCAGCCGTTTCTTACGTACGGCTGGCTTTCCGTCATTCATTTACTGCCCGTGTTTGATCACTTCGGACTTGTCGGCTTCAGACTGCATGCGGCGCGCCTCTTCCTTGCCGATGCCTGTGCGGTCGGCGAGGGACTGGGCGGCAGCGGCTTCCTGTTTTTGTTTCGACGGCTGTTTTTCTGCCATGGAGTCTGCCTCCTTTTTAACGGATAGTGTGCCGCCCGGATCACAAAAAAATACCTCACCGCCATTGGCGATGAGGCAGCGGTTTAACTTCTCCCTCAGGGAGATCGGCCACGGCATGCTCCTATCAGACACGCAGTGCGCCAAAGTAAACCGCCTTTCAATTATGGGAGAGGAGAAACCGGAGGAAGAGCTTATGGGGAAACGTAAGTCTTCTCCGCGGTTGTCAGCGACACCGTTGCGTCGCTATCCATATTCTTTGCCAGAACTTCCATCTCTTATACATGCACGGCGCAATTTTTTTCCACGGCACAATTTTACGCAGCAGACCGGTTGTGTTAGTATGAAATCATTCTCATTCTCCATACATACAAAGGTGAGGCATTATGCGAGTCATCGCAGGTGAACACAAGGGACGCAGGCTGTTGGCCGTCCCCGGCAAAAGCACGCGGCCCACGACGGACAAGGTGAAGGAATCCATTTTCAATATGATCGGCCCGTACTTTTCCGGCGGCTGGGCGCTCGATCTCTACGCCGGAACCGGCGGGCTGGGGATCGAAGCGCTCAGCAGGGGAGCGGAACGGGCCATTTTTGTGGAACGGGACGCGAAAGCACATGCGGTCGTCAAGCAAAACATCGCTGCCTGCCGGCTGGAAGACCGTTCCGAGCTGTACCGCACGGATGCGTCTCGGGCGCTGAAGGCACTGGGGAGACGTGGGGTCGCGTTTGACCTGGTCTTTCTCGATCCGCCATATGCCCAGCAAAACATCGTTGCGGACATCCGTGTCATGCAGGAACTGGGTTTGCTCGCTGACGGGGCGTGGATCGTGGCGGAACACGACAGCGACATCCGCCTGCCGGAAACGATTGGCCGCTGTGCAGTGGAGCGCGTCGCCACCTATGGGGAGACGACGGTGACGCTTTATGCCCACGAATTGGAAAAAGACGATCAAGCCGAGCAAACGGCGTCGGAAGGAGATGCATCCATCTCATGAACATCGCAGTATGCCCAGGCAGTTTTGACCCTGTGACGAATGGACACCTCGACATCATCACCCGCGGCGCCAACATTTTTGACAAGGTGATCGTAGCGGTGTTGATCAATGCCAAGAAACAGTCCTTGTTCAGTGTGGAAGAACGCATCGAACTGCTGCGCGAGGCGACAGCCGGATTGGACAACGTCGAAGTGGAGTCCTTCAACGGCCTGTTGATCGATTACGTTCGCCAGCGTCAGGCACGGGCGGTGATCCGCGGACTGCGGGCCGTCAGCGATTTTGAGTACGAGATGCAGATGGCTTCCATCAACAAAAAGCTGGATGACCATGTTGAGACGCTGTTCATGATGACGAGCCATCAGTATTCGTTTCTCAGTTCCAGCATCGTCAAGGAACTGGCCCGATACAGCGCCGACGTGAGCGACCTGGTGCCGCCGGTTGTGGAGCGTGCGCTGCGCGCCAAATTTGCTGCACAACCCTGAGCGATCAGTGTATCTGGTGCCTGTTGGCAAGACGCACGAGCAGACTGAGCAGGGCCAATGCAGCGAGAATCACGGCCGCGAGCAGTCCGGAGTGCAGCAGCGTATCCCACCAGTCCATGACCGGAATCCCGGACGTAGACGGCAGAAAGACCGGGATGCTGCTTCCCTTGAACCAGGAAGATGCGGTGAGCGGTTCCCACGCCAAATAGGTAAGCACAGCCGAAAGGATCGCGTGAATGGCGCGGGCGAGCAGGTACGGCGCCACCCTGAGATCCGTCTGGCTGAGGATGCTGGCCACCTGGGCATGCACGCTCAAGCCGCCCCAGGAGATGACCGCGCTGGCGATGACCGCCTGCCAGATCAGCGGGACGGATGGGGGGACTTCACTTGCGGCCTGTGCGCCAAGCGTGACCTCGAACAGCCCGGCAATGATCCCGTTGGAGAGGGCGGGCGGCAGACCGATTGGACCGAGCAGCACCGCCAGCAGGCTGCTCAAAAACCGGGTCAGATTGATGGCGGAAAACAGCTGAATCAGGACGGAAAAGACGATAATGAAGCCGCCGATCATCAGCAGCGTGTGCAGGGCAGACTGGACTGCTTCCCCCATCAGCCGCCCAAACGGCCGGCGGTCGCGCAGCCGCGCCCGATGCATCGCCTGCAGCGCCCGGAGCGGGAGAGGGAGCTGGTTCTTTTCCAGCGCCCTGCTCATGGGAGCGTACGGGGAGTAAAAGCGGTACAAGAGCCCGATCAGGACGGCTGAGACGTAATGGCTGAACGCGAGGACGACCCCGACCTGCTCACTGTGAAAGAAGCCGATGGCGACCGCGCCGATGACGAAAAGCGGGTCCCCTGTCGTGGTAAACGACACGAGCCGTTCCCCTTCCGCCTGGGTCACGCTGCCCTGTTCACGCAAGCGGGTCGTCAGCTTGGCCGCGACGGGATAGCCGGAGGCAAAGCCCATCGTCAGGACGAAGCCGCCCGTCCCCGGTACGTTGAAGAGCGGGCGCATCAACGGTTCCAAAAGCACGCCGGCGAAGTGGACGACCCCGACGCCCATCAAAATTTCGGAAAGAACGATAAACGGCAGGGTGGAGGGAAACACCACCTCCCACCAGATTTTCAAACCGCGGAGCGCCGCCTCAAACGACATCTGCGGGTGCGACACCAAAATGACGACGAGGGCAATGGCCGACAAGGCGAGCAGCAGTGTAAGAATCGGAGAGCGGCGTGACATAGCTACCTCCTGTACCAGCGAATGAGCAAAGGGAAACCCGGCAGGTCGTGCATCCGGCCTGGCCGTGCCGCAGTGCTCATGGGCAGCGAGGCAGGTCCGGCGACCGGCCGAGATAGTACATGTCTACGTGAACGAATCAAAAACTATGCTCCGCCCGTCTGCTTTGTCCGAAAGGATTGGCGGTACCCTGCATACGTTTGTGAGAGGGGGAGAGGCGCATGGGAACTACGAGAAAACCGAAAGTGGGACTGGCGCTCGGCTCGGGAGGAGCACGCGGATTGGCCCACATCGGTGTGTTGAAGGCACTGGAGGCACACGGCATTAAAGTTGACATGCTGGCCGGCAGCAGCATGGGCAGCTTGATCGCCGCCGTGTACGCTAACGGCATCGAGCCGCACATGATGGAAAAACTGGCGTTGAATCTGAAGCGAAAACATTGGCTGGATCTAACCGTTCCCGGCATGGGGTTTGTCGCGGGGGAAAAGATCAAGCAGTTGATCCGCCTGCTGACCCATGGCAAACGTATCGAGGAACTGTCCAAGGAGTTGGCTGTGGTCGCGACCGACATCGAGACCGGGGAACGTGTCGTCTTTCGGGAGGGGCCGGTGGATCAGGCTGTGCGGGCGAGCATTTCCATCCCGGGCATTTTTGTGCCCGAACGGGTGGGAGACCGCCTGCTGGTGGACGGCGGGGTCATCGATCGGGTGCCGATCACGGTCATTCGCGACATGGGTGCCGATCTCGTCATCGCTGTCGATGTCGCCCAGTTTGACACGCCGATGAAGGTGACGACGATTTTTGACGTGATCGCCCAGACGATCGACGTCATGGAGCGGGAGATTTTGCGGCATCAGATTTTGGCTGCCGATCTCGTAATCCGTCCCGATGTTGGACATTATAGCAGTATCGCGTACACCGGCGTGGAGGAGATTATCGCCCTCGGCGAACGCGCCGGACTGGACTCTGTGGAACGGATCAAGGAATTGATCGCCGACTGGGAGGCAAAACAATGAGTGAGGAGAGGCTGATTACACGCAACCGGTCGGGCCGGGGGTCCCATTCCATACCCTGGCTGTTTGTGTTGGCCGTCGTCCTGTTGGGCACGGTGTTTTTCGTGCCGACGCCGTACTATGTGACGCGGCCCGGTTCCGCCATTGAACTGGCCCCGATGATTGACGTCGAGGGTGGGAAAAAGGACGAATCAGGGGCGTTCATGTTGACGACGGTCAGGATGGGGGAAGCCAATCTCGCCTGGTATCTCTACGCCCAGCTGTCTCCCAATGCGGAACTGATGAAAAAGGAACTGGTCGTGGGCAGCGGCGAGAGCAACGAAGATTTTACGAGACGGGAATTGGCCGTGATGGACAATTCCCAGAAAATCGCGGAAGCTGTTGCGTTCCGCCTGGCCGGATACGACGTAAAGATCGAGAACCAGGGCGTGTGGGTGATGGGCACGATCGAGGGCATGCCGGCAAAAAACGTGCTGCAGATCGGTGACGTGATCGTGGCGGTGGACGGCCGACCGACGCGCGAAGCCAAGGATCTGCTCCAATACCTGTCGACCAAAAAGCAGGGCGATCAGGTGGAAGTGACGCTGATCCGTGACGGCAGGGAGGAAAAGCGCACGTTGACCCTGGCACCGCTGCCGGATTCCAAAACGCCCGGACTTGGCATCCGTCCCGACAACAAGCAGGAAATCATCGTCCCCAAGCAGGTCAGCATCTCTAGCCAAGGCATTGGCGGTCCGTCGGCGGGGCTGATGATGACGCTGGAGATTTACGACCAGTTAAACCAGGAGATTGACTTGACGCGGGGATACAAGGTTGCCGGGACGGGTACAATCTCGCCGGACGGTTCAGTTGGCCGCATCGGCGGCATCAACCACAAGGTCGTGGCTGCGGACGAGGCGGGCGCTGACATCTTCCTGGCGCCGGACGATGCCGAGGGGCCGGTGTCCAATTACCAGGAGGCGCTGGAGACGGCCAAGCGGATCGGATCCCGGATGCGGGTGGTCCCGGTCAAAACCGTGGACGACGCGCTGGCTTTCCTCAAGGCGCAAAAACCAAAGGGCTCGTATAGCGAATGAGCTGTCAAGGAAAAATGGTTGACAAAGCAAAGGGCAAAGGCTATAATCATCCTTGTTGTGCTTGAGGTGAAAAGGTGTGAACATCAAAGTAAGCGATTTGGACCATCTAAAAGGCGAGCCGCTGCCGTTTCGGCTGACGTTGGACGCTGACGAACTGAAGCGCCGCCATCAGGAGATTCGCGGGCTCACCCCTGTCGAAGTGAGCGGCGAGGCAGCCAAACTGGGCAATCTCTATTACGTGAAAGGCGAGATGAAGTCAGACGTTGACTATGTCTGCGCGCGATGCCTGAAGCCTTTTACCCGGCACACGGCCGTGCCTTTTGCGGAAACCTTCGCCCCCGCTGAATCAGCGGAGGATGAAGACCAAGACAGCGACATTTTGCCGCTGGAAGGCGACGAGATCGAGTTGAAGCCGCTGCTGCAGGAAGATTTCCTGCTCGCCATCCCTGCTTTTCCCCTCTGCGAGGAGGAATGCAAAGGATTGTGTCCCGAGTGCGGAGTAAACCGGAACGAGCAGGCGTGCGAGTGCAAACATGAGCGGATCGATCCGCGGTTGGCCGGACTGGCTGATTTCTTCAAGGACAGCAAGTAATTGCGTGTGTTTTCAAGATGGGATTGCCGATCCCTCGATCGAGCGTCTCATTTTTGAAGGATGGCGGAAGCGTTCGCGCCTGTACCATCCACCTAATAGAGCTTCTTAGCATGTGCCAATTGAAGGAGGTGTAAGGAAGATGGCAGTACCTTTTCGGAGAACTTCCAAAACCCGTAAAAGAATGCGTCGTACGCACTTCAAATTAGAGATTCCTGGCATGATCAAATGCGATAACTGTGGCGAATACAAGCTTGCGCATCGCGTTTGCCCGAGCTGCGGACACTATAAAGGTGTAAAAGTAGCGAAGTAAGAAAAGGCAGGGTGAGAAATCACCTTGCTTTTTTCATGACGAAGTGTCCAGGAGGGAAGCGCTGCTTTCCATCCGCATGAGAGAGCCGAGCGTCGAATCGCTCATCATGCACATCGGTGGTCGGGGGACATCTGTCCCGATTTAGCCGACTGCGGCGATCTTTGCTTGTCATTCCGCCGCTTCTCCCTTATACTTGATTAGGACCTGGTATTAAAAACTACTCGCAAGTTATGCGATTGAATACGGATGCCGAGGGGGTGTTACCCATCGCCCGCTTGCCAAAAAAAGACCGCCAGACTCGTTTGGTGCAGACGCTTCAGGAAAATCCCTTCGCCACTGACGAGGATCTGGCAGAGTTGTTTCAAGTCAGCATACAAACAATACGGTTGGACCGTTTGGAGCTGGGCATCCCGGAACTGCGGGAGCGAATCAAGTCGGTGGCGGAAAGAAGCCTGGACCCGGTCAAATCACTGGGGATTGACGAAGTGATCGGGGAGATTGTCGACTTGCAGCTCGACGTTCAGGCCATCTCCGTGTTGGAAATCAAAGAAGAACACGTTTTTGCACGGACGCAAATCGCCCGTGGACACTACATATTCGCCCAGGCCAACTCGCTGGCGGTGGCGGTCATCGACGCCGACGTGGCGCTGACCGCTTCTGCCCGCATCCGCTTTATCCGTCCGGTACGGCTGGGGGAAAAGCTGGTGGCTAAGGCCGTTGTGCGCAGCCGAAACGGGGACGAATGCAAAGTGCGGGTGGAGACCAAGGTGCAGGGAGAACTGGTCTTTACCGCTACGTTCCGCGTCGTCGGCATGTCCGATGTCGCAAAGCGAAATGGATGAGAGCATTAAGGAGGAGTCACGGTTGCGAATTGCATTGGATGCGATGGGAGGCGACAACGCGCCGCGCAGCACGGTGCTGGGCGCTTTGCAGGCGGTCAGGGAGAATTCGTCACTTGAGATCGTGCTGGTCGGCGACGAGCAGGCGATCCGGCGCGAACTTCCGGGAGAGCTTCCTGCAGGATTGGAAATCCACCCGGCGTCGGAAGTCATTGAACCTGACGACGAACCAGTACGGGCTGTCCGGCGCAAAAAAGGGGCGTCGCTCGTGGTGGCCGTCGAACTGGCCCGGGAAGGAAAAGTGGACGCTGCCATTTCGGCGGGCAATACGGGAGCGTTGATGACGGCCGGCCTGTTGTACGCCGGACGTATGGAAGGAATCGAGCGGCCGGCGCTGGCGGCATTCATCCCCAATATCAAGGGGAGGGCAACGCTGACGCTTGACGTGGGAGCCAACATGGACGCCAAGCCCCATCATCTCTTCCAGTACGCCGTGATGGGCAGCCTGTACGCGGAAAAAGTGCTCGGCTTCGAACGTCCGACGGTCGGTCTCTTGAACGTCGGAACAGAAGAGGGCAAAGGAAACGAACTGACCAAGGCCGTCTTTCCGCTGCTTGCGCGGACCGACCTGCACTTCGTCGGCAACGTGGAGGCGCGCGACGTGATGCAGGGAGCATGCGATGTGTTGGTTTGCGACGGCTTTGTCGGCAATGTGCTGTTGAAAGCGATGGAAGGCACCGCTTCTACCATCTTTTCCTTGCTCAAGCAGGAATTTACTTCCAGCCTGATTAATAAAGTAGGTGCGGCCATGTTGAAACCGAGCCTGGTCCGCTTCAAGCAGCGGATGGATTACGCCGAATACGGCGGCGCTCCGCTGCTGGGACTGCGCCGGCCTGTGATCAAGGCGCACGGATCGTCTGACGAGCGTGCGATCAAAAACGCGATAGCCAGTGCTGTCCGTTTTGTGGCTGAGGATGTGAACGGTTTTATCCAGGACGCACTACAGAAAAACCAATCGGGAGAAAGCGAGTGAAACCAATGAAGGAATTGCGCCCCGTAGGGATTTTGGCGACAGGTTCCTACACGCCGGAGAGAGTGTTGACCAATTTTGATCTGGAAAAAATGGTGGAAACGTCTGATGAGTGGATCGTCACTCGCACCGGGATTCGCGAGCGCCGCATCAGCGCACCGGATCAGGCGTCCTCCGATCTGGCGTACGAAGCAGCCAAAAATGCGCTGGCGAAAGCTGGGATCAGTCCGGAAGAGCTGGACATGATCATCGTAGCCACCGTTACACCCGACATGATGTTCCCGTCGACGGCCTGCATCCTGCAGGAGAAACTGGGCGCTTCCCGCGCAGCCGCGCTGGACGTTTCGGCGGCCTGCACCGGGTTCCTTTACGGGATCGCCACGGGCAGCCAGTTCATTGCCAACGGACTGTACCGCTACGTGCTCGTCGTCGGGGTGGAAACCCTGTCCAAAATCACAAACTACAAGGACCGCAACACCTGCGTTCTGTTTGGCGACGGTGCCGGTGCGGCCCTGCTCGGACCGGTGGGCGAGGGCTTCGGATTCCAGGCGTTTGAGCTGGGCGCTGACGGTTCCGGCGGACCGCTCCTGTGTATGCCTGCGGGCGGGTCGCGGATTCCGGCCTCCAGCGAATCGGTGGAAAAAAACCTGCACTACATCTCGATGACCGGCAGTGAAGTGTTCAAATTCGCCGTCCGCGTCATGAATTCGGCGACGGAAGCGGTGCTGGAGAAGTCGGGGACACCGAAAGAAGCGATCGACCTGCTGGTTCCCCACCAGGCCAACAAACGGATTATCGACGCAGCCATCCAGCGCTTCGGCTTGTCGGAGGACAAAGTGGCGATCAACCTGGACCGCTACGGCAACATGTCGTCCGCGTCCATTCCCGTCGCGCTGGACGAAGCGGTGGCAGAGGGGCGCCTGAAAGAAGGCGACAACGTCGTCCTCGTCGGCTTCGGCGGAGGACTGACATGGGGTGCAGCCCTGTTGAAGTGGTCCACCACACCGGCTTAAAGGAGGAAATCGTGCAATGAGCAAAGTGGCTTTTGTCTTCCCGGGACAGGGGTCCCAGTTCGTCGGAATGGGTCGGTCGCTTGCCGAACAGTCCGCAGCTGCCCGCGAAGTGTTTGAACGTGCAGACGAAGCGCTCGGCTTTTCGCTGTCGTCGCTCTGCTTTGAAGGACCGGAAGAAGAGCTGCGGCTGACGGTCAACACGCAGCCGGCAATCTTGACGACCAGCGTCGCGGTTCTGGCCGCGCTTCGCGAGCAACGACCGGACGTGGCGCCCGATTACGTGGCCGGACACAGCCTGGGCGAGTATTCGGCGCTGGTGGCCGCCGAGTCGATGGCATTCGCCGACGCAGTGAAAGTGGTCCGCGCCCGCGGTCAATTCATGGAGGAGGCTGTGCCAGCCGGTCAGGGAGCGATGGCAGCCGTGCTCGGCATGGACCGGCAGGCCCTGCAGGACGTCTGCGAAACGGTGACTGCATCAGGTCACCCCGTCCAGCCCGCCAATATGAACGGCCCCGGACAGATCGTGATCTCCGGTACGGCGGAGGGTGTGCGGCTGGCCGGTGAGCAGGCGAAAGCGGCCGGCGCCAAACGCGTTCTGCCGCTCAACGTCAGCGGCCCGTTCCACTCCAGTCTGATGCAGCCAGCGGCGGAGCGGCTTAAGGGCGTGCTGGCCAACATTGACGTGAAAGACGCTCGGGTGCCGGTGGTGGCAAACGTATCGGCCCGTCCGGAGACGGCAGCGGCGGCAATTGTCGACAACCTCGTGAAGCAGGTGGCCGCTCCGGTACTGTGGGAGGATTCCGTCCGCTGGATGGCGGAACAGGGCGTTACCACCTTTGTGGAGATCGGCCCGGGCAAAGTGCTGGCTGGCCTGATCAAAAAGATTGCGCCGACGGGGACGACGATCGTTTCCGTTCAGGATATGGAATCGTTACATGAACTGTTGAACGGAGGGGTATTATGCTAGCAGGCAAAACCGCGCTGGTCACCGGCGCTTCCCGCGGAATCGGCCGCGCGATTGCACTGCGGCTGGCGGAAGCGGGAGCCAACGTCGTGGTCAACTACGCCGGCAGTGAGGCGGCGGCTGCGGAAACAGTGGCCAAGGTAAAGGAACTGGGGCGCGAGGCGATCATGATTCGTGCCAACGTGGCCAATGCCGAAGAAGTAAACGAGATGTTCAAAGAGGCGCTGGAGCGCTTCGGTACGATTGACATTCTCGTCAACAACGCTGGCATCACGCGCGACAATCTGCTGATGCGGATGAAAGAGGAAGAGTGGGACGAGGTGATCTCCACCAACCTGAAAGGCGTCTTCAACTGCCTGAAAGCGGCCACCCGTCCCATGATGAAACAGCGTTCCGGCAAGATCATCAATATCACTTCTGTCGTCGGCGTGCTGGGCAATCCCGGCCAAGCCAACTACGTGGCAGCCAAGGCCGGCGTAATCGGATTGACGAAGACGGCCGCGCGTGAGCTGGCATCCCGCGGCATTACCGTAAACGCGGTCGCCCCCGGTTTTATCGACACGGACATGACTGCGAACCTGCCCGAGGACGTCAAGGCGTCCATGCTGGGCCAGATTCCGTTGGGCCGACTCGGCCAGGCGGACGACATCGCCGGGGTGGTTCTGTTCCTCGCCTCGGACGCGGCCAACTACATGACCGGCCAAACCCTGCACGTCGACGGCGGCATGTACATGTAAGGCGCACGCGTACAAGCAGCAAGAGCCTGACTCAACTGGTGTTTTGCAGGCTCATCCACTATAATACGGGGAGAGGGGGTGAAGCAAAATGGCAGACACGTTGGAACGTGTGAAGAAAATCATCGTCGATCGTCTGGGTGTAGAGGAATCCAAGGTGACTTTGGAAGCTTCTTTCAAAGATGACCTGGGTGCCGACTCCCTGGATGTAGTGGAACTCGTAATGGAACTGGAAGACGAGTTCGATATGGAAATCTCTGACGAAGACGCTGAAAAAATCACTACTGTTGGTGAGGTTGTAGCTTACATAGAATCTCACAAGTAGTCTGTTCAGTGGAAGTCCCGTGTCACGCGGGACTTCTCCCTTCACACACCCGGCTCGATTTTGCCGCAGAGCTTTCCAACCGTAACCAGGCGAAGAACAAGGAAGCGGAGAGCTGACTTACACATAGAGGTGATCGTAATGAAACGACGAGTGGTGATTACCGGTGTCGGCGTCATCTCCCCCGTGGGTAATGACGCGAAGACCTTCTGGAACAGCTTGCTGGAAGGAAAATCGGGAATCGGGCGCATCACGGCATTTGACGCCTCCGACTACCCTACGCAGATTGCGGGGGAAGTAAAGGATTTCAATCCCGAGGCGTACCTGGACAAGAGGGAAATCCGACGTACAGACCGATTCGTTCAGTTTGCGTTGGCTGCCACCAAAATGGCGATGGAAGACGCCAAGTTGGAGATTACGGCTGAGAATGCGGAACGCGTGGGTGTATACATCGGATCAGGTATCGGCGGTCTGACTACCTGGGAAGAGCAGCACCTGGTGCTGTTGGAAAAGGGACCGCGCCGTGTCAGCCCGTTTTTTATCCCGATGATGATCGCCAACATGGCATCCGGAGCCGTCTCCATCCAGTACGGAGCAAAAGGGCCGACGTCCAGCGCAATTACCGCGTGCGCGACGGGGACGAACGCAATCGGAGATGCCTTCCGGCTGATCCAGCACGGTCACGCCGACGCGATGATCACCGGCGGTGCGGAAGCGACGATCCGGCCGATGGCGTTTGCCGGTTTCTGTTCCGCCAAAGCGATGTCCACCCGCAACGACGAGCCGGAAAAGGCGAGCCGTCCGTTTGACATCGACCGCGACGGGTTCGTCATGGGCGAAGGAGCGGGCGTGCTCATTCTCGAAGAGCTGGAGCACGCGAAAAAGCGGGGAGCAACCATTTTGGCGGAAGTGATCGGCTACGGCATGAGTGCGGACGCCTACCACATCACCGCCCCGTCACCGGAGGGGCAGGCCCGCTGCATGAGAAACGCGCTGCGTGACGCCGGTATTGAACCGACGGATGTGGATTATATTAATGCACACGGCACCTCTACGGATCAAGGTGACATTTCCGAAACGCAGGCGATCAAGAGCGTGTTTGGCGACCATGCCTACAAGCTGGCGGTCAGCTCGACCAAGTCGATGACCGGTCACATGCTCGGGGCGACCGGAGGTGTGGAAGCGATTGCGTCGGCGTTGGCGCTGCGCGATCAGATTCTCCCGCCGACGATCAACCTGGAAAACCCCGATCCTGAGTGCGACCTCGACTACGTACCCAATCAAGCGCGCAAGGCGGACGTGAAGGTAGCCATGTCCAACTCGTTTGGGTTTGGCGGTCACAATGCCACGATCGTCTTGAAGCGGTTTGAGGCATAAATGGTTCCTGCCGGAAAGAAGCGCAGGAAGTCTTCAAGAATGGTGGTGAGCGTCATGAACTTCTCGGAGCTGCAAGAAACCATCGGTATTCGATTTCGCGACGAGAACGTATTGCGGCAAGCCTTCACCCATTCTTCCTATGTCAATGAGCAGCGCGGCAAGCGCATCCAGGACAACGAGCGGCTGGAGTTTCTCGGCGATGCCGTCCTGGAACTGACCGTTTCGCAATTTCTCTACAAGACCTTCCCCAAAATGAGCGAAGGAGAAATGACGAAACTGCGGGCAGCGATTGTCTGCGAGCCGTCATTGGTCAAATTTGCCGAACTGCTAAACTTTGGCGATCTCGTTCTGCTGGGAAAAGGGGAAGAACTGACAGGCGGCCGGCAGCGGCCCGCACTGCTGGCGGACGTGTTTGAGGCGTTTATTGGCGCGCTTTACCTTGATCAGGGACTGGACGCAGTCTTTCACTTCATGGAAAAGTACGTCTATCCGCGAGTGGACAAGGGCGAGTTTGCCCAGGTCACCGACTTCAAGAGTCAGCTTCAGGAGTTCGTCCAGCAGGATAACCTGGGGGAAATTCAGTACCGCATCGTGGAGGAAAAGGGGCCGGCGCACAACCGGGAGTTTGTGTCCGAAGTGCTCCTGAACAACCGTCCGCTCGGCATGGGCAGCGGGCGATCCAAAAAAGAGGCGGAACAGCAGGCGGCTGCCCGGGCGTTGATCAAACTGGGAGCGAAGTAGATCGCCCGCTGATTCGTGAGAAAACCCGTTCTCCCCATGAGGGAAAACGGGTTTTTTTGTTAGGCTTGCTTTTTGGTCATGCCGTACTTTTTTAGCTTGTAGTTGAGATGTTGGCGGGAAATTCCCAGCCGCTCCCCCGCCTTGGTGATGTTTCCGTTGGTTTCGCGCAGGGCCTGGCGGATCAGCTCCTGCTCCAGCCGAGCGACTTGTTGCTCCAGACTGCCGGAGAGGCGAATCGGCGCGGTAACTGCCTGCGGCGCATCCGGAAAAGCGTCAGGGAGCTGCCGGATGATCATCTCGCGAAACGCGTACGGCAGGTGTTCGAACCGGATCGGGCCGTCGTCGTACATGAGATTGAGGCAGCCCTCGATCACGTGCTCCAACTGGCGGACATTGCCCGGCCAGGCGAACGCCAACAGGTGGCTGTAAACGTCCGGATCGATGCCGGTCACCTTCACGTCAAGCGCTCTGCCATGCTTGGCCAGAAACGCGTCGATCAGGGCCGGAATGTCCTCCCTTCGCTTGCGCAGCGGCGGGATGTACAGGTTGACCACGCTCAGACGGTAAAACAAATCTTCACGAAGCCGCCCATGCCGGATGGCCTCCAGCGGATCTTCATTGATCGTGGCGATAATCCGCACATCCACGTCCACGACCTTGGCCGATCCCAGCCTTTGACATTTTTTCTCCTGCAAGACGCGCAAAAGCTTTGCCTGCAGATTGGGGCTCATCGCATTCAGTTCGTCCAGCAGCAGCGTGCCGCCGTTGGCCTGCTCAAACAGGCCCGGCCTGTCCACCGCCCCCGTAAAACTGCCCGGAGCGGTCCCAAAGAGCAGACCTTCCAGCAAACCTTCCGGCAGGGCCGCGCAGTTTTGCGCGATAAACGGTGCCGATCGCCGCGGACTTTCGTTGTGAATGCTCTGTGCAAATAACTCCTTTCCCGTGCCCGTCTCGCCGATGATCAGCACGGAGGAAGAAGAGCGTGCCGCCCGTCTCGCCTGTTCTACAATGTGTCCCATCTCGCGGCTGACGTAGACGATGTCCGTGAAACGGAAACGCGTCTGGTTCTGCCTGGGGAGCGGCCGGGGGGAGGCGGGCTTCGTCTCGTCCGCCTTGCGGAGCTGTTGGATGGATTCGGCCAGCTGCTTTTGCTCCGTGATGTCCCGCAAGACCTGAATCGCGCCCCGTTTCTGCTCGCCCACAAACAGGGGAGTGGTGCGGGAGAGCGTGGTCACTGCCCGGCCGTTCGGGGTAAAGTGCGTCTCCCGATGGTGCAGCGTTTTGGACAGTTTCATCGCCACCAATAGCGGGTTGGACTGCTCGTCGAGCGCGGGCCACACGTCAAACATGCGCCTGCCCCTGACTGACGCCGGCTCGCGAAGGTCGATCTCCCCCATCTTCCGGTTGTAAAAGAGGACCCGCCCCTCCGTGTTGACCACACAGACCCCTTCCTCCAGTTCGTCCAGCACGGCGTCGTACAGGAGCTTGACTTCGTTCATGGCTTGCAGCTGGTATTTCAACTGCTGCTGCTGAGTCATGTTCTTAAGGATGATCACATATCGCGTCTGCTCCAGGTCGCGATAGAGCGGGACCACGTTGGCAATCAACTCCTGGGTGCCGATGCAGACGGAGATGCCGGTCGTTTCCTTGTCCGCCTTGAGATACCGGCCAAATGACCTGTCACCCAGCAATTCGCAGAGGGAGACACCGGCGAAATCCCCGGGGCCGAGCGAAAACAAGCGCATGGCCGAACGGTTGAGGTCCAGCACGCTGCCTTCCTCATCGACGATCACCATGCACTCAAAGCAGGCGTTCCACACGTCGTTGAGCGCAATCACAGTCATGGTGAAAAAAGCCCCCCTCTGGCGCAAAATGTTTGTCGTTTTGCCGGAAACGCCGTTTCAAAACAGCAGCATTCCTGACTTCACTATAGCTTCACTATAGGATCGTTTATCCAAATATTCAATAGATTCAAAAATATTTTGCGCAAAATTTTTTTCGGCGCTCTTTTTTTGTCGCTTTACTCCCTTGCAAAAACGCCTAAATGCCGAAGGAGCAGCTGGCATGCAGATTGCTTCCCGTAACGTGTGACAGCCCCTGAAAGGAGGATCATGATGACACTGGATCTGCGTCCCATCAAGGCGGTGGACGTCCACTGCCACCCGTATCTGCAGCAGGCATCCCCGCTGTCGCCTGCAGAATTTGTTCGCAAGCTGTCCTTATCCGTTGTTCCCGGCATGTTCCAAACCGTGGAACGCGGCCACCCCAAGCAGCCCGTTCCCGGAACCAACATGTACACGCAGATCACCATTCAGCGCTTGGCAGCGTATTACGGCTGTGATCCGGTGCTGGAAGAGGTGGTGGCCTGTCGCAATCGGCTGGCGAGCGATCCGCGGGAGTATACCCGGGCCTTGTTCCGTGACGCCAACATCGCCGGACTGCTGCTGGATTTCGGCTATCCGCAGCCGCGCCTGTCCGAGGAGGCATACGCCGACATGACGGGCGTGCCGTATTGGGAAGTGTACCGCATCGAGCCGGTCATGGTCAGGCTGCGGGAGGAGTGCAGGGAGTTTGGTTCGTTTGCCGAGCGGTATCGGGCCGATCTGCGCGAGGCGTTGAAAGGGGAGCGCATTCTCGGTTTGAAAACGATCATCGCCTACCGCAGCGGTCTGGAGATCGGCCCGATGGACGAGCGGGCGGCAGCGGAGGAGTACGCGGCATTCTGCTCTGATCCGCGGGCGACCGTAAAGGCGTTGCGCGATTACTGTCTGCACGTCGCCCTGGAAGAATGTACGGCAGCCGACAAGGCGATGCATATCCATACCGGCGTGGGCGACGGCGAGGTCGTGCTGACCAAGGCGAACCCCGCCAGGCTTATGAATCTTCTGCGCGACAAGAAGTACATCGACACAAAGGTGCACCTTGTCCACGGCGGTTATCCGTGGGTGGAGGAGGCCGCCTTTATCGCCAGTGTACTGCCCCGTGTCTATCTGGACATTTCCCTGCAGAATCCGTTTATCGGCCACGGGGTGGAGCGGATTCTCTCGCACGTCTTTGAATTTGCGCCGTTTTCCAAGGTGATGTACGGTTCGGACGCGTTTACCCTGCCGGAGATGAATTGGCTGGGCGTGCACTTGTTCAAGGAGTGCTTCACGCGCGTGCTGGAAGGGTGGATTGCGCGTGACTACATGGATGCCGACGTGGCCCTGCACATTGCCGAAGGGGTGCTGTACCGCAATTTTACCGAGGTGTACGAGATTGCCTGGTGAGGTGGGCTAGCATGATTGAGCAATTCGGTTACAAGCAGGAGTTGAAAAGAGCGCTCAGCTTTTGGGATCTGCTCGTGTACGGCTTGATCTTCATGGTGCCGATTGCGCCATTCGGCGTGTACGGCTACGTTGCCGATGCCTCGAAAGGGATGGTGGCGCTGGCATACCTGATCGGCATGGCCGGGATGATTTTTACGGCGTTGAGCTATGCGCGCATGTCTGAGGCGTTTCCCGTCGCTGGTTCGGTCTACGCGTACGCGCAGCGCGGCATCCACGAAACCGTGGGCTTCTTTTCCGGCTGGGCAATCCTGCTGGACTACATCCTCATCCCTTCCCTCTGTTACGTGGTGAGCGCCAACGCGCTGACTTCCCTGGTTCCGACGATTCCCGCCTGGGTCTGGATCGTGCTGTTTCTCGCCGTCAACACGGTCATCAACGTGCGCGGCGTGGAGTTCACGGCGAGAGCCAACAAGATCATGCTGATCATCCTGTTCGCCGTGCTGGTGTTGTTTTTAATCGCCGGCGTCACTGCGCTGCTGGGGAGCGGCGGTTTTACCGTCAAGCCGATCTATGACGCGGAACATTTTGACCTGAATCTGGTGATGAGTGCAGTCTCCATCGCAGTTCTCTCCTTTCTCGGGTTTGACGCGATATCCACGCTCTCCGAAGAGGTCAAAGGGGGCAGCAAGGCGGTCGGGCGGGCAAGCGTGACAGCACTCTTCACCGTCGGTTTTCTGTTTATCGCGCAGACCTGGGTGGCGAGCGATCTGGGGCGAGGCATGCAGTTTGACAGTCTCGATACGGCTTTCTACGAAATCGCCGGTGCCGCCGGAGGAGTGTGGCTGAAGACGGTGTCCATCCTCGCCACTGTTTTGTCGTGGGGCATCTCTGCGGCGCTGGTGGCGCAGGCGGCCATATCCCGCATTCTGTTTTCGATGGGGCGCGACCGCAAACTTCCCGCTGTTTTGGCCAAGGTCCATCCCCGGTACCAAACGCCCTACGTGAGCACCGTGCTTGTCGCGGTGGTGTCGCTGATCGTCAGTCTCGGCTTTCAAGACCACATGCCGCTGCTCACCAATCTGGTCAACTTCGGGGCGCTCACCAGTTTTGTGGTGCTCCATCTGTCCGTCATTATCCATTTCACCATTCGCCAAAAATCCCGGCAGGTTGTCGCTCATTTGCTCTGTCCACTGATCGGTATGAGCGTAATCGCCTACGTGCTGACCTCCATGGATCCGCTGGCGATCAAGGCGGGAATCGCCTGGCTGGCGCTGGGGGCAGTGTACCTCTTCATCCGCAGCCGCGTGTTCAAGGACAAGTCAACGACGCTGGAAT
The DNA here is from genome assembly GCF_018195675.1 of Brevibacillus sp. NL20B1. Taxonomy (NCBI): domain Bacteria; kingdom Bacillati; phylum Bacillota; class Bacilli; order Caryophanales; family Paenibacillaceae; genus Brevibacillus; species Brevibacillus sp. NL20B1. The sequence continues at coordinate 297,430 of NZ_JAGTPT010000001.1, forward strand.
TGTAAGCCGTTTCGCATGCAGCACCTTACAGGAAAGGAGAGACGCATGATGTACACAGCAGACGATGTCATGAAGATTGTAAAGGAACAGGAGATTGAATTCATTCGCGTGGAGTTTCTGGACTACGCCGGGTTGATCCGAGGCAGAACGATTCGCCCGGACAATTTGCGGGATGCGATGGAGAGAGGCATCAACTTCAGCACGGCCATCATGAGTTTCGACAGCTTCGACGAGTACATTCCCAACCCGATGTACGGGGCCGGGGACGGTGATTTCTTCGCCGTTCCGGATCCAGCTACCTTTGTCATCCTGCCCTACCGCAGAAAAACCGCCCGCATGCTTTGCGACCTGGTGGACGAAAACGGCGACCCCTGGCCGGGCTGTCCCCGCCATGCGCTGAAGCGGCTGCTGAAGGAAGTGGAGTCGGTCATGGGCGGCAGGATGTACATGGCTTACGAGCAGGAGGCCTACCTGTTACGAGAGGAAAACGGCCGGCTCGTCCCCGCCGACGACAGCCACTGTTTTTCTCCTGACGGCGTCGATATCCAGGAGGATTTCGTGCAATCGTTCGTCCACGCGCTGGAGGCGATGGGCGTGAGGACTGAACAGATTTCCAGCGAATACGGACCGGGTCAACTGGAAGTCAACCTGCGCTACACGCATGCTTTACAGGCGACGGATGACCAGGTGACGTTCAAGCAGGTGTTCAAGCAGATCGCGCGCGACAAGGGACTGATCGGCACACTGATGCCCAAGCCGTTCGAGCACCTGGCCGGCAGTGGCCTGCACGTGCACATCAGCCTGTACAACGACGCGGGAGAGAACCTGTTCGCCGACAACACTGACCCGCGTGGACTGGATTTGTCGGAAAAGGCGTACCATTTTATCGGCGGCCTGCTCAAACACGGCCGCTCCCTGATCGCCATCGGAGCGCCGAGCATCAATTCGTACAAGCGGATGCGGCCGGGCACGTGGGCGCCGGCCCACATCTGCTACGGCGCAGGCAATCGCTCCGTCCTGGTGCGCATCCCGGAGAAGCGGCGTACTCGCCGGTTTGAATTCCGCGGGGGAGACGGCACCTGCAATCCATACCTGCTGTCAGCCTGTCTCGTGGCCGCCGGTCTCGACGGCATTCACAACCGCATTCATCCCGGCGAGCCGGCGAGCGATGACGTCAGCTGGCTCACTGAGGCGCAGATGCAGGAACGGGGGATTGCCCGCCTGCCGCGGACGCTGGAAGAGGCGGTGGACAGCCTGAGCCAGGACACCATATTGGCCCAGGCGATCGGCCGCGAGATCTGGGAAGAGTATATCAAGATAAAGCGTACGGAATGGGAGAAATACACCCGGCACGTAAGCGACTGGGAACGCCGGCTGTTTGCGCAGCGGTTTTGACCACAAAGGCATACAGGTGAACGAAACAGGCTCTTCTTCGGCGGGATGCTGGAGAGGAGCTTCTTTGTTCTCGACAAACGGCCGTTCTGTGATAAACTATTACAGTTGCAGGCAAGCCTTAAAAACGCTGCCTGCTTCGCGATCGTCTTTTGGCCATTGACATGCTTCTGTTCCGCAGGCGGGACAAGCGGTGCCAGGGAAAACGGACGACGAGAACCATGCGCTAGGCGAAGACTGTTTTTTTCCGTCCGCCAAAAAACCGGCAGCATCGGGTTTGTCTATGTGCCTGGTGGGGAAAGGTCTTCGTTCGGCTGTTATTCTATGGTACACTAATCTCACATTGGGTTTTATGCAGATGACTTGCTCCTGTTTCCCAGCAGGGGCTTTCTTTCAGGGCCCCCGCCCGGCGGCGACACGGGCCCGCTCGGCAGGCGGCAGCGCCGGACGCAGCGGGTGTGTGATCGCATGCGCCGGACGGGTTTTTAAGGAGGACCATCAGTATGTATTTGAAACGCCTGGAACTGGTTGGGTTCAAATCGTTTGCCGACCGGACCGAGTTGGAATTCGTGCCCGGAGTGACGGCTGTCGTCGGGCCGAACGGAAGCGGCAAGAGCAACGTCTCCGACTCGATCCGCTGGGTGCTTGGCGAACAGAGCGCCAAATCGCTGCGCGGGGCAAAGATGGAAGACATCATCTTTGCCGGAAGCGATACGCGCAAGCCGCTCAACTTCGCAGAAGTGACGTTGACGCTGGACAATACCGACCGTTCTCTCGACGTCGAATATACGGAAGTCTCTGTCACCCGCCGGGTCTACCGTTCCGGTGAGAGTGAATACTACATAAACAACCGGGCCTGCCGGCTCAAGGACATCATGGAGCTGTTTATGGACACGGGTCTCGGCAAAGAGGCCTACTCCATCATCGGACAGGGAAAAATCGAGGAGATCTTAAGCACCAAGGCAGAGGATCGCCGCGGCATTTTTGAGGAAGCGGCCGGCATCGTCAAGTACAAGACCCGCAAGCGGGAAGCGGAGAAGAAGCTGGACGAGACGGAACAAAACCTCGTGCGGATTCACGACATCGTCAGCGAAATCAACGAACAGATCGGTCCGCTGAAGGAACAGGCTGACACTGCGCGAAAATACAACGAACTGCGCCAGACGCTGATGGAACACGAGGTGGCGCTCTACGTCCAGCAGATCGAGGCGGCGCACGCCAAATGGGAGGAAGCAAGCCGCCGCGTGCAGGAGCTTCAAGAGCAGTTGGCCTTACAGACGACCCAGGCCTCGAAGCGGGAAGCCGACCTGGAGCAGGCCCGCTTTCACGTCAGCCAAATCGACCAATCCATCGAGGAATTGCAGCAAGTGCTGCTGTCCGTGAGCGAAGAGACGGAGAAAGTGGAAGGTCAGCGGGAAGTGCTCAAGGAACGGCTGCGCAACCTGGCCGCCAACCGGCAGCAGACGATGGAACAGATGCACCGCATCACGGAAAAGCGGCATGCCGTCGAGGCCGAGCTGGCAGAAGGAGAGCAGCTGGTCGAGGAAACCAAGCGGCGCATGGATGATGCCCAGGCGTCGCTGAAGGAGGCGGAAGACCAGTTTGCCGCCATGCTCCAGTCGCTCAGCGACGACGTTGAGCGATTGAAAGGAGACTACTTTGAAAAACTGAATGAGATGGCCAATCTGCGCAACGAAATCCGCCACCAGCAGCAGTTGAGCCAGACCAGCCAGGCCCGGGCGGAGCGGCTGGAGCTGGAAAAAGAGCGGCTCAATCAGGAAGAGGCGGCCCGCCAGACCAAGCTGGCCGAGCTGAACGTACAGCTTCAGGAGATTGACCTGTCGATTCAGGAGACACTGACGCGTTACAAGGAAACGATCGAGCAGATCCGCGAGGGACAAGCCCGTCTGGAGGCGTCCCGCCGGGAACTGCGTCAGTGGGAGCAGAAGCGGGAAGCGGCCAAATCGCGGCGCGACCTGCTGCGGGAGATGCAGGCGGAATTTGCCGGTTTCCAGCAAGGGGTCAAGGAAATCCTCAAGGCTCGCGAGCGCGGCTTCGCAGGGATTCACGGAGCCGTCGCCGAACTGGTCACGGTGCCGGAAAAGTACGAGACTGCCGTGGAGGTGGCATTGGGCGGCGCCCTGCAGAACGTGGTCGTCGAGGACGAAGCGGCTGGCCGGGCAGCCATCGCCTACCTGAAACAGCACAATGCAGGACGGGCTACCTTCCTGCCGCTTGACGTGATTCGGCCGCGCAGCCTGCAGGCGGACGAAAAACGGCTGTTGAGCAGACAGGACGGCGTGGTCGGCATCGCCAGCGAACTGGTCTCGTTTCAGGAGACGTACCGTCCCATTGTCGAATCCCTGTTGGGCAATGTGATTGTTACAGAAACATTGGAGCAGGCCAACCGCGTGGCGCGGGCGCTGAACTACCGCTGCCGCGTCGTCACGCTGGAAGGGGACATCGTCAACGCCGGCGGTTCCATGACCGGGGGCGCGCTGAAAAAGAATACGACCAATCTGCTGGGCCGCAGCCGTCAGGCGGAAGAGCTGGAGGCGCAGATGGCCGAGATCGAAGAGGCCATTGCCGGGCATACTACGCGTATGGAACAACTGGCCGAAGAACTCAAGCGGATCGAGCAGAAGCAGGAGCGGCTTCGCACACAGGGTGAATCGCTGCGGCTGAAGGAACAGGAAGTAAAGGGGCTGTTGCAGCAAACGGAAGCGGAAGGCCGCTCGCTGGCGGAACGGGCCATGCTCGTCGACCAGGACGTGGCCAGCTACCGCCGCGAGATGGAGGAAGCGGGACGGAAACTGGCAGAACTGGAGGCGGCCTTGGCCGTCATGGAAAAAGAAGAAAAGCAGCTGTCCGAACAGATTACCGCAGCCGAAGCAAAGCGGCAGGAACAGCTCGAATCCAAGGAAGAGATGAACCAGAAGATCACCAGCCTGAAGGTGCTGAACGCTCAGGTGAAGCAGGAACACCAGTCCCGCGTGGAGCACTTGGAGCGGCTCGCGGAACAGCGCGCGTCGCTTCTGCGGGAGTGGGAGGAATTGAACCAAACGCTGGCTTCGCTGGACGAGCTGGAGCGGACCAACGAGTCCTCCAGCGGCGAACTGGAGCAAAAGATCGCCGAACTGCGGCAGGACAAGGAGCGCGTCGCAGGGCTGATCCAGGAGCGGCGCAGCGAGAGAGCCACCCTCTACCATCAGCAGGAGCAGGTGGAGCAAGAGGTCAGGGAAATCCGCAAGCAGGTGAAGGCGCTCGAGGAAGGACTGCATCAGGAAGAGGTGAAGGCCAACCGCTTCGAAGTGGAACTGGATCATCTCCTGAACAAACTCTCCGAAGAATACGAAATCAGCTACGACCTGGCCAGACAAAAGTACCCGCCCCGCGGCGACATGGCGGAGGAGCAGCAGATTGTCAACCGCCTGAAAAAAGAGATTGCCGCGCTGGGGACGGTCAACCTGGGCGCCATCGAAGAGTACGAGCGGCTCAGTGAGCGCCATCAGTTCCTGAGCGCGCAGGAGGCCGATCTGAACGAGGCCAAGACGATGCTCTATCAAGTGATCGAAGAGATGGACACCGAGATGTCCCGCCGTTTCAAAGAGACGTTTGACGCCATCCGGGAACAGTTCCGTGATGTGTTTGTACAGCTGTTCGGCGGAGGCCGCGCCGACCTGATGCTGTCCAATCCGGACAATCTGCTGGAGACAGGGATTGACATTGTCGCACAGCCGCCCGGCAAAAAGCTGCAAAACCTGGCGCTTCTGTCCGGCGGTGAACGGGCGCTGACCGCGATGGCTCTCCTGTTTGCCATTCTTCGGGTCAAGCCGGTGCCGTTTTGCGTGCTGGACGAGGTGGAGGCGGCGCTGGACGAAGCCAACGTCAACCGGTTTGCCGAGTACATGCACCAGTTCAGCAGCCAGACGCAGTTCATCTGCGTCACCCACCGCAAGGGGACGATGGAGAGCGCCGATGTGCTGTACGGGGTGACGATGCAGGAAGGCGGCGTGTCCAAAATCGTCTCGGTCAAGCTGGAAGATACCAAAACATTTATCGAATCCGCTTCGTAAAGGGAGATGACCATGAGTTTTTTCAAACGCCTGCGTGACGCCATCGTGCAAAAGTCGGAGGCAGTTACGCAAAAATTTACCGAAGGCCTGGCCAAAACCAGGGACCTGCTGGTGGAAAAGGTGGAAGACCTGGTTCGCCGGTACAAGAAAATCGACGACGATTTCTTTGACGAGCTGGAAGAGATCCTGATCACGGCCGATGTCGGCGTCAACACCGTGATGGAGCTGATTGACGAACTGCGCGACGAAGTGCGCAAGCAAAAAATCGAGAACGCCATGGATCTGCAGCCGATTCTGTCGGAAAAGCTGGTCGCCCTGCTGAAAAACGACCAGGGCCAGGATGCCGGCCTGAACGTGCAGGACGGGCGGCTGAACGTCATTCTGTTCGTCGGCGTCAACGGCGTGGGCAAGACGACCACGATCGGCAAGATGGCGCACATGTTCAAACAGCAGGGGAAAAAGGTGCTGCTGGCGGCAGGGGACACGTTCCGGGCGGCTGCGATCGAACAACTCGAGGTGTGGGGCGAACGCGTCGGCGTGGATGTGATCAAGCACCAGCAGGGAGCAGACCCCGCAGCGGTCATCTACGACGCCGTACAGGCGGCCAAATCGCGCGGCGTGGACGTGCTTTTGTGCGATACCGCGGGACGCCTGCAAAACAAGGTGAACCTGATGGAAGAGCTGAGCAAGGTGCACCGCGTCGTGCAGCGGGAACTGCCGGGCGCTCCGCATGAAGTGCTGCTCGTGCTGGACGCGACGACGGGGCAAAACGCGCTCTCCCAGGCCAAGACGTTCGGCCAGGCGGCCGGTGTGACGGGCATTGTGTTGACCAAGCTGGACGGGACGGCCAAAGGCGGGATTGTCATCGCCATCCGCAACGAGCTGAACATCCCCGTCAAATACGTCGGCCTCGGGGAAAAGGTGGACGACCTGCAGCCGTTTGACCCTGAGCAGTTTGTGCACGCGCTGTTTGCCGGGTTGATCGCGCAGGAGACTGCGGCGGAAGAGCAGCAGTAACAAGGTGCAGATAGGGAAAGGAAACCTGTATTGCTTTCACGGCGATACAGGTTTTTTTCGTATGGGATGAACCGGAAGTGCCCCCATCCGTTTGTATGCCTGTCACCCTCGTAGGAAATACTCCCTATTTAGGGTGCACGAAAAGGCGGTGTGTCACATGAACATTCTTCGAAGGCTGTTCCCTGCCATGTTTTCGGCGTTTCATGCCAAAGACGAACCTGCACACGGGGACGAACAGCCCCCGACCGATTCGTCCCTGACGGTTGAAGAGCTGCAGAAACGGTTCTGTCACGTTCATGATGCCTGTGTGAAAGATTTGCAGGTAAATGCCCAGACAGTCACGCTGTTTTATATTCGCTCCCTGATCGATGCGGACCAGTTGCGAGAGGGGATTCTGCTCCCGTTGGTACACGGGGATTACAACTGCGCTAGCCGCGCCATCATTTCCGATCAGGTCAAGCCGGTTCCCAATCTGGAAAAGGCGATTGAACAAGCCCTGCAGGGCGCCGTTATCGTGTTTGGCGAAGGACGGGTATTTGCCGTGCATATTCCCAGCACCATCAGCCGTTCCATTGAAAGCTCGGAGCAGGAAGCCATCGTCTACGGACCAAAGGACAGCCTGAGCGAGCAGTTGGATCACAATCTGACCATGATCCGCAGGCGTTTGCCCGTGCCGGAACTGAAGTACTGTTTGTTTACCCTGGGAACGTTGAGCAAAACAAACGTCGCGCTGCTATACATCGAGGGAATTGCCAATCCGGAAAACATCCGGCTCGCATTTGAAAAGACATCCAACATTGATTTCGATGTATTTTTTGATTCGTCGCATGTCAGTGCGTTTTTGGAGGATCACATGGGCAGCGTTTTTCCGCAGTTTCAGCAGACGGACAGACCGGACGCGGTAGCCGCCGCACTGGCCAGCGGAAAAATTGTCTGGCTGGTCGCCAATACGCCGTTCGCGCTGATTGCCCCCGTTACGTTTTTTGATCTGTTTCAGTCTCCCGAAGATTACATCCACCGCTGGATGGTCAGCAGCTTCTTGCGGTCCCTTCGTTTCTTTGCCTTTTTGTTTGCCATCGTCCTGACACCGGTGTATGTGGCGCTGACCACGCACCATTACTATTCGATGCCGCTGGAATTGCTGTACCTGCTTATGGAGTCGAGGAGCGAGATTCCCTTTACTCCGATTTGGGAGGCCATGTTCATGCTGCTCACCCTCGAGATTCTGAAGGAGGCCAGCTTGCGGATGCCCACCAAGTCCGGCCAGACGCTCGGGATTGTCGGGGGAATTGTCGTCGGTCAGGCTGCCGTCGAAGCGAATGTCGCGAGCAATATTTTGATCATCCACATTGCCGTCTCCGCCATCGCGTCGTTTCTGGTGCCGAATTACCTGATGACGAATTCCAGCAAATTGATCCAGTTCGCCCTGCTGATCCTTGCCGCCTGGCTGGGGATGTGGGGAATCATTTTCGGAATGGTGTTGGTGCTTATCCATTTAACCGGGCTCACGTCCTTGAAGCAGCCGTATTTTGCTCCCCTTACCCCAATGTATTGGCGAGATTGGAAGGATACGATCGTTCGGCTGCCGTTGAAGTTGATGAAACAGCGGCCTGAGCACCTGCGACCGGTGGCGAAATCGAGAATGAAAAAGGAGATCCGATGAAGAGCAGTTCGTTGTTTGACCATGACAAGCCGCTTCAGCCATGGATGTGGGCTGTTTTGGTGAACAGGATGCAAGTCGGCTACTTCATGCTGATCCTGCCGAACGTGCTGGTTCAACCGTATATGGTCTGGATCATTTTGCTTGCAGGATGTTTGGCTCTTCTCAACATGTGGGTAATCGGAAAGGGCCTGGAAGTCAGTTACCAGCAGCATGAAACGGAAGGATGGCAGCCGTTTATGGGGAGCGTGTGGATGCGCTTGTTGATGGTCCCCTGCCTGGTCATCATGCTGTTGAAATTGATAATTGTCGTGATAGGGTATGTAAGCATCGTGCACCAGATCCTGTTTCCCTCCGTCAATACCGGGACATTCGTCGTCTTGATGATGTTCGCCGGATATTATTTGGCGAAACACGGGATGTTGACGGTGCTTCGTTTTGGCGTGATCGCCTTTCTGATGTCCGCCTGGATTCTCGTCCTGTACGGGTATTATTTGTTGCCCCAGGAAGCGAACTATACCCATCTGTATCCGATCATCCCGCTGCAGTGGCCCTCCCACTGGTTCGAATCTCTGCTGTTCGTATGGGCGGCGTTAGCCGGGCCGGAATATTTCGTTGTGTTGGGGCCGTGGACGGGGGGGAAGCGGCTGACCAAATACATCCTGACAGGGAACGTTGCGTCACTCTTCGAATACGTGTATTTCTTTTTCGTTTCGCTGCTGTTTTTCGGTTCTTCCTATCTGAAATCCATTGATATTGCGCTGGTTCAACTGGTGCGTTACATCCAACTTCCTTTTTTTGAACGCGTTGATATGATCGTGGTGCCTGCATACATGGCCCCCATTGTCCTGGTGATCGCGCTGCTGATGCTTTACGTATACGGAGCCCTTCGCATTCTGCTGAAGCAAATCCACAAGCCGCCGCATGCAAGAGGGTTTTTCATGGTGTCATTGGCGGTGGTGGGGTATCTGCTGATTGTCGATCACTGGCTGTGGACATCGGAAACCCAAAGACGCATGTGGGAACAACTGCAGATGGTTGTCGGCGGTGCATCCTTTGCATTGACTCCCGCCCTGTTTCTTGTGCTGCATGCCGTGCAATCAAGGAGGCGAAAAAGTGAAAAAGCGCAGTAACAGCCTGATATTCGTCACGATGCTGCTGATGCTGTCCGGCTGCGGCTCATGGTCGGTGAAAAACAACATCATTGAGGAAATCTCGCCGACAATCCTGCTGTATGTCGGCCGGGGAGCGGACAAACACCTGGAGCAGGCAACCTTGATCCCGCCTCTGGTCGAGGAAAAGAAACGGGTGATCACGGCAAACGTCAGGCTGATGAAGGAAGGACGAATCCAACTGAACCAGAAGTACTACCGCGAGATGAAAAGCGGGCAGCTGCGCATGCTCTTTATTTCCAAAAGTCTCGCCCGGGAAGACATCCTGCCCATTGTCAACACCATGATGATTGATCCCGAAATCTCCGACCGCCTGTATCTGATCGTCGTGGAAGGAGATTTTCTCGCGTACTTGAACAAGCAGGTAGTAAAACAGCAGGAAATGATCGAATTTTATCTGTACAAGATGCTGGCTCACTATGAGCAGCAGGGGGAAATCACGGTGACCAATCTGCACCGTTTTATGGAAGCGTATTTTTCCCCTTATGCAGATCCGAAGATACCGCTGTTCACCACGAACGGAACCGATTTGATCTATAAAGGAACGGCGCTGTTTCACGACGGCAAAATGGTGGGCGAAATCACGACACTTGACGATCCCCTGTTCCAAATTCTCAACCGACCGACGCGATTTCAAAAGTTGCTGTCCCTGCCGGAACAAAGAGTTACGCTGGGGTCGCTGCACACGGAAACAAAGGTGACGGTACAACCTACAGGCGATGTGAAGATTTACATCGAAGGAACCGGAAGGGTGGAAGAATACCAGGGCGAGCGGGACCTGAACCAACCGGAAGCAGCGCAGCAGTTGACGAGGGAGTTGGAAGCGGTTCTGGAACAGAAGGCCGCCCTTCTTGTAAAAAAGCTGCAGCAGTTGAGGATTGACCCGCTGCGGATCGGAGAACGCACCCTGGGCCCCTTTTCTCAGCCGTACACAGAGGAAACATGGAAAGCAGCGTGGCCCACCATGCGAGTCCACGTGGACGTGCATTTGCAGCTGGAAAGTCTGGGATTGCTGAAGATGAAAAAATGACGAAGCCCTTGCATGGCCCGTCGGGAGCAGCAAGGGCTTCTTATCTGTCAATTGCGGCTGCGAATCTCCTGCCGCATGAACAACACGTAGGACGCGGCAAAACACACGGCGGCAGCCGCAAGCAGTCCCGTCACCTGCGGCCAGACCAGCAGCAGGCTTTGCCCAAACGGCAGCGGACTGGGAATCGCGCCGTATATCTGTTCCATCGTCAGCGGCCCCAGGCTGCGGACGGATGGCGTCAGCATCGTCGTGGTGGCCTCGCTGAACAACTGGCTCGGCGACAAGCGGGAGAGGTATAAAATGAACTGCTGATGGGACAGCACGTTCTCCGGCGTCTGCACAGCCGGTGCCGTGGCACTGGCCGTCAGGTTGACCAGCAGCGGAAAAAAGACGCTGAAGAACAGCCAGACGGCAATGCCGGCCAGCGCGGACGTGGCCGCCTGGCGAAAGCGGGTGGAAAACAGGATGCTCACGCTCAGCCAAAAGGCCACGTACAGCACGCTCAGCGCCAGGAAAAAGACCATGCGGGCCAATTCCTCCGGTGTAGGCGGAATGCCGATGGCGATCAGTCCCAGCCCCATGACGAGGAATCCCAGAGCAAACAGCAGGACGGTGATGACGATGAGCGCTGCGACAAATTTGGCGTTGATGACGGTGTCACGGTGCAGCGGTTGGGACAACAGCCGGCTCAGCGTGCCCTTGTTTCGCTCCGAACTGATCGCGTCAAAGCCCATCCCGATCCCCAGCAGCGGGCCGAGAAAGCTGACAAAGGTAATAAACGGCGGCAGCGTGCCGTCTGAGATCGTAAACAGCTTCAAGAACAGAAAGGATGATCCGCCGTCCTGTTTGGGCACCGCCTCCCGGATCGTCGACAGGGCGGTGTACAGCGATCCGATGCAGGTCAGGACCAGGATCGACACCAGGATAACAAAACGCCAGCTGCGCAGGTGGTCGGCCATTTCCTTTTGCACCATCACCCAAAACGGGTGGAGAGATTCCGCGCGGGGACGAACAAACCGGTCAAACACGGACATCCCCCCCTTCAAAATAGCGGTGATAGATCTCGTCCAGCCCGTACGCTTTTGTGTTCAGGCGGTGCAGAGAAGCTCCGGATTGGACAGCCAGCCGGGCGATCTCGGGAGCAGCGTCGGTCCGGCAGGAGAGGAGCAGACTCCCGTCATCCCTGCGTTCGACGCGGCTCACCGGTTCCAGACTGACCAACCGATCGACCAGTTCGTCGCTGACCGGCCGCACATCGACTTCGATCAAGATCGGCTCATCGGCAAACAGTTGGGCTGACAGCTGGGCCAGGGTGCCTTCCGCCAGCAGTCTGCCCGCCACGAACAGCCCGACGCGGTCGCAGATTTGCTGCACCTGGTGCAGATGGTGGGAGGAGAGCAGGACGGTAATTCCCTCGTCTCTGCTCAGCCGCTGGATCAACTGGAGAAAGTCGCGGACGCCCTCCGGGTCAAGCCCCAGCGTCGGCTCGTCGAGGATGATCACTTCGGGCTGTTTCATCAAGACGTCGGCCAGCCCCAGCCGCTGCCGCATCCCCCGGGAAAACGTTCCCGCCCGTTTGTGGCCGTGTTCGCTCAAGCCGACGCGCTCCAGCAGCCGGAGCGCCCGTTCTCTTCCCGTCTCATCGGGTATGCCGTTCAGCCGCGCCGTGAAGAGCAGGTTTTCCAGCCCGCTCATGTCGTCGTAGAAGCCCACGTCGTCCGGCAGGTACCCCACTTTTCGCTTGACGGCCAGCGGATCGCGCGTCGGGTCGTGGCCGGCCACCCGGACGATGCCCGACGTGGGTTCCGTCAATCCCAGCATCATCAGGATCGTCGTCGATTTTCCCGCGCCGTTTGGCCCCAGCAGGCCGAAGATTTCGCCGCGGCGGATGGTCAGGGTCAAGTTGTCCACCGCTTTGAAACTGCCGTACTCTTTCGTCAGGGCAGACAGCGTAATGACGTCTTCCGTCATGTGTTACCGCCTCCCGTAGGTGCGGAACAGGTAGACGACACCACCCGCGACGGCGAGAATGACCAAAACGCCCAACCATCCCCACAGCACCGAGGTTTCGACAGCGACGCGAAACTCCGCATCCGCAGCGGCCTCCGGCGCGGTGGCGCTGACATCGACGACGTAGTCACCGGCGATTGCCTTGCTGTCTGCCTTGATCGTGGCGGTCACGTCCGCCTTTTGTCCCGCTGCCAGTTTGTCGATTCGCTTCGGTTCAAAGGTCACCTCCCAGTTGACGGGCGTGCTCGCGGAGAGTTCCACGTTGCGCAGATCGGCCGTCCCGGTGTTGCTCACCTGCAGCTGGAGCGTCCGCGTGCCGCCGGCGGTCACGTCTGTGCTCAGCAAGCCGGTCGGAGTGCCGACCTCCAGGCCATATGTGCCGGTAATCACTGCTTCCAGCTCCATCTGGGCAAAAGTGGAGGAGGTGGCCGCCTTCACCGGAAATTTGTACGATCCCGATTTCACTTTTTTCGGCGGACGGATTTCGACGACGATGTCCTTTGAGCCGTTCGCGTCCACCTGCACGGACGTGACTGCTTTTCCGTCCGCCTTAAACTGCACGTCCCATCCTTCCGGTGCTTGCGCGGTCAGGGAGTAGAGCTGCTTTTGCGCAGTCCGGTTGCGCAGGGTGGCGCTGTATTGAAATTGCGAGTCGGCGGGTCCCTCCATGTTTGGCTGCTCGCTTATCAGTTCCGTCTTGAACGAGCCCTGCTGCGAGACGTTGACGGTGAGCGGCAGGACCGCTTTCCCTTTGGCGCTCAGCTCGAAGCGATAGGTCCCCTTGTTCACGTCGAGCGGGACGTCCACCTGCAGGGTGACGGAGCGGGAATCATTGGGCTTGACGGAGATCGTCTGTACGCTCCACCCGTCGGCGGTGATTTCCGCTTCCCACTTGGCCGGCAGGTGTTCCACCTCAAGCTCCGCGCTTTCGATGGCGCTTCCGTTGTTGATCACATCGATGCTGTACTGGATTGACTCACCCGGCGTCACCGTGATGGCAGGATACGGCGTGTACAGGCTCAACGATCCTGCGGCGTCGGCCCGGGCAGAGGCAGCGGCGGCGAGGCCGAGGGCAAGTGCCAGTGCCAGCGCCCACTGCCGGTTCCACTTGCATTTCATGATGACAATTCCCCCTTTTACCGTCGATAGTTGCTTTCACCCCGTATACGCGGAAACATGTGCACGCGGATTTGTCGGCTGGCAAAATTTTTGCTTTCGGCTGGGCCCGGTCAGGGCAATCGCTGCTGCACCCAATTGCGCATGGGCGCCTTTTTTGTTACAAGAAAATTGGGAAAGAGGCATCGGCTAAGGGGGAGGAAGGGCGTGTCGAAACAACACCTGGAAGGGGAGCGCCTGCTCATGGAAATGGGACGCGGCTCACGGGCGGCGTTGGAAGCCTTTTACGAACGGTACGCCGCTTTCGTCTACCGCATCGCTTTGCGGATGCTGCACGATCCCATGGAGGCGGAGGACTTGTGTCACGACATTTTTCTCGAAGCCTACCGGACAGCGGCGCAGTACGACCGGCAGCGGGGCAGTGTCGAGGCGTGGCTCGCGGTAAAAACCAGGTCGCGCTGCATGGACCGCCTGCGCAGGATTCAGGCCAGCCAGCAGCGGGAACAGACGGCGGCCACCCACCAGCTGCAGGATGACTCGGTGGAAGAATCGGTCTTGGCAAAGCTGGAACGAGAAACGGTGCGAAACGTGCTGAACCGCATTCCCGAAGCGCAGCGGCAGGCGGTTTACGGGGCCTATTTTCAGGCGAAAACCCATCGGGAGCTGGCTGAAATCATGGCCCGGCCGATTGGAACGATCAAGTCGCTGATACGCTACGGCTTGCACAACCTGCGAAAGCAGTTGGCGGAGACGGGATGGCACGGAAGCGGCAAGGGAGGCGATAAGCGTGGCTGACAAGCATTGCGGCGTGTACGAGGAAGACGTGATCGACCTGGTGCTCGGCAAACACTCCGCTGAGCGCAGCGAGGAACTGGCGCGGCATCTGCAACACTGTTCCCGCTGTGCCGCACTGCATCGCGAGTGGGCGGTAATTCTGGACAGTAGCGGTGAAGTCGGAGCACCCGCTGAACGCCTTCAGCCAGCGCAGGAAACGAAACCCTCGCCCCGGCTGAAAACGCGGCTGCTTCGCTCCATCGACATGAACAACAGGCTGCCGCGCCGGCGTGCAGCGGCCCTGTCCTCAGCGGCGGCCTGCGTTCTGCTGGCGGCCATGGCTTTCGTCCCGCTGCGAGGAGACGAGATGGAGCGGGCAGAGCCGTCACCGGTTTTTATCAGTGAACCTGCCACCTCCCTGTTCCTTACGCAAAACCGGATCGTCAACGACCCGAAAACAGTGCTGCATCAGGCGGTGCCCGTGATGCGGACCAACGTCAGGGGATATGTCTGGATCAACGACATGTCCAACGAACTGCTGATCCTGGCGGAAGGACTGGACCCGCTGGAAGAGAAGGATTATCAGGTCTGGTTTATCATCGGAGACAGCAGGGCAAACGCAGGTGTGTTACAATGGAAGGGACGGATGGCACACCTGTATGTCCACGACGGCGATATCCGCCGGGTCACGAACATCGCCGTCAGCATCGAACCGAAAGGGGGCAGTTTTTCCCCAACCGGTCCGGAGGCGATGATTGTGAACATTCGTCCGTAATCTGTGTCAATAAAAAACCTTGACAGTGCATGGAGAATTGGGTAGTATAGTTATCGTGCTGTAAAGGAGAATCACTTTACAGGACATAATCGAGTACCTCTCAGCAAAGGATTGGTTTCATGCTGGAGAAGACCAATCAGGTAAATCTCTTGTTCGACTTTTACGCGCCGCTCTTGAAAGGCAAGCAGCGTGAATATCTGGAGCTGTACTATCTGGATGATTTGTCGCTGGGAGAAATCGCCGAGATGCACGAAGTGAGCAGACAGGCGGTGTACGATCACATCAAGCGGGCGGAGCGGCAGTTGTTTGAGTACGAGGAAAAACTGCTGTTGGCCGCCAAGCACGAACAGCGCCAGGCTCTTCTGGAACGCATCCGGCGGATTGTGGAAGAGCTCGCGGACGGCGAGGCAAGAGAGGAACTGCAAGCTTTGCTCCACCAACTGTCGGAGATGGATTAGGAGGGCTCGCATGGCATTTGAAAACTTGACCAGTCGGCTGCAGAACGCATTTGACAAACTGCGCGGCAGAGGCAAGATTGACGAAACCGTCGTCAATGAAGCGATGCGCGAAGTTCGTCTGGCCCTGCTGGAAGCCGACGTCAACTTTAAAGTCGTCAAAGACTTTATCGCGCGCGTCAAGGAGCGCGCTGTCGGGCAAGAGGTGCTGAAAAGCCTGACGCCCGGCCAGATGGTCATCAAAATCGTCAACGAAGAGCTGATCGAACTGATGGGCGGACAAGTCGCCCAGCTGGCCGTCGCCAACCGGCCGCCGACCGTCGTGATGATGGCGGGGCTGCAGGGTGCCGGTAAGACGACCACGACCGGAAAACTGGCCAAGTATCTGCAAAAGCAGAACCGCAAACCGCTCCTGGTGGCGGCGGACATTTACCGTCCGGCGGCGATCAAGCAGCTGCAGGTGCTGGGCGAACAGTTGAACGTTCCGGTGTTCTCCCTCGGCGACCAGGTCAGTCCGGTGGAGATTGCCAGACAGGCGATCGAGCACGCCAAAGAGAACCATCTCGACTACGTGCTGATCGACACCGCCGGCCGGCTCCACATCGACGAAGCGCTGATGGAGGAGTTAAAGCAGGTTCGCGACGTGGCCAAGCCGGATGAAATTCTGCTCGTCGTCGACGCGATGACCGGTCAGGACGCCGTCAACGTGGCAGAAAGCTTCAACAGCCAGCTCGAACTGACTGGCGTGGTGCTCACCAAGCTGGACGGCGACACGCGCGGCGGTGCAGCATTGTCCGTCAAGGCCGTCACCGGCAAGCCGATCAAGTTTGCGGCGATGGGCGAAAAGCTGGACGCGCTGGAACCCTTCCACCCGGATCGGATGGCATCGCGGATTCTCGGGATGGGCGACGTGCTCAGCCTGATCGAAAAGGCGCAGGCGGCAGTTGACGAGGAAAAGGCGCGGGAAATGGAGAAGCAGATGCGTCAAGGGGAGTTCACCTTTGACATGTTTCTCGAATCCATGCAGCAGCTGCGCAACCTGGGCCCGTTCGAAGACATTCTCGGCATGCTGCCGGGCATGAACAAGCTGAAGGGCCAGCTCAAGGTGGATGAAAAGCAGATTGCCCGCATCGAAGCGATCGTCAAGTCGATGACGAAAGCGGAGAGGGCCAACCCCGAGCTGCTGAACGCCAGCCGACGCAAGCGGATTGCGGCCGGAAGCGGCACGTCGATCCAGGAAGTGAACCGGTTCATCAAGCAGTTCGAAGAAATGAAGAAGATGATGAAACAGTTCACCGGCGTGGCCGACAAGATGAAAAAGAAGGCGAAGAAAAAAGGCTTTGGCCTTCCGTTTCTGGGCAAGGGCGGCGGCAATCCGGGAGGCATGAACTTCCCGTTCAACTTCAAGCCCCCGTTCAAGTGATGTTGTATGATCTCTTCGCGCCCTGCTTTAAGCAGGTGACGCGATGGTTCAGATAAATAGTGACGCCAACGCGACAAGTTGACCGTTGCGTTGATTCATACAGGAGGTGAAACAGCATGGCAGTAAAAATCCGTCTGAAGCGCATGGGTTCCAAGAAAGCCCCGTTCTACCGCGTGGTAGTGGCTGACTCCCGTTCTCCGCGCGACGGCCGTTTCATCGAGGAAATCGGTTACTACAACCCGGTTGCACAACCGGCTGTGGTGAACATCGATACCGAAAAAGCGGTGAAATGGATCCTGAACGGTGCAGCTCCGACTGACACGGTTCGCAACCTGCTGTCCAAAGCAGGCGTTCTGGCGAAAGTACACGAAAGCAAATTCGGCAAGTAAGCCGGTCATCCGGAGGTCCGATGATGAAAGCACTGGTCGAAACGATCGCAAAGGCTCTCGTCGATCACCCTGATGACGTTCGTGTAAACGCTGTGGAAAAAGAGCGCACAATCGTCTACGAACTGTCGGTGCACCCCGATGACATGGGGAAGATCATTGGCAGACAGGGACGAATTGCCAAGGCGCTGCGCTCCGTCGTGATCGCCGCCTCCGTCAATACGGATAAGCGGGTCACGGTTGAGATTGTCTGAGAAAAAGGCTGGGAGCTGTCCCAGTCTTTTTTGATGCTGGCAGCCTTCGAAAGGAGTGTCGGACGTGCTTACCATTTTGCGTACGGTTCAGGTGAAGGTGATCATGACGGAAGCATCCCGCGCCGCATTGGTGGAACAGTACCGCCAACAGATCCGGCGGCGGCAGGAAGAGTGGGAGCAGTGGCAGTTTCAGGCCAAAAAACTGCTCGCGGACGCCCGCAAGCGATCCCCCGAGGCGCTTGAGTTTGTGCAGGAGCGGATCGCCCGGGAGGAACGGCAGCGCAAGGAAAAGTTGGAGCAGCTCCAGTTTCAGCTCCGGCAGGCGGAGAACCTGCCGGAGGGCAGCGAGATTGAATATGCGACTGTGCAAAGTCCCGTCCAGATTCGCGTCGGAGATGTGTGGGATGAAATCATGTCTGGAACGGAAATCATGGTAAAAGACGGACGGATTTGCGAGATTCGTCAATCGGCCCGTCAATAGTTGATGCGCCCGCACATCATCCCCACGAAAGGAGGAGAAGGAGCGTGAGCCAAACGCGTTACTACACCGTGGGAAAAGTGGTCAACACTCACGGGCTGCGGGGAGAGGTCAAGGTGATTTCCACCACTGACTTCCCCGACGTGCGCTTCCGCAAAGGGAGCGAACTGTATCTGTTTCATCCGTTGCTGGCGGAGCCGTTGAAGCTGACGGTGGCCTCCCGCCGTTCCCACAAGGGGACCGAACTCATCAGCTTCCACGGCTATCCGTCAATCAACGACGTGGAAAAGTTCAAGGGCGGCGAACTGAAGATTCCCGAAGAGGCGCTCCTGGAACTGGAAGAGGACGAGTATTACATCCACCAGCTGGTCGGCTGCCAGGTATTCACCGACGAAGGGGAAGAACTGGGCAGGATCGTGGACGTGCTGCAGCCGGGCGCAAATGATGTGTGGGTGGTAAAAGGAAAGCGCGGCGAAATTTTGCTGCCGTTTATCGACGACTGTATCAAGGAAGTGGACATCGCCGGCAAGCGGGTCGTCTGCCACCTGATGGAAGGCCTGCTGTGAAGGGGGACGGATGGTGAAGATCGACATTTTGACGCTCTTCCCGGAGATGTTTGACGGCGTCCTCAACAGCAGTATCCTGGGGAAAGCGCAGGAGAAGGGGATCGTCCAATTTCAGGTGATCAACTTTCGCGATTACTCCGAAAGCAAGCACGGCACCGTTGACGACACGCCCTACGGCGGGGGAGGTGGCATGGTGCTGAAGCCGGAGCCGATCTTTCGCGCCGTGGAGGCCGTGGCTGGCGACGCGAAGCCGCGGGTCATCCTGATGTGCCCCCAGGGCCGGTCGTACGACCAAAAGATGGCAGAGGAGCTGGCCGGGGAGGAGCACCTTGTATTCATCTGCGGCCACTATGAAGGTTACGATGAACGCATCCGGCAATACCTGGTCACGGACGAAATTTCGATCGGCGACTACGTGCTGACGGGCGGAGAGCTTGCGGCAATGGTGGTGATCGACAGCGTCGTCCGGCTGCAGCCGGGGGCGCTGGGCAATCAGTCGTCGGCGGAGAAGGATTCGTTTACCACCGGCTTGCTGGAGTATCCGCACTACACCCGTCCGGCGGAGTTTCGCGGGTGGAAGGTGCCGGACATCCTGCTCTCCGGCCACCACGCCAATATCGAGCGCTGGCGGCTGAAGGAATCGCTGCGCAGGACCAGAGAACGCAGGCCCGATCTGCTGGAAAAGGGCGAGCTGCCCGATGAGTGGAAAGCACTTCTGGCCGAGCTTGAGGAAGAGGAAAAAAATTCGGGTTCCGAATCGGAATAGCACTTGTGGATTCATGTCCAGTGTGATAATATACTTCTTGTGGCAATTTTGCCCGCTGACTAAGGCGGTCCGCTACCCGGATTTCAGCGTAATGCTGGGTTTTGTGAGGACGGGTATGAACGTCTGAGCGGAAGGAGGGAATTGAGGATGAACCAAGTGATCCGTGAATTGGAAAAAGAACAAATGAAACAGGACATTCCTGCGTTCCGGCCTGGTGACACGGTACGTGTTCACGTAAAGGTTATCGAGGGTCAGCGCGAGCGTATTCAGCTGTTTGAAGGCGTTGTGATCCGTCGTCGCGGCACGGGTGTGAGCGAAACGTTCACCGTTCGTAAGGTTTCTTACGGTGTTGGTGTTGAGCGTACGTTCCCGCTGCACACGCCGAAGATCGACAAGATTGAGGTTGTACGCCGCGGTAAAGTTCGTCGCGCGAAGCTGTACTATCTGCGCGATCGCGTGGGCAAAGCTGCTCGCATCAAGGAAATTCGCAAATAATCGCATGTTATGCATACAAAGGGGGTCTGGTTTGCTTGCCAGCCCTCTTTTTCCCATTATTCCATGCATACACGGACGCATTCCCTGAATCGGGCGTCCGCCAAGGCAAAATGCGGGAGGATCGGACCCATGAGCGAAGAAGTTACCTCCAGCCGCGCCAAAAACGAGACGTGGGAATGGATCAAGGCGCTCGGCATAGCCATCGCATTAGCGTTTCTCATCCGTACCTTCCTGTTCGCCCCGTTCATCGTCGAAGGCGAATCCATGGAATCGACGTTACATAACAACGAAAAACTGGTGGTCAACAAGGCGATCTACCACCTGACGCAACCGAAGCGCGGCGACATCATCGTGTTTCACGCGGAAGAAAGCCGCGATTACATCAAACGGGTTATCGCAGTCGCGGGAGACACGGTGGAGGTGCGCAACGACCAACTCCTGGTCAACGGAAAACCGGTGGACGAGCCGTACCTGGCCAAAAACCGGGAAGAGGCGGCAAAACTGGGCGTTCCGCTGACCAATGACTTTGGACCGATCCAAGTGGGAGAAGGCGAGATTTTCGTGCTTGGGGACAACCGTCTGAACAGCCATGACAGCCGGGCGATCGGCCCGATCAAACTGGACAAGGTCGTGGGACGGGCGGAATTCGTTTTCTGGCCGCTCTCCCAGTTCCGGCTGGCCCGCTGACGACTCCCTTTATCACACACCCGAGGCAGGTGAGACATCATGACGATTCAGTGGTTCCCTGGCCACATGGCAAAGGCCCGCAGACAAGTTACGGAGAGACTGAAGCAGATAGACGTGGTAATCGAACTGCTGGACGCCCGTCTCCCGCTTTCCAGCCGCAATCCGATGATTGACGAGATCATCAGCGGAAAACCCCGACTGATCCTGCTCAACAAGGCCGATCTGGCCGACAGCAAGGTAACGGAAGAGTGGATCAGCTACTTTCGCGAGCAGGGCATCCGCACCCTGCCCATTGACGCCCTGAGCGGAAAAGGCGTGGGCAAGCTGCCGGAGATGTGCCGGGAACTGGCGGGAGAAATGCTGGCCAAGCGGGCGGAGAAGGGCATGCAGGCACGGGCTGTACGGATCATGATCCTCGGCATTCCCAACGTCGGCAAGTCGTCCCTGATCAACCGGCTGGCGAAGCGCTCCGTGGCGCAGACCGGAGACCGTCCCGCAGTGACGAAAGCCCAACAGTGGGTGAAAATGGGCGACACGCTCGAGTTGTTGGATACCCCTGGCATCCTCTGGCCCAAGTTTGAAGATCAAATGGTGGGACTGCGGCTGGCGGCGAGCGGGGCGATCAAGGACGAGCTGATCGATTTTACCGACGTGGCCCTGTTCGCCATCAGCTACATGATGCACTACTACCCGGAGCGGCTGAAGGAGCGCTTCAAACTGCAAACGCTCCCGAACGACCGGGTGGAGATGCTGGGGGAGATCGGGAAAAAGCGGGGGTGCCTGGCATCCCGCGGAGAGATTGACTACGACAAGGCGGCCGAGCTGTTTCTGCGCGACCTGCGCTCGGGCAAACTGGGACCCGTTTCTCTGGAACGCCCCGCCGATTGGGAAATGGAGGAGCCGATCGGAAAGCCGCCCTCTCTGTCCTGAAGGAGCTCGGAAAACCTGTCTATCCACAGCGGATAGGCGGGTTTTTCCTTTCAAACGGACACATTTTGGATACATAAGGAGAAAGCCGTCAATGAATCTCGCGGAACTGTCGATAAAGGAAATACGGGAGCTTATCGAAAAAATGGACGAGCCCCGCAAAGATTTTTTAGAATGGTTGCGTCAGGACAGCCGAAAAGGCGTACAGGATTTGGCGCGCAAGCTGGAAGAGAAAATGGCCCGGCAGGCCAGACTGGCGAAACAGTGGGAAGAGATGACGCAGGTGGAGCGAGCCCTGCGGGAGGAAGGTCACGTGCACCTCTTCGGCATTGACGAAGTGGGTCGCGGCCCGCTGGCAGGGCCGGTCGTCGCCTGTGCCGTCTGCCTGCCGGCTGATTTTTACCTGCCGGGGCTGAACGATTCAAAGAAATTGCCCCCATCCGTACGGGAAGGATTTGCTGACGTAATCAGACGGGACGCATTGGCAGTCGGCATCGGAATCGTGTCTGCCGAGCGGATTGACGAGATCAACATTCTGGAAGCGACGCGTGAAGCAATGCGCTTGGCGATCCAGGATGCGGCGATAAAACCGGACGTATGCCTGATCGATGCCGTACAGCTACCCGGTCTGCCCTATAAACAACTGCCGATCATCGGCGGGGACAGCAAAAGTGTGTCCATCGCCGCCGCCTCCGTCGTCGCCAAGGTGACGCGCGACCGGCTGATGGCGGAATACGCCGAGCAGTACCCCCAATACGGTTTTGACAAAAATGCCGGCTACGGAACGGCGGAACATCTGGCTGCCCTTCAGCAGTACGGGCCGTCGCCGATTCACCGGCGCACGTTTACAGGGGTGAAGGAGCGGGCTTGAGAGGCGTTCCCGTCCGGGTAACAAAGGAGGAAGTTTGCCCATGTTTTCCCCCTCGCAAATGATACAGTCGCTTGTTCAACGCGCTCAGGTCTCCGCGCCCAAACCGATCGAGCTCACACCGGGTCAAGTCTTTATCGGCACTGTGCAACGAACCTACCCCGACAACATGGCGCTGGTCCAGATCGGCGGCATGCAGGTCCAGGCCAGACTGGAGGCCAATCTGGAAGCAGGACAGAGAGCGTGGCTGCAGGTGCAGCCGTCAGCCGGAGTGGTCACGTTGAAAGTGCTGGGAACGACACGGGACGGAGGAGCAGCGGACGCATCGCTGGAAGGGCTGATCCGCTCATTGGGTCTCAACGACACGAAGGAGACTCGGGCGATCGTGCAGGAGCTGGTGCGGGCCAAACTGCCGGTCACCCGCGAGACGGTGCAGGCGTTCACAGCCGTCGCGCAGCGCCTGGGCATGCACAAGGAGACTGTGGACGCTTTTCTTCTCGCGGTAAAACGCAGCTTGCCGCTGACGCCTGATGTTGTAGCCGGACTGCGTGCCTTTTTGTCGAAACAGCCGATCAGTCAGGCGATTCAGGCATTTGTAGCGCAGGCAGAGCAATTTTTACAGACGCACGGGGAGCGTGCGGGAGGACAGGCGGGCAAGCATGGATCGGCCGCGGCGTCTTTCGCTCCGTCCTCGTCAGCTGCTGCTCCGCTCCTTACCCTGGTCAGCCAGTTAAAACAGGCGGTGGCCGGTTTGGCGGTGCTGCTGCCCGATCACCAGGGGGCGGACGAACTGATGGTCCAGCGTGAAACCGCACAGCCTTCGGCGGGGACAGCGAATGCGGCCGGGACAAACGGAAAGGGGCAGGCACCGCTTCCAACCATTGCTGCGGGTAGTACCGTTCAGCCAGCCCCCCATGCAAACACTGCCATCACCGGCACAAGCACGACAATCGGAAAGGAAGCTCTTCGGCAGGGGACTGTTTCAGACGGTTCTTTGACCGGGTCTGCCACTTTGGGTGGCGAGACCGCGAAGCTGGGAGAGGCGCTGGCGCAAAACGGACGTCAGCAAGGTGTTCAGCTGGCTAGCGGCAGCGGTCTGCCCGCGAAAGGAACCGCTGCTGATACAGCGTTACCCCGCAGCGGAGAGCAGACGGCTTCGGCAGCGACGTCAGCTCCGCACGGTGTGGGAGCGCCGAACACCGCTGCAGCGTCGACGGTCAACGGGGCAGCGCGAATGGCACATCCGGCTTTGGTCAATCAGGCAGCGGGAAGCAGCCAATCGTCTGTGCCGTCTGCGGCAAGCAGTGGTACAAACGGGACGAATGCAGCCGCTCCTGCTCAGACAGTTTCGGCGCATGGCCATCCGATTCAGGAGCTGTTTCAGCGCCTGGGGCTTGGGCACGAGCGTGATTTGATGGGTCGTGCGCTGGCTCACGGAATGGATGCCGCAGCCCAGCGGCAGTTGGACAGCGTGAAGGCGATGCTGCTGCAGCTTACTCAAGAGGCGGCCAACGCTGTACCCGCCGCGCTTCGCGACACCGCGGACGCACTGCTTCAGCACATCACCGGCCAGCAGTTGATGCTGGTGCAGCCCTCCAACCAGACGCTGTCGCAGGTGGTCATGCAGATTCCCATTCGGACGCAGCACGGGGATGAGACGGCGTATGTGCAGATTGAAGCCAAGAAGCGCGGAGGAGGTGAGCTGGACCCGGAAAACTGCCGCCTGTTTTTCCATCTGGAACTAAATCAACTCGGAACGACGATGCTTGACGTGGCTATTGTCAACCGAATTGTCAGCATCCAGCTTTTCAACAACACGTCGTGGGTGGAAGCACTGGCTCAGGACATGAAAGAGGACTTTGCCCGCCAACTTCATGAAATGGGATACCACTTGTCCGGACTCCGGGTTCAGGTCATTCCTGACAGCAAGCCCCAGGCGGCAGCTGCCGTTGCCGGAGGCAGAACCGGGTTTCTGACCGATTACAAGGGAGTGGACATTCGCGTATGAACGACGCCTCCGATGCGAAAGTGAAGCGCAAACAGGCGGTGGCGCTCCGCTACCAGGCCAAAACGATGGAAGCGCCCGTCGTCGTGGCCAAGGGAAAAGGCTATGTAGCGGACAACATTCTGAAAACTGCAAAGGAACACGGCATCCCTGTTCAGGAAGACCCCTCGCTGGTGGAAGTGTTGGGCAAATTGGACCTCAACCAGCAGATACCGCCCGAACTGTACCAGGTGGTGGCGGAAGTGCTCGCGTTTGTCTACCGCCTCGACAAGGGAGGGCGAAGCGGGCGATGAGCCACAGACGGCGTGCTCTCGGCCAGCGCGGCGAACAAATCGCTGCACTGTTTTTGCAGCAAAAAGGGTACCGCGTTATCGAACGGAATGTGCGCACACGGCAGGGGGAAATCGACCTGATCGCCTGGGATGGAGATGTTCTCGTATTCGTGGAGGTGCGTACGCGGACGAGCACGGCCTACGGCACGGCAGCTGAGTCGGTTACATGGCGCAAGCAGCGAAAATTGCGTGAACTGGCCCTCGCGTACCTGCAGCATTACGAAAAGTCGGTGCCGCGTTTTCGCTTTGACGTTGTGGCGATCTGCTGCCGCCCGGACCAATCGCCGGAGATCGAACACATCACTCACGCCTTTTGAAGCAAAACGGGCGCGAAATCGGCAGGGCACTGGGGATACGTCTACAGCAGATGCCTGTTAAGTCGCGTAGAATGTAGCATACTCGACGCGATGAAACTCCTCCAAGCACCATCACTTGGCCTTCCGGCTTACGCTGGAAGGCGCTTTTTTTGTGTGCACAGCCCGGTGTGAGTGTCCAATTTTCTTGCAGCGGGATGCTGTCTTTTCGTACGGTGAAGCTGAAGCAATGGGAGATGTAGTCGGGGGGATGTCAGATGTATGCACGCAGTTTTGCCGGTACTGTCTACGGTATTGACGGGATGCTCGTGGCGGTGGAAACAGACATCGCCAACGGATTGCCCCAGTTTGATCTGGTCGGGCTGGGCGGCTCCGCTGTGAAGGAAGCGCGCGACCGGGTGAGAGCGGCGCTGCGCAACGGCGGGTTTGATTATCCGATGCAGCGGATAACGGTCAATCTGGCACCTGCCGATCTGCGCAAGGAGGGATCAGGATTTGACCTGGCCATCGCGATCGGCATTTTGCAGGCTTCCAAACAAATCCCGCCGCGCCCGGAAGCCGTGCTGGTGCTTGGCGAACTGGCGCTGGACGGAACGCTGCGCCCGGTTTCCGGCGTGCTACCCATCTTGCTGGAAGCCAGAAAACAGGGCTTTACCCATGTGATCCTGCCGGAGGAAAACGCCGAGGAAGCGCGCCTGGTGGACATCTGCGTGCTTCCCGCCGCCAATCTGGCTGCTGCCATCGGATACTGGACGGGGGGACTGGAGCCGCCCGCGGCCGAATCGCGCCCCGCTCCTCAAAAATGCTCCGTGCATTCGCAGGCCAACCATTCAGACTTTGGCGATGTCTGCGGGCAGACGTTTGTCAAACGAGGCTTGGAAGTGGCGGCCGCCGGTTTTCACAACGTGCTGCTCGTCGGCCCTCCCGGTTCCGGCAAAACGATGCTCGCCACCTGTTTGCCCTCCATCATGCCGGACATGACCATGGACGAGTCGTATGACGTGACCAAGATTTACAGCATCGCCGGTCAGTTGACGCGAAACAGCGGTCTGATCCGCGAGCGGCCGTTCCGTTCGCCGCACCATACGATCACGGCAGCCGCCCTGATCGGGGGAGGCGGACAGATTCCGCGGCCCGGCGAGTGCAGTCTGGCTCACGGCGGCATTTTGTTTCTGGACGAGCTCCCGGAATTCTCCCGCCACGTCCTGGAGGTGCTCAGACAGCCGTTGGAAGCCGGCGTGGTGACGATCGGGCGTTCGAGACAGGTGTTTACATTCCCGGCCCGCTTTCTTCTTGTATCTTCGATGAATCCGTGTCCGTGTGAATAACATCTTTGGAAAACGAGTACTTGATGGTAACGGATGCGCGTGGTCGCTTGGTATGCTCATCGTGGATGGTATGGACCTGGATGGATTGGACGAGCGTTTTGACAATTTCCCGTTTCATCTCAAACGAAGGTTCGTCGGTCAACTTGTCCCGTAATTCGTGGAGTAATTGAATCGCGTTGGTTGTTTTCATGGCGTAATTCTGTTCTGCTTGCAATGAACTTTGTATATCACGCAAACGTTGTTCCAGGAGCTCTTTTTCTTGGTTGATTTTCTGAATCTGTTTTTCCAAGTCAGAAAAGGTGATGATGTTTTTTCGGAAGAGATCGAGAATGCTCTGTCGCTCGATGTCCTTGTCTTCGATTGCTTTCCGGATGATGGTACGTTCTGATTCCAGATCGTGTTTTTCTGCTTGTTTGGTTTTCAATGTTGCCGCAATCTCTTTAAGGGTTTCTCCAGGATGATGGATAAAGGTGAGGCAATCTTTCCACACCACGTCCTCGATCCAGTCTTGGGGAATGTTCTTGGATGGGCACTTTCCCTGCAACGGCCCCCGATATGCCTGTTTTCCCGTGCAGACATAATAGCCCCTCAAAGCTCTTTTACTTCCTCGATAGTTAGCGCCCACATAAGTTAAACCACAGCATTGACATTTCATTAGTCCACGCAACAAGTAACGATTTTTTGTATTTCGGAGAGCCTCAATCTGGTTATTTTTTAGCACCTGCTGAGCTTTCTCCCATGTTTCCACATCAACAATAGCCGGAACCTCACGCTCAATAATCTCACGTTTCCTATTGCTTCGTTTTCCGTACTGGTGCAGCCCTTTGTAGGTGGTATTGATAATGATGTTGCGAATTCGTGCTGGCCGCCAGATACCTGAGGTTTTCTCCTTCCGTTTCCCTCGTGTTACTTTCCGGTCATCTTTGGTATATGAAGTCGGAACACCTAGCGCGTTTAGGTAATCAGCAACCTTGATGCAGGAATGTCCCTGGTTGGCAATCATGTGGAAGATTAACCGGACGACTCCAGCTTCGCTCATGTCAGAGTGGGGGAGTGGATCTTCGTTAATCTCCAAAAATCCCTCGCGATTTACTCGATAACCATACGGAACAATGCCTCCAAGCCACTTGCCAGTACGTGCAGCTCGGTTGGCTCCATACCACATACGTTCCAGGATCGTTTCTCGTTCCAGGTCAGCAACACCGGCCAAGATCGTGAGGAGGAAACGGCCAGAAGGGTCTCCAGTGTCAAAGGGTTCGGTCATGGAACGGATTTTTACACCGTAGCCTTCTAATTCATGTACGGCGTTCAAAATGATACGCGCTGATCTGCCCAATCGGTCAAGCCGATAGATGAGGAGGAGATCGATCTGGCCGTTCTTAGCGTCCTCAAGAAGTTCTCGCCCCGCAGGTCGAGCATCCAGGGGAATGGTACCAGTTACACCGTCATCCTTGTACCACTTCACGATTTCAAGCTGGTGGAGGTCAGCATACTTTCGTGCGAACTCTAACTGGTTTTCTATTGTACCGCGTTCAGCTTGGTCGTCTGACGATACCCTCGCATAAACGGCTAATCGGTTCAACATAGTTATCACCTTGTTTCATTAAGTATGGGAATATATGTTCGATTTCGTTACCTAAATTAATTCCCCTGCTGGGGGAATTGGTCAAAAAATCTCTAGCAACATTTACCATACTTTTCAAGCTGAATTATAAATTTTTTCTTTGATCCGTCTCAACCTTTCCGCACACAACTCCGGAGTCACCATAAACCGGTCCGATAATACTTCAATAATTCCCGGCTGCTTAACATCAATAGCTGTAATCATATGTAAAGGCAACGCAGCATACCTTGTGAAATTCCGGGCATCCCACTCTTGAAGCTCTCGAAACGCTTTCGGCATCATAAATTGTCGTCCAGCATGACGGAGGATATGACAAAGCTCATGGTAAAAATGTTCCCGTTGAACTTTGACAGGAAGCCTTCTGTCTATGGTGATGCTCCTGAAACGTCCAAATTCGTACGACATTGAGGGGACGTCCTTATACACAAGAAAGATGTTTAAGGCTTTTGCGATTTGGGACTCTACTAAATCAATAGGCTCTCGAATACCGAGGGATAGATAGAATTGTGAGACCCACGATTCCAAAGGAGTAGGGGAATACGTAAGTTTCAACATCCTTCACCTCGACTGCGAATATGAGTTCGTTCTAAAGTCAAAAGTAGTTCAATTGAACTAATCGCATTATACTATTTTGTGTAAAATT
The DNA here is from genome assembly GCF_018195675.1 of Brevibacillus sp. NL20B1. Lineage (NCBI taxonomy): Bacteria > Bacillati > Bacillota > Bacilli > Caryophanales > Paenibacillaceae > Brevibacillus > Brevibacillus sp. NL20B1. The sequence goes on from NZ_JAGTPT010000001.1 coordinate 326,003, forward strand.
TTGCTATATCCTGTCTGTTACTTAAATAAAGGGGAGCTAAGTAAAACCATTTGAAATGGTTAAATAGGTTGTGTATAATGGAACTGATTCTAAATAATGGGGGTATTTGGAAAATGGGTTTGGCACAAAAAGTTTTCCGTCCTGTTATTTTATTGATCTTGTCTGTTTATATTATTGGTAGTACAATGCTTGAAGGGTTTGTGTATTTTGTGATTGTAGATGATGTTAACCAGGGTGTAATACCATGGGATGAGTTTTGGGGCGTTTCAAAACTGACTGTAATTCGTTTTCTTTTAATGGCACTGGCTATATTTATCATCTACAGACTAAAAAGCAAACTGTTGTTTATCTTGCTTTTATGTATAACTCTTTTTGAATTCATAGTATTTCTTGGAGCAAATCACTTTATATTTTATCCGCCTTTAATATCCAATCTCTTACTGTCTATAATTTGTAGTGTAATATTAATAAAATATACGGAGCTTTTATTTCCAAAGGGGGAGTTAAACTAAAAATGTGAAGCTTTGAAATTACTGTCCTTGACTGCCCCCATAACGTGAGACAAATCAAAACACCTTCAAGAAATTGCATCCATTTCGTAAGATATGGAGACAACCTTGGAGGTGTTTTTTCTGTGGCTACGAGAGTAAGTTATCCTGCTGAAATCAAGTTAAGGCTGCTGAAATGAGGCTGGCAGGTGTACCCGTTGCGGAGTTAGCGATGGGAAAAAGATCACAGTAAAAGAAAGTCTTCAAATTGAGAAGATTGCGGAAACTAAACTCTTTTATTAAACAGCACGAGAACCAGCAACAAGAGTTCGGTGTATGGGGGAACTGATAGGGACGATCCAATATTTGCTGAACTATCCAGGATTAGCTCTTCCCCCATTCCCAATTCGTCAATGTTAGGGGGAAGAGTTACCGACTTCGTGAGAAGATGAGGACTGGAACCCACGAATCCCCCTTCCACCTGGCCAACAAAAAATCGCCGGGTGGGTCAATTCTAAACCGGCGATGGTGGGTCAAAATTAAGTCGGCGTTGACAGTGTCCGTAGAAAGTCCCCATGTGATACCAACTAGGGGGAAATGTATTGTCTCTACTAGCGTGATACTGCATTATCTCTTCGATTGAATGCAAACAAAACTGATGCGTTTCACTCATAAATAGAATAGCCCCATTGTGTATTGACAAAAAATCCTTGTAGCTGTTAGGCAATACCCATCCTGTTTTCTCTGTGATGGACTCGATTTCTTCTTTTGATGCAGGCTCATTCCACTGAAACTCCACATTAATCAAATCACCAGTATATTCTTCTTGAATGAGCGTATAGCCTTTGGATACTCTAACCTTGAATGAATCCAGTATTGGCACTATGTCTGGTTGCATGAATTTACCCTCCATAAGCGAACGCATAATGTGGGACATCTTACTGACATTTAATTTTTCAACTGCAACATAAAACAAGGCAGGTTGCAAACCTTGCCCTGTTACTCTTCATGAGATAATTTGAAAATAGTTACTGTTTCAAAATATAAATTCCTCATCTCATCTTCTTGTATACTTGGTTTAAGTTCTTTAAACCAATCTGCTTCTAAATCCTCATCATTAAGTACGTTTCTTCTCCAAAGGGACAATCCTCAATTTAGGAAAGGTATATGAGTAGCCTAATGAAGCATCTTCATTTCTATCATAAGGTGAAATCTTTAAACTCACTAGCGCTGCATAAACATAAAAGTAATGAACGGAACTACCTTTAGGTTGATGTTCCGTTCATTTTGTAAGTTTTTGGAATGATTAGGGTTTACACTTAATCCTGTTGTCTTTGCTAATGGATAAGGTTCTGTCTGTTATAGCTTGCGAGCTTGGCTATTTATATTCTTTCATAAATTCTGCAAGCTTCGCAAAATTACCTTGATTACGCATACCCTCAAACATTTGAGAAACCGATTCTCTTGTTAGCTGAAAGTTTGCAACCAAAGTGGTAATTATCAACTCATGAGTTATCTCAGGAGCATCAAGTATATGCACAAATTCTGGTGCTGTTTGACGTATTTTCCTGTCATAATCTTCGACAATCTTCTCGTTTGTCAGTTTATCTGAAATCAAATAAAGTAGGATGTTTAGTTTAGATTCTTGCTCAGATGTTAGATTTTGCTCTAATAACCAATCATAGTAGGTAAATTCCTGACTCAATCTGATTCCCCCTTGGTGATTTAACTAAGCAACGAACCAGAGCAACCAATCGACCGCAACAACAATCTCCTCGATTGTACCAGGGGAGAGTTTTGTATTCTCTCTTAGGAAGTTTCTTACTTGGTCTTTTACATAAGAAATAGCGTATTCTTCCGCTTCATCCCACCCTTTGCAAAGGTCGTCCAAGAAGTCGGCAATATTATCAGCCCATCTGCCGAATGCTCTAGCGGCAGTTGGGGAAAGCTTTGATATTGCTTTCTCTAGGGCATATCCACCATTTCTAATATAACTAGCGGCTAATTCTACACCTTCTTTTGTTATCTTCGTCTTCCAACCATAAGGCTCTACTTGTTGCGTCCCAACCTCAAAATTTGGTCCTGCTGTTGTGTACTGTGTTGAAGGTGCGGCTGACGCTGAGACTGGAATTGCTAGAGATACAGCCAATACAGACGTAGACAAAAGGCTTAAAACAGCTTTTTTGAAGAGTCTAAGCATAACAATACACCCCTATATATGCGTTATATTACACTTATAGTTTATTTTGGGGGAATTTGGTTGTAAATAGGACTAATGTCATGTGTTATCTGAATATAATAAGAGGTTGACAATTAGATTTTAGATTTAAGCATACAGAAAAAAGACAGGAACAAACCTGTCTTCAAACAATCAAAACCATTAATTTGAATCTGTACACGGTGAAATTTATTAGTGCTAAGTTTTGAGCGCAGTTGACACTTATAGGGGAGTCATCCATGCATGAAATCGAGCAGTACTGATACAGTAAAAACATGAAGAGAGAACTATAAAGAATAGATAAACGCTAAGAAGGCTGTGCAAAAGCAAATACTCATCTCGTTATTTGCAGAAATAACCATTAAATGCTGAATAGACTACCTTTACGTTCTAAAACGGTCTGCAATAGGGCTATTTTCGTTTTCGTTGGTTGGGGGGTATCACATTGCTCCTATACCTACATCATATCTCACAAGCCGATTCTGTGCGTCTGGTGACGTGATAGAGTCATGGATGCTCTGACTAATGTTTCAGAGATGTGGTAGCAACTGACTATTTTCGGACATCATACAATGACTGTTTGGAGGAGTGTAGCTGGTTAGATTCCTGAACCACATCTCATAAACCAGTTGGCATGTGGCTCAGACGGTCGAAGTGGGGTACTGGTATCGGCACAGACCATGATGCGAGTGCTTGTTCATCTGATGACGAAGATGGCTCAAAAGTGCCGTTGAACGCATTTAGTGAAGTGGAAGGTACTTTCTTTGTCTTTAACATTCATTTTCCTAATGTCAAGATCAAAAGAAAATTCCTCAAAAAAAATCAATCGAAAATTCCCCAGTAAGAGAGTATTTATACGCCCCTTAGGGGGCGGATATAGACAAGACTACCCGTTTGAGTTGTTTTCATCTTCTCCTGGTCGGAAGAATCCCGCCTTTTTCTTCTCCTTGATGCGGTAACTCTCCCCTTTGATGTTGATGGTGGTGGAATGATGCAGCAAACGATCCAGGATGGCTGTGGCCAGTATAGAGTCTCCAAAGATTTCTCCCCATGAACCATACGACTTGTTGGAAGTGAGGATGATAGAGCCGGTCTCGTATCGTTCGGAGATGATTTGGAAGAAGAAATGGGCTGCCGGTTCGTCCATCTTGCGATAGCCGATCTCATCGATGATCAAGAGACGCGGCTTGGTGTACATGCGAATTTTTTGTTTGATCGTATGGTTCTGATCGGCCTGCTGAAGCGTTTGCACGAGATCATGGGCGGTTGTAAAATACACCGTATACCGCTGCTTAATCGCCTCCAAAGCCAGTGCAACGGCCAAATGTGTTTTCCCCACACCGGGCGGGCCGAGGAAAATGGGATTCTCCTGGTGCTCGATAAACCGAAGGGTCGCCAGATCCCGGATTCGCCGTTCATCGATGGATGGTTGGAAACGAAAGTCGAATTGATCCAGGGTCTTGTGAAAGGGCAAGTTGGCTAGACGTGTCCGGGTCCGGATATACCGATCCCATTTTGCCGCCAACTCCTCCTGCAGCAGCTTGTCCAGAAATTCCAGATACGATATATTGTGTTTGGAAGCTTCTTCGGCGTGGTGGTGAAGCACCTCGGGAATGCGAGTCCATGCGAATTGGTGGAAGGCATCCTCAAGACGTTCTTGCAGCCCAATCATTGGAGCCTCACCGCCTCGTCGAGGAATTGTTCATACACGGATAAGTTTCGTTCCAGCACTTCAGGGGCTGGTCGGTCAACAAGTTTGGGCATTGGGGCAGGAACTCGATGTTGACCGGTTGGGCGCAGTCCTTCGAAGTGCTTTTTGTTGATGACCAGCTGCCCTTTTTGGACGGCCTTGGGATGTTCCGCGATGAGGATGTCTCCACTGTAAATCCGGATGTGTCCGTTCTTGTCGTCCTGGACATGCACGATTTGCCCCATAAAACGGAAGGGAACGGAGTAACGGTTAGCCTCAAACGATACCAGGCAGTCGGCTGATACCTTCCGAGCATGACGGTCGACGACCGCAAACGGCGTTGGGTTCATGGGTTTCAGCTTTTCCTCATGCCAGCGGTCAACCGGCCTGACGTGCGTGGTTCCATGAATCCTCACGTTAGCTACTTGATTCAACCACTCGCGTGCTTGGCGATTCAGATCGTCCAATCCGGTAAATGCCCGAACGCGCGGCCAAAAGTTCTTGCGAACATAGCCAATTCCGTTTTCGACCTTTCCTTTAGTGCGAGCGCGATAGGGCCGGCAGCTCGTAAGAAGGAAGCCGTGGTGGCTGGCAAATCGGGAAAAACGCTCATTCCAGACGGGATGGCCCTGTTCATCTCTGTCTTTCACAACGGTCTTCATGTTGTCGTACAGCATCACCTCCGTACCCCCTCCAAAATACTCAAAAGCCCGATGGTGACAACTGATGAGCGTATCCAACTTCTCATCTTCAGTGAACTCCAGATACATCATGCGAGAATAGCTGAGGACCATGACAAACGCATAGAGCCGTTTTGGTTTGCCGTGCCAGTCCACCGTAAACCGTCCCCAATCGACTTGGGCTTGGTATCCGGGATCTGTTTCAAATCGGACGGTGGTTTTGCTGATGACGGTGGGCCGGAACGGTTTCATGAAGACTCGCAGAGTGGTAATCCCACCGGTATACCCTTTTGCCTTGATTTCTTCCAGGATAACTCTCGCATTCAGGCAACCTTCCTCCATTCGGCGGCGAACGTAATCCTTGAACGGATCCAGCTTGCCGAGACGAGTGACCTTTCGCTGATAGGATTCAGGTTCCTTCTTGTTTAGCCACTTACGAATGGTTTTTCGATCCCTCCCCATTTCCTGCGCGATCCGAGTAATACTCATGCCACGTTTCCTCATCTCGTGAATCATGTAAAACTCCCCATTCTTTACCATAATTTCTCTCTCCTCCAAGGAGAGAGTCTGCGATGAAAATGGGGAATTTTCAACCGATTCTATTGGGGATTTTATCGCTGATCTTCACAATGGAGCGACTCAACGAAGAAATTCGCCTACGAGAACGTGTCATTCGCATGTTTCCTACCCGAGAATCGATTATTCGCCTCATCGAAGCTTTACTGATGGAGATTAACAAAAAAGGGTAAGCAGCAAAAAGTATCACAATATGGGAGAGTATGCGGAATGGTGAGAACCGCAGGCAACAACTTAGGAGTCTATATTGACTCGGATTGGCTAATTTACTTCTCTAACCGAGAGGAAT